>NZ_CAHJXL010000002.1:625260-937891 GCF_903645315.1 Victivallis sp. Marseille-Q1083
GCCGACTCCACGCCGAAGGATCATCTGGCGGTATTGCATTTTGACGACTTGCAGGCAGTTTTCGCTGCGACGGCAGCCATTCAATAAACGTTCGGATTAAAAAACCGTCCCGATCGCAGGATCGGGACGGTTTTTTTAATGATCGCTGAAAGAATTGTCTACGGCAGCGTCACCTTGTAAATTTTACCTTCCACCAGCGTCAGGTACAAATTGCCGTCTTCATCCAGAAAATAGTTGTTGACCTGGGAGTTGCCGCAATTGTACTGCCAGAGCAATCTGCCGGTGACGGCATCGACGCAATACAGCATGCCGGTCCGCGAGGCCAGGAAAATCCGTCCTTTGGTTTCGATCACCGGACTCGGCGTATGTTCGTAGCCCATGCCGGTATCGCAGCGCCAGCGCAATTCGTATTCCGGGGTTTCGGTCGAAACGGCGATCAATTCCCCGTCCATCGTCTTGGCGTAAACCGTACTGCCGTCGGGGGAAATGCCCATCGATTCGCGATATTTGTATTGATTGTCGCGCCACAACTGCTGTCCGCCGTCCGCCGTGAACGCGGTCATATAACGGTCCGGCGCCACGATGATGACCTTGTTGCCGGTCAGGGCAGGAATGCAATTGCCCGGCGACAGCAGCACCCCGGCTTTGCCGTTGTTCCAGCGCCATAACTCCTTGCCGGTCGCTTCATCCAGACAGTACAGATGGCGGTCCCAGGCGCCAAATACCACTTTGCCGCCGGCCACGGCCGGCCGCGCTTGAAAAATGCCGTTGACTCCGGAGAACCGCCAGTCGATTTTACCGCTCTTCAGGTCGATTTTCAGGAAGTCGCCCATTCCGGCTCCCATATACAGTTTATCGCCGACGATCAAACCGTCGTTGACCACCGGCGCCGCGGTTTCGATGCTCCAGAGCGTTTCGCCGTTTTCGGCATTCAATCCCAGGATGGCATTGTGGGGGCTGCCGACTACGACAACGCCGTCGCCGTAGAGCGGCGTCGAATAAACCGCACTGCCGAGATCGCGGCTCCACCGCAAACGGCCGTTTTTCCAGTCGTAGGCTTTGACTTCGCCGAGCGAATTGGCATAATAGAGAACGTCGCCGTCGACCGACAGGCCGGAAAACATCGAACTGCCGTCGTCCAGCACCAGTTCCACTTCAGCGTCGGCCGGCTGCTCCCTGAAGCTGTCGGGGTCCGGCCGGGTTTCCGGTTTCAGATCCTTCAAGGCGCTCAACGTGGCAAAATCGATGTCGAAAACCGGTTCAGCCGGCAATGCTTCCCCCAGCACCTTATTGAATACCTTGAGTTCCCGGTCGTTCAAATCAACGATGCTGTAGCCCGGCCCGGTGCCGTCCATCACCAGTGAACGGAAGAGGATGCCCGGGATGCCGTCGATGTTGCGCAGTTGATAGCTGTGAAAATGGCCGTGCAGCGTCGCGGCGGTGTCGTATTTTTTCAACACATCGACGACGTCGCTCCAATTGTTCATGCCGCCCTGTTCGCCGATAAACGGACAGTGTCCGACACAGATGACCCGATCACCCGCTTTGACCATAGCCGCCAGCGTCCGGTCGAGCCATTTGATATCCTGGGATTTTACGTTGGAGTCGCCCATCTTCATATAGGGCCCGGTGCTGAAGCCGATGAAAATGAAATTGCCTTTCCGGAAGACGAAACGGTCGTCGCCCCAGTTTTCCAGAATCCGCAAACCGGCGCTCTGCGACCAGTTGGTTTCATGGTTGCCGGGGATAACGTAACAGGGTACCTGCAGCCGGTCGAGCTGCGCTTTGACCGCATCCAGTTCGGCGTTGGCGCCCGAATTGCTCAAATCGCCGGATACGATGACAAATTCGATCGAAGAATCCGCATTGACTTCATCGACACTCCGCTTCAGAAAAGTTTCGTTGTCTATGCCGGGCGAGACGTGGACATCGCTGAATACCGCGAAACGCATGGCGTCGTCAGCGGCCTGCAGCGTCGTTACGCCGAAGCAGAATGCCACGGCACAGAGGATTTGTCTGATCACTTGAGATACCTCATTTTTTGAATTGTTCCGAATATCCGGTACAATAGAACTGTGCCGGGGATTTTACAAGCCTCAGCCGGGAGATATTCGGCTGCCGGCGGAACATTTTCCGTGCAAAAGCAGTTATTTTTTTCAATTATTATTTGTATAAACTCCCTTTGCCGTGCTATTCTATATAGCGAGAACGGAGCTGGTTTTTACCCAGCAGAGCGCCGAAGATTCAATTTTAACGATGAGTGGAAGTTATGAATGGAATAGCCAGATGGACGGTATTGATGATGATGTCGATACCAATGGTGCTGAGTGCCGCCCCCAGGGTGGAGACGATGATTTATAAAGATCAAGCCGGGAAACCGGTGCCGTATGCCGGTACGGTCGCGCCCAACAGCAAAGTGCTGATTCCGACCCAGTATCACCCCAAAACCACCGAAGCGCGCGGCGCCTGGGTGGCGACAGTCCAGAATATCGATTTCGGCAAGCATCGGACTGCCGCTTCCTTCAAAAAGCAGTTCACGCAGATTCTCGACGACCTGAAAAGCAAGAATTTCAATTTCATCGTCTTTCAGGTGCGGCCGACCAACGACGCGTTTTATCGTTCCGGCCTGAATCCCTGGTCGCGTTTCCTGACCGGCGAAGAGGGCGTTGAAATCAAGGGGTTCGATCCGCTGGCGTTCATGATCGAGGAGACGCACAAGCGCGGCATGCAGTTTCACGCCTGGCTCAATCCCTACCGGGTGGTCGGCAGCACCGACCAGAGCAAATCGGCTTATCTGAATTCATTGAGCGACAAAAATTTTGCCAGACAGAATCCGCATCTGGTGCTGGATGTTCCGAAGAACGGCCAGCGGACTTTGATTTTGAATCCGGGAGAACCGGAAGTGATCAAATTCGTCGTCGACACTGTCCGGGAACTGGCCAGCAATTACGATGTCGACGCGATTCATTTCGACGATTACTTTTATCCTTATGGCGGCGTCGGCAACGTGGACAAAGATACTTACCAGCGCCAGAACAAGCGGCAGCAGTCGATCGAGGATTGGCGGCGCGAGAACGTCAATACCTTGATCCAGAGTGTTTCGCGCGCCATCGCCGCCAACAACCGGATCAACAACAAGCAGGTTCAATTCGGCATCAGTCCGTTCGGCATCTGGGCGAATTATTCGCCGGAGCAGAAATTCGGTTCGCTGACCCGCGGTTCCGAAGCGTTGAATTCGCAGTATGCCGATACCCGCCGCTGGGTCAAAGAGGGCTGGATCGATTACATCGCGCCGCAGTTGTATTGGCCCTTCGCCCATAAGGTGGCGGCTTATGCCGCGCTGGCCGACTGGTGGGCCTACACGGTGCGCGGGACCAATGTGAATTTGTACATCGGCATGGCGCCTTACCGCCTGGGCGAGGAAAGCATCTGGCAGAATCCGATGGAAATCGTCGACCAGCTCCGTTACAACGGCAAATATCCGGAAATCAAAGGCGAAATCTTTTTCTCATACCGCAACATCGCCAATCCCGGCAATGCCGTCATGAAGAAAGGCCTGGAACAAGTTTGGAAGAATTGCTGGAACAAACCGGCCGCGCTGCCGGCCTGCGGCCCCTTCAAGCCGAAACGGTGACCGGGAAATTCCCGCTTGCTCATTGATTAACAGAACGGTTGCCGAGGCAACCGTTCTGTTTCGTATGGAAAAATGAAATGGAAAAGAACGTTATGAGCTTACGACAGACAATCAAACGAAATCTGGACTGGTTCGAACAGTCGACGATCATGGAGCCGGCGGATGGCCGCTGGGGCGTGGCGGAACGGATTCTGGAGACCGCCGGCAATCCGGAAACTGAGAGGATTTTTACCGATTTTCCCGCGCAAACGCCGCATGATTCCTGGTGTGTCATCGAATCCAGACGGGCGGACTGCAATTTTGAAGCGGTCCTCTATTTTGCATTGGCCGCCGATACGCTGCAGCAGGAAAAATATCGGAAAATAGCCGAAAACATTCTGGATTTTCTGTATTTTCGCAGCGGTTTGCTGATTCGTGCCGATAAAAATGCGCCAAGCGGAATCTGGAACTGGTCCCATATCAATCCGGGGGCCTTTTCCCATTGGCTGGATGACAACGGCTGGGTGGCCGCTTTGCAGTTGGTGTTAGGACGGCGTTATCCGCAATGGGACCGGAAGTACGGCATGACCGGCTGGGGGTTGAAGCTGGCCGGCGAGCTGGCGAACGCTCTCGACCGAACCATCCATCACAGTTTTCCGGGGGAACCGGGCATCTGGCGCGACCCGCAGGAGAAATGGCTCGGCTGGCTGCAGTTGCCGCACTGGGGGGTGCCGCCCTGTATGGCGCTGCTGGCGGCCTGCGCGGTTGACCCGCAGGAGAAATATGTCTGGCTGGTACGGCGTTACCATCAGTACATGGCGGATCATCTGGCGGATTTCAATGCCAGTGAATTGACTTATGGGCTGATCGGTGCGACGGCGGCGTTTAAACTGTTTCAGGATGACTTCTATTGGCGGTTGGCTCTGGCGATCGGCGACCGCATTCTGGTTCGCATGGACCGCGAGACCGGCAATTTGCCATCTGAACATCACGAAGCACCGAAGGGCGCTCATCTGGTCGATACCATTTACACCGCCAACTGGGCTTTGCTGGGACTTCAGAATCTCTGCCGGGTCTGTCCGAAAAAAGAGTATGCGGAGGCCTATGCCAAATTGCTGCGGTTGCTTGAAAGCATTCAGGACGACGGTGCGGCGTTGCAGTATCGCGGCAGTTGGCGGGGTATGTACGATTTGCAGGCCCGTCATTGGGGAGGAGGCAACTGTTATGAGGGCGGCGCCGGCAGTGTCTACAGCGGCTGGACCAATGCGCCGATCGGCATGGCAATGCTCTGGGCGGCGCGCCGGGAATCGATGCTGGATCTCTTTGCTTGAGGACGATACGAAAATAAACCGATTGATCAATTGGGCCGGCGGCGGAAAATTCCTGCCGCCGGCCAAGTTTTTTTGTTTTGATCCGGTTTTACCGAATTTCAACCGTCAGCATTTGCTGACGATTTCATAAGCCATTTTCGCGTCGATATTGCCTTTTTCGCCATACTTTTCCCGCCGCTTGGCAAAACGCTCCTGCACGGCTTGGGCCGCTTCCTGCGGATCGATGCCGTAATCGGCCAGGGAGGTCGGGACCCCGAGCGAATTGAAAAAGGAGGCCGTCGCCGTAATCGTCCGGTCGATCGCGGTGTCGTCATCCGGATTGCTGATTTCCCAAATCCGTTTGCCGTATTGCAGCAACTTCGCCTTTTTCTGCTCCCGCAGCCGGTTCCACAACGCCGGCAGGACGATCGCCAGGGTGCGGGCATGGTCCAGACCGTAAATGGCGGTCAGCTCGTGGCCGATCATATGAGTGCCCCAATCCTGCATGACGCCGCAGCCCAGCCAGCCGTTCAAGCCGACGGTGGCGCACCAGAAAATGTTGGCGCGAATATCGTAATTGTCCGGCTGTTCCAACGCCAGCGGCCCCTGTTCGACGATGGTTTGCAGAACTCCTTCGGACATCCGGTCCTGCAGCGGCGTATTGACATCGATCGTCACGTACTGTTCGACGGTATGGACGAAAGTGTCCACCAGGCCGTTGGCGGTCTGCCGTTCCGGCAGCGTGGTGGTGAACGCGGGATCCAGCAGCGAAAATTTCGGAAAGACCAATTCGGAACCGAAATGCAATTTTTCATTGGTCGAGTTGCGGGAAATGACCGCGGTGCAGTTCATCTCCGAACCGGTGGCCGGCAGCGTCATCACCGCTCCCAGCGGCAGCGCAGCCTTGACCTGGTCGCCTTCTTCGAATTTGGCCAGGATATCCCAGGGGTCTTCACCTTCGTATTTGGCTGCTGCGGCGATGAATTTGGTCGCATCCAGCACTGAACCGCCGCCGACCGCCAGCAGAAAGTCGACTTTTTCCGCATTGGCCAATTCCACCGCTTTCATGCAGGTTTCATAGCGCGGATTGGGTTCGATACCCTGGAATTCCACCACCGTGGCATTGGCCAATGCCGCTTTTACCTGATCATAAGCGCCGTTGCGTTTTACCGAACCGCCGCCGTAAATCAACATGATTTTACCGGCAGGGGCCAATTCGGCCAATTTGGCCACGCAATCTTTCCCGAATTCGACATGGACGGGATTGTAAAATGAAAAATTCAACATTTGCAGAACCTCCTCGCAAAGTTATTTTTGAATGAGTTGTTGATACGCCTCGATGACCCGCTGCCATTCGGCGGATTGCTCTGGGGGCGGCGTGGCCGCCAGCCGGTCGGCCAACCGATCCGCCACGGGCTGATATTCCTCTGCCGGCATCCAGGGCTGCGCCCCATTGCGCTCCCGCGCCAGCGAGAGCAAATCTGCCGCTGCCGGCAGCTGATTCGATTCCAATTCCGCCAGCGCTGCGATGCACAATCCGGCCGGATCGGCCGTTTCCCGCGGGATGGTTTTCAACGCCAGCTCGGCGTTGCCGTTTTGCAATTGGGCAAACGCCAGTTTGTTGATCGGCAACGGGCCGGATTTATCCAGTTGGCAAAGCTGCTCGTAATACCAGATGGCCGAATCGAAATCTTCACCGTTTTCCGCTTCGGCGGCGGCCTGGTAGAGGAATTCAATCGTCTCCTTCTGGTCGGAAAGGGCATCTTTCAGCAATTCTTCCAATCTGGCATCGGGCGGCAAGCCCAGTTCCCGGGCGGCCTGATAGAGCCGGACCGCCTCTTCCTGACGGGCGGCGTCGTTCTCGGCGATGACCAGCGCCAGTTCGCGGCGGGCGGAAATATCCCGCGGCTCCCGGTCGATCGCCCGGTTCAACATCTTTTCCGCTTCCTGCGGCTGGTTGCTGCGGGCGAGGGCGGTGCCGACTGCCAGCAACAGTTGGTAATCGTCCGGGTGCTTCTGCAGCGGTTTTTCCAGCAGGGCCAGCGCGTTGCCGTATTTCTCCAGGCCGTTGAGCGCCCGGGCCAACTGAACGACCGCCGGCAGCGATTCGCCGTCGCGCAAAACCGCCAGTTGCAGCGCTTCCGCCGCTTCGCCGTAACGTTCCTGAAGCAGATACAGCGTTCCCAGTTTTAAATTCGCCTCGAAGTGATCCGGTTCGCCGGCCAGAATCTGCCGGTAATTCCAGATTGCCACTTCATTGGCGCCGCGCGTTTCCGCTTCCTGACCATTTTTCAGAAATTCGGCGATTTTTTCCGGCGTCGGGGCTTCCGGCTGGACCGCCGGGCGCGGTTGGGATTCTTCCGGGGTCACTTTGGCCTGAAGCAATTGTTCACGCAATTTGGCATTGGCCGTTTCCAGTTCTTTTACCCGTTCATCCTGTGAATTCTGCTTTTTCAGCGCGGCGTTCGCTTCCCGCAATTGCTCCCGGTCGTTCAGTGCCAACTGAAGCTTCTGCTCCGTCAGGACCAGGCGGGATTCCAATTCGGCGTATTTCTGATTTTCCTGTTGCAAAGCGGTAAGATCCGTCTGTTTCCGCGCCTGAGCCTGTAATTTTTCATTCGCCAATTTCAATTCCCGTTGCAGCGTTTCCAACTGCCCCTTGACGGCACGCAACGACTCCACTTCCCGTTGCAGAGGTTCCGCTTTTTGGGCCGCCAATTCCAGTGAAACCACCGACGCTTTCAATTCGATGAAGGCCTTCTTGGCTTCCTCGGCCAACATTTCCGCTTCCTCCTGGCGGGTTTTCGCTTCCGTCAAACCGGCCTGCAGCGTTTCGACTTCCCGGCGGCGATTGGCCAGTTCGGTCGTCAACGTTTTATTCTGCTCGTCGACTGCGAGGGCATTTTGATACTGGGAATCATTGCTGCTGTTCAAACGGCTCTGCAGTTTGTCGGCTTTGTCCATCCACTCCTGCAAATTCTCTTCCTGCCGGCGAGCGGTTTCCCGCAACGTTTTCAGTTCTTCCAGCGCTTCGGCATCGGCTTTCTGCAGCCGTTCATATTGCTCGTTGAGGATCCGGTTCTCTTCGGAAACGGTGGAATAGCGGCTGTTCATCGTTTTCAGCGCATCGCGGAACTGTTCCATTTCCAGATTGTTTTCACGCAATTTATCCTGTTGCAGCAGCAGATCGCGCTGCTGTTGCTCCGTGTCGGTCCGCAACTGATCCAATTTCTCCCGCAACGTCTGATTTTCAAGAAAGAGGTCGGCATTGATTCGATTGGCGCCTTCCGTGCCGTTTTTGGCGTCGACAAACCAATGGTTGAGCTTGTCGATTTCGGCCTGTTTCTCGCCGGACAATTTTTTCAATTGCTCCAGCTCTTTGAGCACCTGGCTCAAACGGCTGGACACCTCACCATGCGTTTTCGACAGATCATTGTATTTCTGCATCTGGGCGGCGTTCTCATAGTCCAGAGTTTTAACCCGTTCCCTGGCGTTTTTTTCCGCTTCCCGGCTCTGATTTCGTTCCTGAATTGCTCCGTTGAGCTCTTCCTGCAGTTTCTTGAAATCCTCCTGGAAAGTGGCGAACCGCTTGGCCAGCAACTCCCGGTTCAGCCGTTCATTGATCAGTTGATTCTTGATTTCATTTTTTTCACTGTCCGGCTGGCTGAGTTTTTTCTCCAGCGCTTCATAACGGCGCAGCAGCAATTCGTAGTTTTCCTCCGCGATCCGCTTCTCTTTGATCAGATTTTCAATTTCGGTCCGGTTGGTCTGGTGACGGCGGAGCTCCTGCCGGTTTTCTTCCAGTTCTTTCAACGCTTCCAGCAAGCGTTTTTTATAGGCGGCCAGCTCTTCCTCCAGCGCGGAATTGCCCGCGGAAACGGCGACCGGCGACCCGGCGGGGACGGCCGGAGGCACGGAATCAGGTTCCGACGCCGGAACGGTCTTGCCCAGCGTCGTTTGAATGACACCGATCGCCTGGTCGCACATATTGATGCGGCCGTCGATGATGCTCTGCTTCCAATCCGGCCGCCGTTCTTTCAATTCGGCATAACAGGCCCGCGCCTGCCGAAATTGTTCCAGTGCCGCTTCCAGGTTGCCCTTGCTCTGCAGCGCTTCGCCTTTTGCATAAAGATAATATCCCTGCCGCCACACTTCCCACGGCGAATATTCGCTTTCTTCCGCCATGCTGTTCAGCGAGAACAACAGCCCGAAGGACAGCGCCAGCAAACTGGGGCGGATTTTCCATTGATGCATGAATGATCACTCCAAATTTTTTTTTCGTTAAACTGATACGGCGAATTCTTCGAATTTCTCCCGCAGCGCCGCATTGATGCTGAAAGTCAGATGCAGAAAGCCGTCGTCGTCATATTTGGCCTCCATGACATTGCCTTTGGCATAGGCCAGCGCGGAAAGGTCGTGGCGGCTGGGCGGCAGCTTGACGTTGAGCAAACGGGTTTGACGGTTGCTGTAATCGATCAGGCGGCGGCGCAACTCATCGAAACCGGCGCCGGTTTTCGTCGAGACGAAAACGCCGGACGGGAAGAGTCCTCTGGCCCGGGCCAGCCGCAATGTATCCGGTTGCAAGTCGAGTTTGTTGAAGACGACCAGAATGTCCTTCCGGTCGGCGCCCAGCTCCTTCAGCACCTGCATGGTGGTTTCCCAGTGTTCTTCCAACTGCGGACTGGAAACATCCAGCACCAGAACCAGAAAATCGGCATAAACCGCCTCTTCCAGCGTGGATTTGAACGCTTCGACCAGCGAGTGCGGCAGTTTGCGGATGAAGCCGACCGTGTCGGTCAACAGCAGCAACTGGTTATTGTCGAGCGTCAATTTGCGGGTGGTCGGATCCAGCGTGGCGAAAAGTTTGTCCTCGGTTAGGACCTGCGCCTGAGTCAAGCGGTTGAGCAGCGATGATTTACCGGCATTGGTATAGCCGACGATGGCGGCATGCGGAACCGCGTTGCGCCTCCGGCTTTTGCGCTGGGTGACCCGTTGCTTGCCGATGGTCAACAGTTCTTTTTTCAAAAAGGCAATCCGGTTCTGAATCAGACGCCGGTCGGCTTCGATTTGCTTCTCCCCTTCGCCGCGGGTTCCTTTGGCGCCGCCGCGCTGGCGGGAAAGGTGCGTCCAGGCCCGGGTCAGGCGCGGCAAATAATACTGCAGCCTGGCCAGCTCCACCTGGAGTACCGCTTCGCGGGTGGAAGCTCGTTCGGCGAAAATATCCAGAATGATCTCCTGCCGGTCGATCACACAGCCTTTGATCAACCGTTCCCAGTTGCGCTGCTGGGACGGGGTCAATTCGACGTCGAAGATCAATGAATCGGCTTCCAGCTCCTGAAAACGCCGGCAGATTTCCTCCGCCTTGCCATTGCCGATAAAATATTGCGCCATCGGCGCCGCGTGCAATTTGACGACAATCCGCTCAATGACTTCCACCCCGAGCGTCCGGGCCAGCTCCTGCAATTCATCGAGATGCTCGTGAACGATGCCGGGCTCCTCGCCGGGAGCCTGCACGCCGACGATGATCGCGTATTCGATTTTTTTGCGGGCCTCTTTTTCGTTATCAATCATAGAATGGCTACTTTCCGAATATTCTGTCATCCATGCTTAATTTAAAGCAAAGTTACTGTTCCGCAAGGCAGGAAGCCGGCAAAAGTCGGACAACTTTGCTTTTTTTGAACATCTCGGCTTGGCAAGCGGCCGAAAACGGGCTATAGTTCGACGCTTTCCTATCCGCGCGAGTGGCGAAATTGGCAGACGCGCCAGACTTAGGATCTGGTCTCGAAAGAGGTGTGGGTTCGACTCCCATCTTGCGCACCACCTGATAATTAGATTGTGTTCCCACTATCCGGGCCATCGCTGGTGTTTCCAGCGGAGAGTGAGAATGAAACCGCCGCACGGTCAGAGGCGGTGACCATATGAAGTTTTGTGGTGAGACCTCCTCATGAGTAGCCGATTCCTTGCTTGCCACTTTTTTTAAAGCTCCGGTTCCATTTGGATGCACTTTGATGCTTGTCTGTCAAGCATACCGCTTCCATTTTTATACGGATAACATTTTCTTGTTGAAGCGCTTCAACAAGATGTTGCCAAACACCATACTTCATCGCAAACCGGATTTATCCGAAAATCGGATTTACCGGCCTACCGGAAGGAAAGGTGGCGAAAAAATCTCTCAAGCTATTAATCGTGACTGGTTTATATAAGACACCCTGAAATTCCGCTGCAGACGCGCCAATCACCTGCGCGTCAGCGGTTACGGCGATGACCGGCAACTTGGCCAGTTCCGGAGACTGGTGAATTTCTTTGGCCAACTTCGCGCCATCAATTTCCGGCATCCAGAGGTCGGTCAGAACCAGTTTGAAATCCGAGTTTTTCCGTAAAATGGCCAACGCTTCCTTTCCGGACAAAGCGCAGACGCTTTCAATGTCGAGCTTCCGGAGCATGGCGGAAAGCACTTTCAGATTCATCGGCACATCATCCACCAACAGAACGCGTGGCTTTTGCACTTCCGCCGGAGATGGTGCGGCCGGTTCCACTTCCCCGGCGAGGATTTTGCGCCAGCTCTCCTGGTAGTCCGGATAGTCCTCCGGTGAAATCCACTGATCTTCCGGGAGTGGTTTGCCGGCGGCGTCCTTTCCCCAGATTTCCCCATTGTATTCGATCCGGCTGAGAACGATCCGCTCCTTGTCGCAACTGCAGCAGAAGTAAACGATTTTGATGGTCGTGGAAGCATTTTCCAGCAACTCTTTCTGACGATAAATCCAGTCGCGAGTCGCATTTTCACAAGTCATATCGCGAATGATCATCACCGCTCCGGTGATATCGCCTTGCCGATCGCGGATCGGCGCCGCGCTGTTGGCGATATACCGGCGCGTGCCGTCAGCCGCGATCAGGCCGGTGTGGTTGGCCGGTTGAACCGGTTCGCCGCTCTCGATGGCCTGGACCAGTGGAGAAACGACCGGCGCATCATCCGGGTATCGAATCAACCTGAGCCGATCGGCGAGCTTCCGGCCTACCATGTCGGTGGAGGAATAGCCGGTCAGGTTGGCGGCCACCGGATTGACCAGGGTGACATTTTCGGCGGCATCGGTTACGATTACGCCGTCGCCGATGGAGTTCAAGGTCAACTCAAAGCGTTCGGCGATGGCTTCCGCCTTCGACCTGGCGGTGTACAGTTCGTCGATATCGGTTGATATGCACAATACGGCGTCCCGGCGGAAAATCCGTTTCGGCAGTTTGACAAACTGCGCCCGCCGTCGTTTGCCAGCCAGGGTGTATTCGCAGTTCTGCGGCTTTTCGGTTTGGAATGTGATGTCGAGCGCCTTTTGAAATTCTGTTACGGCGTCCGGAATGATCAGGAGATCCGAATAATGTTGTGGCTTTTCGCGATTTTGGAGGTCCGGCGCCTGCCAGTAGAGCAGATTACCCTGCCGATCCAGCACCATTGTCCGGGTGGGCGTGTAGCGGAAGATCGTTCGCGCGAGATAATTCCGCCGATTCCGCATCCACAGGATAAACAGCAATACCGTCAGGAACGCGGCCAACTGGGCGCCTCCCACGCAGAAAACTTCCAGGTGATGCTCCGGCAGCGGAAACCAGTGAGGTGCAGCGTTCGGCATTGCCACCGCAACGGGGAAACCGCCGGAGAGCCACGGAAAGAAGGTGAGGATTTTATTTTGACGGAAACAACCGCCAAACAGCGGAACCCGGATAATTTGCATGAAAGCTTCCTTGACTGGAGTTGATAAAAAATGAAATACGGTTCCTAGCCGGCATGGAGACAGGCCGGAAAAAGAAAAGACGTGGACGGAGAATGGCTTTTGGGTGAAAAATAAGAAAAAATCAATAAAAAATGCAGGTCCCGGCAGAAAATGGCACATGTGCGGAGAGGTTGCTGTCTGTGGAATTCTGTGAGCGTTATGTTGCTTACGCAACGATTTCCCATAAACAGATTCCTTTTTTGTCAACAACAATCCGACCTTTTACTATAATCCTTTCGCTGCTGGAATGGCAAATCGTTTGATCTTTTTTCGTTATTCCAGCCGCCTTGGGTTGATTTTGTTCAATGGACTGCTAATATAGCTCTTTATTCGTTATATAATTTCGAGGAAATTCGTGAATATCAGAGAATTTGCAGCTTTGTGCAACGTAGCGCCTTCTACGGCTTCCCGTATTTTGAGGCATCCCTTAGCAACCTCTCAGGCAAGACGGGAGGTTTATGACCGGGTCCATGCCAAAGCCCGCGAGGTAGGTTTTCACGTGAACTGCCACGCCAAAGCGTTATTTTCCGCTAAATCGAATATGATCGCCTGCGTCGCCGGCGGACAGGCTAATATGCTTTGCGGGCACATCGCCGAAGGAATTACTCCGGTGTTGGTTCGACACGGAAAGTTTTTTCCCTCTATCCCTGCGGCGGAGATTGGAAACTGGAGGCCAAAGCCTTCGAGTCGATGTTGTACAACAAGGCGGATGCGATCATTCATATTCCCGCCCCGCAATATGCCGATCCTTACAGTTATGAACATATTTTGGAGGTACTCCGGCAATATCCGAAGTTGCCGCCGATCCTTTCCGTTTACGGCGGAACGAATTATGCAGGATTCCATCAGATCCGGTTCCGGGAGTGGGAAACCGGCAGGAAAGCCGCACTGCGGCATTTGGAATGCGGATGCCGTAAGTTTGGCTTGATTACCACCCGCCCGGCCAATATCTTTGCTCTGGAATTGGCGAGGGGGTACCGGGAAACTCTGCTGGAGAACGGCATTGCCCCGCAAAATCTGGTTGAAGTGGGGCTGGGAAGCCCGATTCTGCCGGATGCCTATGCGCCTTTGCGCGATGTGGAGGGACTCTGGTGCAGTTATTATGTCATCTTCATTCTGACCAGCAAATTCCTGCTGCAGGTCTGCGATTTGAGCAGAATGCACGTCGGTACCGTTTTTTCCGATGAATCGACGCAGAGCTATCTGAATCTACTGCCCTGTACCGCGACGAGCGATTCGCCGCGTTCGTTTTCCGGCTGGTTCGGCAGTTGTGTCGTGCATAAGTTCAATTTGCACGATCTTGGTGTCCGCGCCGCCGAAACCGCGGTCAGGTTGTCCGATGCTCCCGACACGCCGCCGGGAATCGACTATATCGATTTCAAAACTGAAACGTACCATTACGGGGATTGAGTGCCGCCGCAGTTCTGATTGTGATTGTCACTCGCTTCTTCCCCTGTCATTTGATCGTCAGAGTGACGGATTAAATTAGTTTTCATTATTCTGA
Source organism: Victivallis sp. Marseille-Q1083 (assembly GCF_903645315.1). Taxonomy (NCBI): domain Bacteria; kingdom Pseudomonadati; phylum Lentisphaerota; class Lentisphaeria; order Victivallales; family Victivallaceae; genus Victivallis; species Victivallis sp. Marseille-Q1083. The sequence continues at coordinate 639,448 of NZ_CAHJXL010000002.1, forward strand.
AAAATAATAAATTCAGACTAACGCATAAAAAAAGAAACTGGAAATAATATCAAAAACTACGGAAGAAAAGTAAATTCAGGAGACAAATTATAAATTTTCGTCTTGCTTTTTCAGGATGGGGGAGTTATATTCACGGTTCAGACAGTATTTGCTGAGGTTGGATACTGTATGTTGATTGCTTAAATTTCAAGGATGGTCTGTGAGGAATCGTTGCATATGCAGCAAGAACAAAAAAACACCGATTCCTCCCTCAGAAAAACCTCATGGCACATGTACCGAAACTTTCTCTTCTGATATTCACCCAGCCGGATGTCAGGGGATCGACCTTTCATTTTTTTACATAAAATCCGGATATTTTCTGCCCGGAAATCTTGAACTTTTCATATTTTTCTCACTGGCGATGAAATTCCTGGTCGGATTTTCTTCGTTTTTTTATTTTTCCCGTATACATGGTAGAAATATAGAGAACACTTCTTCGGTCCGGCGACTTGGGCCGGTGGAGTGTTCTCTATTTTTTCTCAAAATATAACAACTTTATTTCAGTCACAAGGAGCGTAAGATGAAAATTTGCAGGACGCTGGTCGGTGTGGGGGCTGCCGGGATGGTGCTTCTGGCCGGCTGCAAATCTTTCGATGAGTATCAGGATGATCGTATCGCCTACGCGGTCAAACACTTCGAACGGGCCCAGTACAGCAACATCGATTCGGAGAAGGTGTTGACTTTGAACAAGTGCGTCGCCCTTGCGGTCCAAAATAACCTCGACCTGAAGGTGTTCGGGCTCGAAGAAAATGTGGCGAAAGAAATGCGGACCAGCGAGATGCTCGGGATGCTGCCGGAGCTCAACGTCTCCAACAACCTCACCGGCCGCACCAACACGCCGGCCTCAAGCAGCCAGCAACTGCACGGCGAAGGCTCCGGCACGTACAGTTATTCGCAGAGCCAGGCCCGCAACGTCAACTATCTCAATGTGGATCTGGCGCTCAGTGTGCTGGATTTCGGGCTGGCGTTTTTCAACACCCAGCAGGCGAATGACCGGATGCTGCTGCGGCAGCAGATTCCCCGCCGCGCCGAACAGAATCTGGTGCTCGATACCGTGCGTGTCTATTTTCAGGTTGCCGCCGCCCAGCGGGCGATCGACATAACCACTAGGCTGCTTGAGGATTGCAAAGATCGCTACGAACTGATCGAGCAGATGGGTGAATCGGGGCAGATCTCGCCGTTCCGCGCCTTTGACGAGGTACGTCAATTCATCGATATGGAAAAACGGCTTACGAATTACATCCGCAGTTACGACAATTCCTGCGTCGAGCTGCGTTCGTTGCTCGGGCTCTATCCGAACACCCGGATCAAGGTCGATGATTCAATTCTCGACCAGGTGCCGGAATTCACTTTACCGGAAATGGAATTGATGGAGCAGATCGCGCTGATGAAGCGGCCGGAGCTGTATGAAATCGACATGCAGAAGCATATCAACGTTCTTGAATGCCGCAAGACCATTGCGATGATGTTCCCGAATGTGCGGATGTTCGTGGATTTCACCAATTCGGACAACAGTTTTCTGTATCATTCCGCCTGGTGGGAACTCGGTATCCGCGCCGCTTATAATCTGTTGAGGCTGCCGCAGCAGATTTCCCGTTACCAGGCTTACAGTGCGCAGGTCGACGCGGAAGAGGCGAGGAGCTATGCGCAGGCGATAGGAGTGATCGCGCAGGTGCGTATCGCCCACGCGGATCTGGTTTCGGTCAAGGAGCGTTACAACATCGACGTGCGGGTCAATGCGGCCTATCGGAAGAATCTGGCGAAGGCCGAGGCCAGCGATGAAATTTCCGGCGAACTCTCGCAGTTGGAACTTGCGCACATGCGTCTGGCCACCACCGAAACCGAGATCGAAAAATATCTGTCGCTCGGCAACTATTACGTCTCTTATTTCCGGTTGTTGAATACGCTCGGAATAGAGGATCTGCATGCGGCGACGGTGGAAGGGCTGAAAAATCAGTTGGACGAAGAACGTATCCGCGCCGAAGCCGAGTTGGAAGAGGCCAGGGCGGAATATGAGTCCGAACAGGCCAATGTGGAAGCCGATTCCGAACAGGCGGAAATAACCGAAGCGGAAGAGCAGCTCGACGTTGCGGTTTCTCCTCCGACTGAGCCTGCCAGATAACGAGGTGTTTCATGAAAAGTGAATTTGATCTGTTTCGGTTGGAAGACCGGGTATTGTTCGAAGCGGCGGCGGCGGTGGAAATCGTCGAAGCGGCGGAAGCAGCGCACGACGATCCGAACGCCAATGTGAACCAGGGTGAAAAACAGGCGCAGGACGACCGGGACGCGTTGAAGAACGCGCCGCCGGAGAATCCGGCGGATCAGGCGCTTCACCATGACGCCGGCGACGCGCCGGACGATCCGGCGCACAACGCCGATGTGGATGCGCTGGTCGATAAAATCATCAACGGCGACCTGCCGGTGATCGACGATGCGGCGCTCGATCACGGCGTTGACCACGGCGTCGGCCCGGTTATCGACCATGGTGTCGGCCCGGCGCTCGACGATCTGCTGCATCCCGCCCCGGTCGATGGCGACCATCTGGTGCTGAACGACCACGGCGAATCCGTCTCGACCGGCAAGGAACTGGTGGTCATCAACTCTTCGGTCATGGACGCCGATGCGATTCTCGGCGAACTTGCGCCGAACCAGGAGGTGCTGCACCTCGATTCCGGCTCCGACGCGATGGACCAGATTCTCGACTATCTGAACTCCTCCGATACGCATTACGACGCGATTCACATCGTTTCGCACGGCAATGACGGCTACTTCGTGCTGAATGGCGAGGTGGTTGACGGCGATCACTTCGATGCCGCCGAATGGGCCGCGGTCGGCGAACACCTGACCGACCACGGCGATATTATGATTTACGGCTGCGACCTGGCGAAGAGTGACGCCGGGCAGCACCTCGTCGACATGATCGCCGACGCCACCGGCGCGGACGTGGCGGCGAGCACCGACGCCACCGGACTGGGCGGCGACTGGGACCTCGAATTCCATCATGGCGTGATTGAAACCGCCAGCATTAGCGTATCCGGTTACGAATACCAACTGCACAACATTCAGGTGACCAGCGGCCTGAACGACGGCGTCGGCTCCCTGCGCGACGCGATCGGTCAATCCCATTCCGGCGATGAAATCACCTTTGCCGACTCCGTTGGCAAGGTTACCCTGACTTCGGACATCTCGATCGACAAAGACCTGACCATCAGCGGGGACCGATTGAGTTACACCGTATTGGAGGGCAACGGCACCGACGATATTTTACGGATCGACGGTTGCACCACTACGGTGACGCTGGAGAATTTGGCGTTTCACAACGGCGGCGACGGCGCGATTTGGAATAACGCAACGCTGAACATCACGCATTGCCTCTTCAGCGGCGATTCCGGCGACACCGGCGGCGCGATTCACAATCAGGTTGTGGTGAACATCAAAGATTCCGTTTTTACCGACAACTCCGCCACCTCTGGCGGCGCCATCGGCAATTCCGGAATATTGAATATCACAGGGACCACCTTCAGCGGCAATTCCGCCTCGGAATGCGGCGGCGCGATTTACAATACGGCGGGGAACAATGGCGGAACCGTCAGCAATTTCGGGACTCTCATACTGGTGAATTCCACGGTTTACGGCAACCGGGCGGAGGGTAACGGCGGCGGTATCTATTCCGGCTCCAATAGCGGAAAGGTGGCCGTGGTGAACTCCACGCTGGCGGGAAATTCGGCCCAGAAAGCGGACAGCGGAGGCGGCATCTATATGGATCCGGGTTATAATAATGCCAATCTCGAAGTGATCAACAGCATCGTCGTCGGCAATTATACCGGGGACGATCCCACCGCCGCGAACGATATCGGGGGGGAAGCCGCCAAGTTCTCCCGCTCTTTCCTCGTATACGGCGTCATTACCATGACGTCCAGCATCTCGGACGGCGAAAGCAATATCGCGTCCGACGTCGATAAAACCTTTCATGCCAAATGGGACAAGGACAACACCTCCGGAAAGTGGGAGCTGGTCGACCGGAATGACGAAATGCCGATCTTCCAGGACGGAATGGTAAAAATTTATGCCGACAGCGTTGGCGCGATCGAGGGCACGCTGGTCGGCTGGAAGAAAAATTCGGGCCCGGCGGATTTCAACAAACTCTGGGAAGGCAATTTTTACTACCGCTCGAGTTGGAGCATCGACTCCGGTAGCTGGGTCTCTATGGACGGCGGCGGCAACATCGACTTCATTACGACGGTGGGAGCGGTCAATTTCGGGCTCGGCGACAACGCCGTGGCGCTGATGTTCGCTGCCGGGCAGAACGGTATCTCCCGGACTGACGTTTCCAGCTACAACATCGGCGCTTACGCCTTGCAGGCCCATAAGCCCGATATCGTGGTGAACACCAACCTGGACTCCGCCTCCGATCATACCAATCCGTTCGACGACGTGACCACCCTGCGGGACGCGATTCAATACGCCGGGCGCGCCTCGTGGTTTGTTCTCGATAAAGACAACCAGATAACGGAAGTGTTTATGCCGGGCAATGAGGTCAGGTTCGACAAGGCTTTCTTCACGACTGATCCAAACCACAAGAAAACCATCGTTCTGGACCGCAAAATCCAGATTCTCCGGGAAGACCACATCCGGATCGCCGGAGTGGATCAGGACGGCAACGACCTGGTCGACGCGAACGGTGAGTCGTACATCGTCATCGACGGCGGCGGCATAAACCGGATCTTCGAGATCGGCAACGGGAACCGCGCGACGGATGTGGCCATGTACAATCTGATCCTGCAGAACGGCCATGCCAATGGCGTCGGCATGACCAAGGGCGGAGCAGTCTTCAACTGGTTCAACAGCAAGGTGGACATCGACCGGGTAATCTCCCGGGACAACGAAGCCCAGACTGGCGGCGCGATTTACAATGCCGGAACGCTGAGCGTTACGAATTCCATCTTCAGCGGCAATAGCGGCGACAACGGTGGCGCGATTTACAATGCCGGAACGCTGACTGCGGAAAACATCAACTTCAATACCAACCTGGCAGCCCGTGACGGCGGCGCGATTTACAATACGTCGGCAGGTACGTTGACTATCAATAGCGCCACCTTTTCCAAAAACACAGTCATGGGAAGCGGCGGCGCGATTTTTAACGACGCCGGCCGGGTGACCGTGGCGAATTCGACATTTTACGATCAGAAGAGCGCCGGCGACGGCGGCGCGATTTACAACAACAAAGGCCGGCTTACGGTGGTGGGTTCCACCTTTTACCACAATACCGCCGGCATAGGCGTCCGGAGCGAAGGCGGCGCGATTTTCAGTAACGGCGCCGCCAGCAGGCTGGTGCTGGTCAATTCCATCCTCGTCGGCAACATCGCCGACGTGGCCGCCGCCAACGACCTGTCGACGCAGAATGCCGAACTCGACCTCTACTATTCCTTTTACGGGCAGCTGTCGGGAAATATCGGCAAGGGCGTCGCTTCCTGGGGGAAGATCAAAGTGAAGGATGTGTTCGGCGATTCTCCTAGTCCGGCCGAGAAAGAAATCAACGGCGTGAAGCAGATTTATTTCGAGCTGAAAGACGGGGTGGATGCCGTCACGATGGGTACGAAAGTACAGGTGGACGGCGGCGGTTTTCTGCAGTATTACTACATGGATGGCCCGTTCAAATGGGAAACCCTCGGCGCGATGCGCTGACCACGGCGCAGCTCCAGCACGACCAGATCGGCAGATCGCGGCAGCTCCATGATTCGTCCGAAGAGTACAGCGTCGGCGCGATTTCCATGATCCGGGAAGACGCGTCGCTCACCGTCGATACCGTCCTGGATGTGTTGGACCCCTACGACGGCGTAATCAGCCTCCGCGAAGCGCTGGCTTATGCCGCGGCGGGAATCACGGAGACGGACGGCACTTTCACGGTCACTTTCGCAAATTCGCTCGGTTCGAACATCGTCATCACGCTCGACCCCGCGCTCAAAGCCCTGACCGTCGATTCGGCGTTGTTTACGAAAGATGCCCCGCTGACCATTGACGGTGAAGGGCGGGTCACCCTTGATGGCGGTCATACGGACAGTTCCGGCGGTAGCCAGCTCCTGAATATCGCCGCCGGCAATTTTGTTTTCCTCAACAATATGACCTTTCGGAACGGTTATGCCGGCGGTGACGGCGGCGCCATCACCAATACCGGGACGCTGAATATTAAAAATGTCAACTTCAACCATAACACGGCAGTTGGCAACGGCGGCGCGATTTACAGTGAGGCGAGAAGCAGTCTGACCATAAATACCGCCACTTTCCGCGAGAACAGTGGGGGCTCCGGCGGCGCGATTTACAATGCCGGGACGCTGACTGTGGCGAATTCGACATTTTTCGGGAATGAGGCTGTTGTCAATGGTGGGGCGATTTACAGCGGCAATGCCTCGCTGCTGGTGGTGGGAACCACCATTTACGATAATACCGCCAACAAGGGCGGAGGGGTTTACAGCCCCGGCATCGTAATAGCGGTGAATTCCATTTTCGTCGGCAACCGCGACAGCGTTAAGGGCGATTTCTATGTGGGTCAGGCTGACCTTTACTATTCCTTTTATGGCGGGCTGTCAGGGAAAACCGGTACGGCCACCGGTTCCCGGGGAAATATCAAAGCGTCGGATGTTTTCGGCGACTCTCCAACTCCGGCCGGGAAAGTAATCAACGGCGTAACGCAGAACTATTTCGAGTTGAAGGATGAGGCGGTGATCGGCATGGCGGGTACGAAAGTACAGGTGGACGGCAACGGTTTTCTGCAGTATTACGACATGACGGATCCGGGCAACCGCCGGTGGTACACCATCGGCGCGGTCGCGCTGACCACGGTGCAGCTTCAGGGCGACCAGATTGGGCGGTACCGTTTGACGGCGGATTCGTTTTTCAAGTACAGCCCCGGCGCGGTCCAGCAGCAGCTGTCGCTCACCGTCACCACCGATCTGGATGTGGTGAACCCCAATGACGGCCTGATCAGCTTGCGCGAAGCGCTGGCCCATGCCGCGATGGGATTCACGGCGGCGGACGGCAGTTACACGATCACTTTCGCGGATTCGCTCGGCTCGGAGATCACCATTACGCTCGACGGCACGCTCGGAGCATTGAGCATCGATTCGCCGCAGTTTAAGACGGCTCCCTTGACCATTGAGGGCGGCGGGCGGGTCGCTCTCGACGGTGGCGGAGCTACCCATATTCTGGAAATCGCCGCCGACAATCGCGTTTCCCTCAACGGCATGACCTTTCAAAACGGTCGTAGCGGCGGCGATGGCGGCGCGATTTATAACGCCGGTACTCTGAGCGTGACCGGCGCCGCGTTCACCGGGAATATGGCGGACGGCGGTGGCGGCGGGGCGGTTTACAACACCGGGTCGCTGGTGATCGCGAACGCCTCCTTTACCGGAAATTTGGCCGGCGTCGGCGGGGCGATTTACAGCAACGGGCTGCTGACGGTGGTGAATTCCACCTTTTACGGAAATGGGGCGAACGACGACGGCGGCGCGATCTACTTCAACGGCGACACGAAGTTCGAGCTGACGGTGGCCGGTTCCACCCTGACCGGGAACATCGCTAATGGCGGCGGCGGCGGAATCTTCGTCCGGAGCGGGGCGATAACCCTGGTCAATGACATCATTGTCGACAATCTTTCCCCGGCTGACGGGAAAGATATCCATAGCAATGGCGACATCACCGCCATCGGTTTAGTTTACGGCACCGCGGTCGGTTCCTTCGTGACCGAATGGCACTCTTATTCCAATGTTCAGGCCAGCCAGATTTTCACCACCAAAACACCTTCGATCCGGGTGGTCGACGGGATCACCCAGAGCTATTTCGAGGTCAAGAATACGCCGGATGTCAAGGTCACCAGCGCGGGAACGAAATTGCAGGTGGACGAAAACAGCGGCAATTTGCAGTATTACGATATCGAAAATTCGAGCTGGGTGAACCTCGGCGCGGTCACGCTGACCACGGAGCTGGTGCAGCACGACCAGATCGGCCGGGCGCGGATGATGTACGATTCCTCCTCGGAGTATGGCATCGGCGCGATCTCCATGCACCGGGAAACGCCGTCGCTCACGGTCAACACCGATCTGGACCTCGTGGACCCCTACGACGGCCGGATCAGCCTGCGCGAAGCGCTGGCCTACGCCGCGGCGGGGACCCGGGCGTTCGACGGCAGTTATACGGTTGACTTCGCGAATTTGTTCAGCGGAACCATCATTATGCTCGATCCCGCGCTCGGAGCATTGACGGTGAAAGCCGGGAGCTTTGCGGCGGATGACCCGCTGATCATCAACGGCAACGGCGAAGTCACCATCGTTGGCAGCGGGTTGACGCAGCTCTTCGTCATCGGGCGGGACAATGAGGTCCGGATGAACGTCTTTACTTTGTCGGAGGGGTTCGCCGAGGACGGCGGCGCGATCTACAACGCGGGCAGCCTGACGATGAACCGTGTGACGTTCAACTCCAATTCCGCTGATAACGGTGGCGCGATTTACAATGCCGGGACGCTGACGATCACCAATTCCACCTTCAGCAATAACGCGGCCGGCATCGCCGGCGGCGCGGTTTACAATGCCGGGACGCTGACGGTGGAAAACGCCGATTTCAACGCCAATACGACCCAACAGAACGGCGGGGGGATTTTCAACGCGGCGGAATGCTCGCTGACGGTAAACGGCGCCACCTTCCGACATAATATCGCTGAAAATTTCGGCGGCGCGATCTACAACGCCGGAACTCTGACGGTGGCGAATGCGACATTGTTCGAGAATTCAGCCGACCGCGACGGAGGCGCGATTTACAATACCGGAACGTTGACCGTTGTCGGAGCGACCTTTTTCAAAAATGAGGCCGGCGGCAACGGCGGCGCAGTTTACAGCATCGGGAAGCTGCGGCTGGCGAATTCGATCCTGGCCGGCAACACCGGCGGCGAGGATTTATACGCGGACGGCGTGGCCGAAGGCTACTACTCCTTCATCGGGAGCATGCAGGGAGCCTTCACTAGGAATGTGGCAAATCACTTCAACGTGACGCCGGAGGAAATTTTCGGCGACCGGCCGGCGGTTTCCACCACTAAAATCAACGGGGTAACGCAGAGCTATTTCGAGCTGAAAGACAGTGCGCCGGCCGTTACGGCGGGCACGAAACTGCGGGTGGTCGGCGGAAATCTACAGTATTATGACATGACCGCGATTTACCGCTGGGCGGACATCGGCGCGGTCGCGCTGTCCACGGCTCAACTCCAGTATGATCAGATCGGTCGGGCGCGGCTGACGCGGGATTTGCTCGCGGCGTACAGCATCGGGGCGATTTCCATGCTCAAGGAAAATCCGTCGCTCATCGTCACCACCGATCAGGATGTGGTGAATCCTTACGATGACGTGATCAGCCTGCGCGAAGCGCTGGCCTTTGCCGCGGCGGGAATCCGCGCGGCGGATCATACCTACACGATCACCTTCGCGGATTCGCTGGCGGGCAGCGCCATTGAGATCGACGGCAAGCTCGCAAGCCTGACCGTCGCAGCGGGGGCGTTCACGATTTTGAACCCGCTGACCATCGACGGCGGGGGCAGAATCACCATTGACGGCGGCCGATCCAGTACGCGCGTTTGCCCCCTGGAAATCGGCGCCGACAATTATGTATTCCTCAACGGCCTGATTTTTGAGGACGGGGGGAATGCGAAAGGGCTCGGCGGCGCGATTATCAACGCGGGGAATCTGACCGTGACCAACACCACGTTTACCGGGAATGGGATCAGCGGCCAACGTGGCGGTGGAGCGATTTACAATACCGGAAATCTGGTGATCGACAATGCCGCCTTCATCGGCAATCAATCTTCCGAAGGCGGCGGTGGGGCGATTTACAACACGGGCAGCCTGGTGGTCAACAACGCAACGTTTTCCAGGAATCTGGCCGATACCAACCGTGGCAACTCCGGCGGCGGCGCTATCTGGAACAGCAATGGCCAGGTGGTGGTGGCGAACACCACGTTTACCGGAAACCGGACCAACGGAAAGGGCGGGGCGATTTATGCTGAAAACGGCACCCTGGTCGTCCTGAACTCCACCATTACCCAGAATAACGGCAAGAAGGACGGCAGCGGGATTTACTGCGACTCCGCCGAACTGGCGATCGCCAATTCGATCATTCTCGGCAATACCGGTTCCACGAACATAAAGGTCGACGGAAATAACGGCTTCTCCGCCGTTTATCTGGTTACCAGTGAAACTCCCCAGAAAACGCCCGATTACAGTGATCACAATTTCTTCGATTGCCAGGATGATCCGTTCACGGATGGGAATCCTCGGAAGAGGACGGTCAACGGCGTGGAGCAGCTTTATTTCGAGGTGAAAGACGTTTCGGTTGTGGAGACTACCACGGATGGTACGAAGCTGCGGTCGTACTACGGCAAGAACGGTTGCGACATCGAGTATTACAGCAAGGATTCGAGTAACTGGCAGACCTTGATCAACTATTTGAAGTCGGTGCCGACTGATGAACAGTTCTCGTATGACCAGATCGGCCGGGACCGCCTGATGTATGACCGGAGTCAGACCTACAGCATCGGGGCCGTCAACATGCTCCGGGAACAGCCGTCGCTCACCGTCACCACCGACCTGGATTTGGTGGATCCCTGCGACGGCCGGATCAGCCTCCGCGAGGCCGCGCTTTATTACGCGCACTCCGGCGACACCGTCACCTTCGCCGGCAAAATCGCCGCCGTTCTGGATCATGATCTCGAGCTCAAGTTCGATCTGAACCTCAATTTCGGCGATACCGGAGCCTCGGTCTCCAGCGGTAGGGACGGGATTGCCCTGAAATCCGAATTCGCGCTTATCGTGCAGGGAGCCGCCGCGTTTAACCATCTCCTTTTGAGCGGCAAAGGCGACCTCTCCTTCACCGGTTCTACCGACGGTTCGGCAACGGTCGATCGGACCGGCGGCGGCGTGATCTACAGTTCTGCGGATTCGCAGGTCGTCTATGGCGGAACGTATTTCGATTTGTTGCTCACCGGCACTGGCGCCGATGGCGCCGAGGTGAAAGAGTTCGGCGGCGATATCGCGGTTGCGAACAGTTTTGACGCAAGCGGGACGGCCAACGGCCAATACCTGCAAATCAACGGCAACCATTACCAATTGACGCTCCCGAAAATCGGAATCGTGATCCGCTACACCGATATTCACGACCTGACGGCGGCGGAAAGCCTGGTGCTCGACGACACCAATACCATTGCCGGAACAACGAATATCGCGGTTTATCTGAACACGCTTTTCGACTCCGGGAAGAGTATAACCTACGGCCAGACGCTGAGCGATGCCGGTTCCTTTCAGCTTTCCGCTTATGCGCGCGGTATTTTACTTGGCGGCGACTGGAGTTTCCTCAATGGGACTACTCGGCCGCAGGTGAAGGATTCCGATGTGACCTCTTATGAAATCATATTGGGAGGATACTACTCGAAAGCGACTTTGACGATCACGCCGAAGCAGATCACGGTCAGCGGCATCGCGGCCGACAATCGCGTCTACGACGGCACCACCGATGCGACGCTCGATTACACCAACGCGGTGCTGACCGGCAAGCTGGCCGGCGATACCCTGAGCGTCAGCACAACCGGCACTTTCGCCGATAAGAATGTTGGAGTTAATAAGGTTGTTACCTTAGGTACGCTCACCCTTGGCGGCACTGATGCCAGGAACTATGTGCTCGCCGGCGCTGGCCAGCAGACCACGACGATCGCGACGATTACGGCGCGTGCAATTACGGTCAGCGGCATCGCGGCAGACGACCGTACTTACGACGGCACCACCGCCGCCACACTCGATTACACCAACGCGGTGCTGACCGGTAAGCTGGCCGGCGATACCCTGAGCGCCAGCACGACCGGCATTTTCGCCGATAAGAATGTTGGGGTCGACAAGGTAGTCACCTTAGGTACGCTCACTCTGAATGGCACCGATGCCAGGAACTACGTTCTCGCCGGCACTGGTCAGCAGACCACGACGACCGCGACGATTACGGCGCGTGCGATTACGGTCAGCGGCATCGCAGCAGACGACCGCGTCTACGACGGAACCACCGCTGCCACACTCGACTACACGAATGCGATGCTGACCGGCAAAGTCGCCGGCGATACCCTGAGCGTCAGCACCACCGGCACTTTCGCCGACAAAAACGTTGGAGCCGACAAGGTTGTCACGTTGGGCACTCTCACTCTGAATGGCACCGATGCCAGGAACTATGTGCTGGCCGGCGCTGGCCAACAGACGACGACAACCGCGACGATTACGGCGCGTGCAATTACGGTCAGCGGCATCGCGGCCGACGACCGCGTCTACGACGGCACCACTGATGCGACGCTCGATTACACCAATGCGGTGCTGACCGGCAAAGTTGCCGGCGATACCCTGAGCGTCAGCACCACCGGTAGTTTCGCCGATAAGAATGTTGGAGTCGACAAGGTAGTCACGCTGGGCACGCTCACCCTTAGCGGCACCGATGCCAATAACTACGTGTTTGCCGGTACCGGTCAACAGACCACGACGACCGCAACAATCACAGCGTGTGCGATTACGGTCAGCGGCATCGCGGCAGACGACCGCGTCTACGACGGCACCACCGCCGCAACACTCGATTACACCAACGCGATGTTGTCCGGCAAGTTGGCCGGCGATACCTTGAGCGTCAGCACAACCGGCACTTTCGCCGATAAGAATGTTGGGGTCGACAAGGTTGTCACGTTGGGCACTCTCACTCTGAATGGCACCGATGCCAGGAACTACGTTCTCGCCGTCACCGGTCAGCAGACCACGACCACCGCAACGATTACGGCGCGTGCGATTACGGTCAGCGGCATCGCGGCAGACGACCGCGTCTACGATGGCACGACCGCCGCGACGCTCGATTACACCAATGCGGTGTTGGCCGGTAAGGTCATCGGCGATACCCTGAGCGTCAGCGCCACCGGCGTTTTCGCCGATAAAAACGCCGGAGTTGGAAAAACCGTCAATTTAGGTGCTTTGACCCTTAGCGGCGCCGACGTGGGCAACTACATTCTTGCCGGTACCGGTCAGCAGACCTCAACGACCGCAACGATCACGCCGCGGGACATTACGGTGACGGCGGATGAGCAAAAAAAAATTGGGGGAACCGCCGATCCGGAATTGACTTACCAGCTCACCGAAGGCAGTCTGGTCGATGGCGACGGTTTTCCGGCGAACTGACGCGCGACGCCGGTGAAAAGGCCGGCGATTACGCGATCCGGCAGGGAACGCTGACGGCCGGCGGCAACTACAACTTAACCTATGTTGGGGCCAACCTGACCATTGTGGCGAAGCCGGTTTTTGACTCGGGTATCTATTCTTCCGGGTTGAATCCGAATTTTGCCTCCGCGCTGATCACCGACAGCGTCCGGGCGGAGCTGAAGAACTTGCTGACCTCGTTCGCGGGCGACAATTTCAAGCTGCTGGGAATCAACAGCCTCCCCGCCGCGCTTTCATTTTACGATTACTTGAGTGATATCGGTGACGGCATCGAATGGAACAACATTAATTTTACCGATTTTGCCCACGATGCGACGATCCAGCGGCTCTTTGGACAGGTGACGGACTACCTCGGGCTGGATCGCAATCAAGCGACTTGGTCACCGAGGCTGATCTACGCGTTGAATCATTTGAAAGCGGACGTTGAAGACCTGCTGGGAATCAACAGCTCTGCGGAATTGTACGAGAACGGCAATATTTCCTACGGGCCGGACTATTCGTTCAGAAGCCCGGTGGTCCATACGATGGGCTTCGGGACCTTCATCGGTGTGAGAAACTTCAGTCCTTACCGCACTCCTATCGATGATGTTCCGGGAATTGCAAACTCGGATACTCTGCTTCCGAACATGGCGCTGAACGGTGCGTCCGGACCGGCGGAAGATGTGATCAGCATCCCGGGCGCAGAGAACACCGGCTTCCGGTATCTCGCGCCGGAGATGCCGCCGATCAAGCCGGGGCGGAACGCCCAGTTAGCGGATGCGGAGCTTCAAAAACTGTTACGTGATTTCGGTCCGGTTCGTGGCGATGCGCTGTTGGAAAAGAGCCGCGCCTTCAAGAGCGAATTTGAACTCCTGTTGGACGAGCTGGTGACCGCATGAAGAAACTCGGCGTTATAGGCGGATTGTTCGCTGTGCTGTTGCTCGGAGCAGCAGAGCATCCGGTGGTGAAAGCGGTGCTGTTCCCGTTCCGCGAGGCGGTGATCGCCGCGCGGGTCGATTCGGCGTTGGAGCCGTACCGGTTCAAGCTCGGCGAACCGTTCAAGGCGGGCGACACGCTGGTGACGCTCGACACTTCACGATATGCGATCGAGGAAAAACGAGCGCATGATCAGTTCGATTTCGCCAAAGCGAACTACGAGGACAAGAAACTGCTGCGGGCGAAAAACTTCACCAGCGATTTCGAACTGAAAAAGTCCGAGTACGATTTTCGTCAGGCGGAGAACGCGCTCGCCGATGCGCAGTTGAACGTTTCGTTTTGCACGGTAAAAGCGCCGTTTGCCGGCAAAATCGTCGAGTTTCTGACCCGCGAATACGAGACCATCCGCCCGGGGCAGCCGCTGTTCCGGATCATCGACGACAACCAGTTGCTGGCGGTGATGAATGTGCCGATGGACGACAAGGCGCTCTGTACGGTCGGGAATTCCGTCACCATCGCCATAACAGGGGAAAACCTGACCGCGTCCGGACGGATTTATGAGGTAACGCCGCAGGCTGATCATCGCACCGGGACGGTGCGCATCCGGGTGTTGATCGACAATGCCGCCGGTCAGTTCAAGGCCGGCATGACCGGAGAGTTGATTTATGGCCAATGAGGAGTTTGCCGCCCGGCTGAAGGCCTTCGCGTTGATGCTGAAATATGGTCATGACCTGTTCGGCGCGAAAAATTTCAGCGACGCGGCGGCGATGGCGGTCAGCAACAGCCGTTCGCTGTTGAATTTTCGTACCGCGACACTGCTGGAACTCTCCGGCGGTAAATCGCGGGTGATCGCGCAGTACGGCCAAGTGGAAGTCAATCCGCACTCCCGGCTGGCGGTTTTGCAGAACAAATTGGCGGAAACGTTGAAATTCGGGAACGAACCGCTGACCGTGAGCAGGGATAACGGCCTTTCCACTGAGCTGGCCGAACATGACGCGGTTTATTTATGCCTCAAACTAACGCCGCCGCCGAATGCGGCCGAAATTGATTTCGTTTTCATCTGGCTGCTGGAATATGAAAAAGAGGTTCCGGGTTTTGCCGCTAACACGGCGAAATTGCTGGGCAGCTCCATTTCCGAGGCGCTCTACTATCAGCGCCTTTGCAAAAGCCGTCTGACCGGGGTGAGACGGCAGGTAAAAAAACGATGGATGTGGGCGGCGGCGCTGATGATTCTCGCCGGGGCGATGTTCATCCGGGTGCCGGAAAACGCCACCGCGGAATTTACGCTGAAAGCGCCGGAAATCACCAGCTCTTATGCCTGGTTCGACGGCCCGATCGCCAGATGCCTGGTTCAGGACGGCGATACGGTGACCAAAGGCGAGCTCATCGCCGAATACGACACCGCGCAGTTGAGCTACCGCCTCTCCAGCGCCCGCAGCGCGCTGCGGGAGATCGAAACTGAGCTTGCCCTGGAACAGCAGAACGCGTTTACCGATCAGGACCGCCTCGGCAAAGTAAAGCTCCTCGAGGCCCGGCGCGACACGGTGAAAGTATCGGTTGAAGAGGCCGAATGGTATCTGGAGCATTCGCAACTTCCGGCGCCGGCGGACGGTATTCTGGCTTTGACCGACGGGCGTGCCGAATTGCTGGCCGGCAAAGCGGTCCGTACCGGCGACAAGCTCTTTGAGGTATTCGGTGGCTCCGGCATGGTTGCCGAGATTCCGGTCAACGAACGCGACGCCTCGATTTTGCGCCGGCAATTTGACGCGACTTTGTTTTTACATACGGCACCTGAGACGGCGATTCCGGTGGAAATTCTGGAGGTTTCGCACTATCCGGAGCTGACCGAACAGAAGACCTACTGCTATCGGGTCCGGGCGAAACTGCCGGACGGCCTGACCGGCCTGCGCTATGGTATGCGCGGCATCGCCAAGCTCTCCGGCGGCAAGGTTTCGCTCGGTTACCGGTTGTTCAAGAGTGTCGTTCTTTACTTCCGGGGATTGTGACATGGCCGCAACCGAACCCGAACTGCTGACCGGTATTTTGCGGACGGACGTCGAGGTGATCCGCGGCGACCCTCCACTGCTTTTCGACCGCCAGGCGGACACTTATTACAAGATCTCTCCCACGCTGCTCGATGTTCTGGCTTTCCTGAACGAATCGGAGCCGGTTTCGGTGTTTCTGGAAAAACTCAACCGCAACGGCATTCCGGTAACGCGGGAAGAGCTGATGCGGCTGCTGGCTTTTCTGCAGCAGAACAATCTGTTGGCTCCGGAATACGGACACATCGGCGTCAAACGCGAAAGACAGGCAGAAATGCGGGAAAAAACGGCGTTTCTGCGCTTCTCCGCCGCATATCTCTTTTTCAAATTCCCGCCTTGGCGGCCGGAACGGTTCTTTGACAAAATCAGCCCGTATGTCAGTTGGCTCGCTTCCCGGCCGGTCATCCTGCTGCTGCTGGTTCCCGCGCTGCTCGGCTATCTGCTGCTGATTCGTGATTTCGGCGCGGTACGGGCCACCTTTTTAGATTCGCTCTCGTGGGCCGGGTTGGCCAAATATTTTGTCGCGATTCTGTTCCTGAAATTCATCCATGAGGCGGCGCATTCGCTGGCCGCGATCCACTTTCACTGCCGGGTGCGCGGCATCGGGCTTGGCTTCATGGTCTTTTATCCGCGGCTCTACACCGATACTACCGACAGTTGGCGGCTGCCGCGCCGGCAGCGGCTGCTGATCGATTCGGCGGGCATCATCATCGAGCTGCTGCTCGGCGGTTGTGCGGCGCTGCTCTGGACCTACCTGCCACCCGGCGCGTGGAAGTCGACGATGTTCTACGTTTTCGCCGTGAGTTTGATCTCGACGCTGTTCGTCAACGGCAACCCCTGCATTCGTTACGACGGCTATTATATCCTCTGCGACCTGGTCAACATTGAAAATCTGATGACCCGGTCGGGTGAATATGTCAAACAGTTCTGGCGCTGGTATTTTCTGCGCCTGGGCTCCAAGCCCGACCACCCGCGCGGTGCATTTCTGCTTTGTTTCGGCGTCTGTTCGTTCATCTACCGCATTTTTCTTTATACCTCGATCATTCTGGTGATCTATCACAAATTCGTCAAGGCGGTGGCCATCGTAATGATGATTCTTGAACTGTACAGCATTCTGATCTATCCGTGCTGGCGGGAGATTCAGACGGTGAGGGCGCTGTCAAAACGCTCAGCCAACCGGGCGCGCCGATTTCTCGGCGGCGGGCTGCTGGTGGTTCTGGCGGCGATCCTGTTTTTGCCGCTGTCGTGGAACATCACCTTGCCGGGAGAGACCGTTCCGGCGGAACGGCTGCTGGTAACGGTGCCGGAGGGTGGCTATCTGACTGGCGATCTGCCGCGCCGAGCGCGTCCGGTACGTGAGGAAGAGATGCTGTTCCGGCTCGAATCGCCGCAGTTGGACAGCGCAATCCGACGCCTGGTCGGAACCTTAAAATACGATGAAACGCTCTATGCGCTTCAGCAGCTCGATGAGAATAAGTTTTCCGAAAGCCGGGTGACGGCCGAAAAGATCGCTTCCGATCGTCTGAGTCTGGCCGAATTGCTCCGGCGCCGACACAGCCTAACCGCCCGCGCCGGCACGGCCGGTATCTTCGTGTCGGAATTACCGGATTTGTCGGCCGGAGCGTTTCTGGCGAAGGGCAGGAAAATCGGTGAAATCGTTTCGCAGGAGCCGTTGCTTTACGTCTACGCCCAAGACCGGGATCTCGGCAAATTGAAAGTCGGAGACGTCGCTGTCGTGACGTTCCGGGATACCCTGGCCTCCTGGCCAGCGGAAGTCACGGCAGTTGATCAGATATCGACCCGGTTGGAAAATTCGCCGCTGCTTCAGCATTTCGGCGGCCCCATTCCGGTCTATTTTGAAGCGGAAAAAAGCAATTCGTATACGTCGGTACTCGCCTTGTACCGCGTGACGCTGCGATTTACCGGCCAACCGGATATCGACTGCGGCCGGGTGGCGACTGTCAAGATTTCACATCGGGAACGACTATGGAGCCGTCTGAAGCAAACTGCACTTTCGATTGTTCATCGGGAGTTTTGAAGCGGAGCGACGGATGAATTTTCTTCCGCTTCATTAGGGTTTCTGAAGGCCAATAGTCACCTCAGCTTCCGGCAGACCTTCGATTGAAAACTTCTCCGAATTTGACCGGCTGCGAGGCTTCCAGCAGAAATTCCTGCCGCCATCCATGACCGGCGGTCAGAGTATCATCGGCAGCGGTTTTACCGTAATCAACAGCACCAAGTTGCCGCGCAAAGTGATCGTTTTGGGCCCGGCCGGAGCGTTGCTCTGAATGAACAGCGCCTTGGCGAACGGCCCGGCAATTGATTTCGGCACGATTGATGCGGCCAGTTTCGCGGATTCTCCCTGCTGCAACTCCGTGGCGACGGCTATGTAATGCGTTATTCGGCCGAAGACGGCCAGGTGATATCCCTGACAACACGCCGTTCGGCCGGACGAGATCAAGCCGGACTCGCCGAGCGTCGGCCTGGAAATTATTTACGACGAACCCGGTAACATCAGGCAGGTGTGGAGCAGCGCCGAAGGACTGGCCGACGTCGTCGTCACCGACCCCGGCAACAGCTACGAGATCCGCATCTATCCGCCGGCCAACGCCGGAACCAAGACCAACGGCGCTTATGTGCCGACCGGCGATCCGCATACCGTCTGGAAGATTGAGAACCCGAATCCCAGCCAGGCCACCCAGGTCCAAGTCTCCAAGCCGGTAGTTCATTGAGGGGGGGAACCTTTACCGCCGGAACCGGAACCGCAGTCAAAATGACAATGACTTACGGCACCACCGCATCAATGGAAATTTAGGTTGTGTCGTCAATAGATGTGTGCTATATTATGCAAACGTCAAACTATAGGTGATGAAAAATGGCGAATGCATACGAACGGCACGACATATCGGATGAGTCTTGGGCAAAAATAGAGTTGTCGTTACCGGGGCGCAAGGGAACCTGGGGAGGCAATGCGCGAGACAATCGGCAATTTGTGAATGCGGTATTTTGGATATTGCGAACGGGCGCCCCTTGGCGTGATTTGCCGTCGAGCTACGGAGATTGGAAGAATACTCATAAGCGTTTTTGCCGTTGGCGCGACAAAGGGGTCTGGGAACGTCTGCTGGAACAGCTGATTGACAATCCTGAATTTGAACTGCTGATGATTGACGCAAGTCATGTAAAAGTTCATCCACATAGAAGCGGCGCTCGCGGCGGCAATCAGGACATGGGCAAGACAAAAGGGGGCTCAACACCAAGATACATCTGGCCGTGGATGCGCATGGTATGCCGGTCAGAATCCTTATTACAAAAGGTACCGCAGCGGATTGTGGGCAGGCTGAAAAATTGATTGATGGAATTGAAGCTGGAGCTCTTTTGGCGGACCGCGGATACGATTCCGACGCGATAGTTGAGAAAGCGGAAAAGTCCGGAATGAAAGCGGTCATTCCGCCAAGAAAAAACCGCAAGGTTCAGCGTGAATACGATAAGGAACTGTATAAGTTGCGCCACTGGGGCGAAAACGCATTTCTGGTGCTGAAACGGTGGCGCGGAATTGCGACGCGATATGCCAAAAACACGGCATCGTTTCTGGCCGCAGTTCAAATCAGGTGCATTGCTGCTTTGATATGAAACTATTGGCGACACTGTCTAGCTATTATTTACTGACATCACGAATGTACAAATCAAATACCTCCGACCACTTGCCGACTTCGTCCCCGCTCTCCGTACGAATCCGCCAATAATAATCACCGGGAGATAATTCCAAGCGAAACTGACGTTCCTGTCCTCGATATTCGTGTAATATTGTACCGGCAACTAACTAACTTGCATATAAAACAGTCTTGGAATGGAATAATTTCTTGATTCGTTCCGGTTGTTCAGCTATCATTTCCATATGTTGCTTGGCATGTTCGGTTATTTTTCCTTTGGCGCGTCCCAAGGGCTTGTTGTTCAGATTTGATTTCAAGTCGCGGTTGAGATATTCATCCGGGTTCAGGTCGGGACTGTAGCTCGGCAAGAAAAATAACTTGATGAAAGCCGCGTTTTCCTGCAGAAAGCCAGTCAACGTTTTGCTGTGGTGAACCCGCAGGTTATCCAGAATCAAATACACTTTCCGCTCATTTTGACGAATCAGACGTTCCATGAATTGGATCAGGAGTTGAGCCGTCATCGTTTCGCTGTAAAACATGAAATGAGTTTTCCCCTGGTTGGTAATCGCGCTGATCATATTAACTTTTTCGCGTACCGGATTGACTGCTTGCACCGGAGTGTTGCCTTTCGGCGCATAACTGCGGCCCTTGGCCTCGTCATTGCGAATTCCTGTTTCATCCCCCCAAAAGATATCCGCGTCTTCTGATTTTGCCAGCTTTTTGATTCGGGGATACTCCTCAATCAGCCATTTTTGAACGTGCGCCTCATTGCGCTGATAAGCTTTCTTAACTGGTTTTTGCGGCGTAAATCCCCAGCGTTTCAAGTACTCCCCCATGGTTCGGACTGGTATTTCGATTCCAAACGAAATCTTGATGTGCAACCGTACCGCCTGACGAGTCCAGAGCGCAAATGGCAATTTTAACTGATCCGGACAATGGTCGACCAAATCTTTCCGTATCTTACTCTCTTCATGCGGAAGCAGACGGCGTCCAAAGCCGACTGGACGACCGCATTTCTTTACTTTCAAAGCAGACAAGCCGCTTTTTTTCCACTTGCTTATCCACTTGCCCACCGTGTTGCGGTGCGCTCCGACGATTTTTCCGATTTCTGTACAATTATTACATTTGCCGCTTTGATACAATCTCACGGCCTGCTTGCGCCGCTCTTCAAGAGCGACCTTATCGAGTTTTCGGGCATCTTGAGTTTCCATGATGATAATATACACCATCAAGCAAATATTGCACGTATGTTAATTGCCGAATCTATAACTCATGAAAATCCGCACTAGAAGAAATTTGAACATAGTAATTGCCATCTTCTGTTATATGACCATCCCAGTTGAACAAGGCAAAAAATTTGCTCTCTTTTTGCCAATTCAAAAAAATTCGAACTTCCTTCATTAACTCCCGTAACCGCGGAACAACCAATGGATTCTCCCGCCCCAATGAAGTTTCCTCCGGCAGATAGACAAACCAAGATAAAAGCGGCTGGGAAAGTGAACGAAAATCATGATCATACTTCAATTTTCGATTTAGAATAATACCAATACTTCTACCGGGTACATTTCCATCAGAAAATATTGTTTGAACTAAATGTTTCTGACGAAGAAAATTCTGTTTTGCCTCTTTCAGCTTATTGCTTGCAACAGCTTCTCTTATTGTACCGGCAACTAACTAACTTGCATATAAAACAGTCTTGGAATGGAATAATTTCTTGATTCGTTCCGGTTGTTCAGCTATCATTTCCATATGTTGCTTGGCATGTTCGGTTATTTTTCCTTTGGCGCGTCCCAAGGGCTTGTTGTTCAGATTTGATTTCAAGTCGCGGTTGAGATATTCATCCGGGTTCAGGTCGGGACTGTAGCTCGGCAAGAAAAATAACTTGATGAAAGCCGCGTTTTCCTGCAGAAAGCCAGTCAACGTTTTGCTGTGGTGAACCCGCAGGTTATCCAGAATCAAATACACTTTCCGCTCATTTTGACGAATCAGACGTTCCATGAATTGGATCAGGAGTTGAGCCGTCATCGTTTCGCTGTAAAACATGAAATGAGTTTTCCCCTGGTTGGTAATCGCGCTGATCATATTAACTTTTTCGCGTACCGGATTGACTGCTTGCACCGGGGGGTTGCCTTTCGGCGCATAACTGCGGCCCTTAGCCTCGTCATTGCGAATTCCTGTTTCATCCCCCCAAAAGATATCCGCATCTTCTGATTTTGCCAGCTTTTTGATTCGGGGATACTCCTCAATCAGCCATTTTTGAACGTGCGCCTCATTGCGCTGATAAGCTTTCTTAACTGGTTTTTGCGGCGTAAATCCCCAGCGTTTCAAGTACTCCCCCATGGTTCGGACTGGTATTTCGATTCCAAACGAAATCTTGATGTGCAACCGTACCGCCTGACGAGTCCAGAGCGCAAATGGCAATTTTAACTGATCCGGACAATGGTCGACCAAATCTTTCCGTATCTTACTCTCTTCATGCGGAAGCAGACGGCGTCCAAAGCCGACTGGACGACCGCATTTCTTTACTTTCAAAGCAGACAAGCCGCTTTTTTTCCACTTGCTTATCCACTTGCCCACCGTGTTGCGGTGCGCTCCGACGATTTTTCCGATTTCTGTACAATTATTACATTTGCCGCTTTGATACAATCTCACGGCCTGCTTGCGCCGCTCTTCAAGAGCGACCTTATCGAGTTTTCGGGCATCTTGAGTTTCCATGATGATAATATACACCATCAAGCAAATATTGCACGTATGTTAATTGCCGAATCTATATCATTACATCATCTTCGAATATTCCATTCTCCAAAGCCTGATGTTTGCTTACTGAAATAACTTTATCCATTAAATATGCACGATGCCCCCACTGAATATAATCTTCCAGATATTCACCCATACGGTCCCGACTGGAATACAACGCACATTCTTCCAGACAGTCATCTTGAAATGCTTCCGCAGCCCAGGGGGCGTCACACACCAGAACCTTACCTGTACTTTCCGGAGACAAAATATTTTGTTCGAGCTCTCCAAATACAACGACAGCTGTTTCTCCCGGCAACAATACGGTTTCCGGAGGAAATTCGTAACAATGCTCCTCACTATCCCACAACGTCCAGCCGCTGATATCGACCTCACTTTTGGCGGTATTCTGCAGCTCAACCATCATCGGACCGGCATCGAGAGTCGGCTTCAACGTAATCTCACTCAAACGCACACCTTCTCCCAATAAACAGCATGCGCAACAAAGGACAGTCAACAATCCAATCGTTATCTTCATTTTTCCACCTCATAGCCCATATAATCAGGATGATCCGTCAAATATACGGAAGTATTCCAGTAATCAGCTTTCGACCACTCGCTTACGCCGGACGCATTTTCATATCGCACCCGCCAGTAGAAGCAAACCGGAGCAGTTTTAAAAATATATTCGGGAATATTAACTTTTTCCTCTTTCATTATTTTTTTAAATAATGGATCCTCTGCCACTTGTAAACGGAAGAAACCATCATCTTTCAATTTAAATGCACCATATTTCCACCTCAGAAGAATCGTAATTCTCACATGATCTAATTCTGATGGTGAAACTAAAACACTTTGTCCTTTAAAAGAATTAACCTGAATATTGCGTAAATTTTCAAAAACAAAGAGGCAGATTCTCGACTAACGTATTATATTGTAATATCTTACATCACAATATAACGCCGAGGTCTGCCAATGACAAAATGTAATGTTTCGATTCCGGTCTTTCAAGGTCCGAAAAGCAGAAAAATTGAATTCAATTTCGCCGGTGGAGATATCAGCAGTGACGGCGGGTTGCTTTTTGTGAAAGAATTCGACCGCAAACTCGGTTTGACCCGGCGCGCCGGTAACCTGCTGGATTCTTTTGATCTTCGACAGCCCGGAAAAGTTGAGCATTCCTATCTGAGCATGCTTCGTCAACGAGTTTTTGGTTTGGTTGCCGGCCATGAAGATCTCAATGACCATCATGAATTGCGAACTGATCCGCTGATTCAAACTGTTGTCGGTCGTGATCGTCAACTCGCCACTCCAAGCACTTTATGTCGATTCGAAAATGGAATCGATCGTCGTGCTTGCGTAGATTTGAGCCGATTGTTTGTCGAATTCTTTATCGAAAGTTTTTCCACGCCGCCTCGAGAATTGATTCTTGATTTCGATGCTACCGATGACCTCACTTACGGGATGCAGGAAAATCGCTTTTTTCATGGCTATTATGACCACTATTGCTTTTTGCCGTTGTATGTTTTCTGCGGGGATCAATTGCTTGTGGCTTATTTGCGTCCATCAAAAATTGATGCGGCCAAGCATGCTTGGGCGATTCTCTCGCTACTGGTAAAGCGCTTTCGGCAGAAATGGCCGAAGGTTAAGATTATTTTCCGGGGAGACAGTGGCTTTTGTCGGCAGAAAATGCTGAACTGGTGTGATAAAAATGAGGTCAAATATATTGTCGGATTGGCGAAAAATCCACGTTTGCTGGAATTATCAAAAGATCTTCAAGTGAAAGCGGAAGCACTTTACAACGAAACACATGAAAAAGCAAAACTGTTTACTCAGTTCGAATATGCGGCAGGAACTTGGAAATACCCGCGCCGGGTGATTGCCAAAGCGGAATTCAACTCCCCCGGACCGAATAATCGTTTTATCGTCACCAATCTTGATGATGATGGACAATATCTTTATGAAAAAGTCTATTGCGCCCGAGGTGAGATGGAAAACAGGATCAAGGAACAGCAGCTGGATCTTTTCGCTGATCGGACGAGCTGCCATGACTTTGCGGCAAATCAATTCCGGCTTCTGCTTTCAAGTTTGGCTTATATTCTCATGGAACGGTTTCGGGCATTGTTGTTGACAGGAACTCAATTTGCCGAGGCTACCTGCGGCAGCATTCGCTTATACCTGGTGAAAATCGGTGCCATTATTCGGCGGAATACCAGAAAAATTTATGTTGCTCTTTCAAGTGCTTGTCCAAATCAGGAACTCCTCCGCTTGATCGCTGCGAAAATCATCGCTTGGGAATAAAACCTTGGAGAGCTGTCCCCGGCTCGCCGAACAACAACGGGGGAAAGGGGGAATATGCTCAATTTGCAAAAAAACGACAATATCCGACTCTGAAAATAAAAACTTCCGAATCTTCTGAACATTTCTCGACGATTCGAAAGTTTCATGCAACATTCAGGTTAACAGATAGAGGACGGGGAATTGGATTAGTCTCCCCGATACTCTGATCTTCTTCCGAAGTCATATACCAATTTGAATATTCCCCAGTTTTCCGGTTACGATAACGCGCCAGATTACCGCCGACAAAGTATCCATGAAAGAGCATATTGAAACAATAAGGCTCTGGGGTATCGCTATTTTTGGCAATCCAACAGACCTGATCGATCAACTCCCCCGGCTGCCGGTCGGTACTCGAAGGCGAATATAACCGACAACTTTGTTCCGTCCAATTTCGAAACGCCTTCTCATAACCGTCCTGGGTACAATAAAGCCACAAGACCGTATCATTACCTTTCTCTTCTTCCGGAAAGCCGAAAACCACTACTGCCAGCCCGTTCCCGGTTATCACCGACGATGCCGGAAATTCGTAGGTGAAGTCGTTTTGATCTACCAGAAGGTAACCGGCCAGATCAACAGGGGCGGAAGAAGTATTTTCCAATTCAATTATCACCGGACGTTCTCCTCGCGGAAAGAAGACAACTTCGCTCAGATGAATATCACCCGCTGAGGCATAAAAAATCGTCGGCAACCAAATAGCGGTCAGCAATTTTACGAAGAACGGCTGTCTTATTATCATATTTCTCCCTTTCCCGGCATGATCTGCCGCCCGGGAATTCCCCGAACGGCTAAGACAATGAATTATCGATTGTTTTTTATATATTATATTTCACAGAAGTCTGGTTTTTTAGTATTTGAAAGGCTGAAAATTATTCCGGGACGGCTTTTTAAAGGAACAGGCAGATTGACCCTGAAGAGTTGCGGATCGCTCCAGCGGCCTTCTCGGCCGGGTGAAATTTCACGCACCCGGTAATAGTATTTCCCATTCGGCACCTCGGGATACCAAAGCCTCTTTTGAGTAATTTTTTCTGCCTCCCAAGCAGAAAAATCCCGAGCTTTACTGAGCTGATATTGAAATTCGCCGGCCGGCTTCAATAAACCAAAGACAAGGATAGAGACTCGCCAGGCGCCTGCAGATTCGTCAAACTGACGCAGAACAATCAGATTCTTATTCAGAGTCCGTTTGCGCCCTTTCTGATAAATGCGATGTCCCCACTGGACATAAGCCTCCAATGTTGCCGACGAACGCCCGGCGGCGGAATACAGGGCGCACTCCTCCAGAAAACGATCGGACAGCATCCCGGACGGCAACTCCAGGGGCAGCACTTCGCCGCCCGCCAGCATAACCCCGTCCGGAATGACCAGGGAGTGACCGCGGCCATCCCAAAGACTCCAGCCGGAAAGAGCCTGCTCCGTTTGGCCGAGGTTCTGAAATTCTACTTTTGCGGTTTCTCCTTTGACAAACGGAGCGATCGACAGTTCTCTGAAACGGATTTCCGCAGCAGGCAACCAGCAAACGGCAAACATCAATAAAATACCATAAGTCCACTTCATGACTTCACTCTTTCTTTGATAAGTCTTCTACTGTCCAGTCAAATTTGAAAAGATAAAATTATGTGTTATCTTAATCTCCAATGGATTTAACAATGGAGGTTGGATATGGCAGATGCAAAATATCGGTTTTGTTTAACGAACGATGAAAAGCAGGAACTGAATCAGATGGTGTCGAGCGGAAAGCGCAATGCCCGGCAGGTATTGGATGCCTTGATATTGCTGAATTGTGATGAATCCGAGGGCAAGAAACAATCCGATGAAATTGTCGGAGGTTTCTTGAAGGTCGGTAAATTGCGTGTTCATCGAGTTCGTAAGCGTTTCTTTGAAAACGGAATGGGAGGAGTGTTCAATCTGCCGCATGGCGGAGGACGTACCAAGCATACAGACGGTGATTTTGAAGCACATTTGATAGCCTTGAGTTGCGGAGAACCGCCAGCGGGACACTCGCAGTGGAGCTTGCGCTTGCTTGCTGATAAAATGGTGGAGCTGGAATATGTTGAATCTGTATCGCATGAAACAGTGCGGCAGGTTCTTAAAAAAACGAACTCAAGCCTTGGCAAAAAGAGCAATGGGTAATTCCGCCGCAGAAAAATGCGGCATTTGTTGCAGATATGGAACGAGTGCTTGATATTTACAAGCGGCCTTATGACGAAAAATTCCCAGTCGTTTGTTATGATGAGATGCCTCGCCAGTTGCTTGAGGAAGTGCGAGAAATACAGCCTATGCGTCCAGGGCAGTCTAAACGAGTGGACTATGAGTATCGCCGCATGGGAACATGTAATGTCTTGTTGGCAAGCGAACCGTTGCGCGGGTGGAGAATGGCAGATGTGACACAGACAAAAACAGCAAAGGATTGGGCGATATTTACTGAGAAAATAGCTTTGGCCTATCCGAATGCAGAGAAGATTATTTTAATTGAAGATAACCTCAACACACATAAACCGGCATCATGGTACGAAACGTTTCCACCAGAAAAAGCCAAGGCTTTAATGGATAAATTCGAGCTTGTTTACACGCCAAAACATGGTTCGTGGCTCAATATGGCGGAAATTGAACTCAATGTAGTATCGGCACAATGTCTGAAAAAGAGAATCGCCTCCATAGAAGAAATGAGAAGCATGGTGAATACATGGGAGAAAGAGCGAAACCAGAAAACAAAAACCATCAATTGGCAGTTTTCAACAACGGATGCACGAGTAAAGTTGCATCGACTATATCCATCTTTTCAAATTTGACTGGACACTACTTCATAATCAACATAATATACTAACCTGAATGTTGCATGAAACTTTCGAATCGTCGAGAAATGTTCAGAAGATTCGGAAGTTTTTATTTTCAGAGTCGGATATTGTCGTTTTTTTGCAAATTGAGCATATTCCCCCTTTCCCCCGTTGTTGTTCGGCGAGCCGGGGACAGCTCTCCAAGGTTTTATTCCCAAGCGATGATTTTCGCAGCGATCAAGCGGAGGAGTTCCTGATTTGGACAAGCACTTGAAAGAGCAACATAAATTTTTCTGGTATTCCGCCGAATAATGGCACCGATTTTCACCAGGTATAAGCGAATGCTGCCGCAGGTAGCCTCGGCAAATTGAGTTCCTGTCAACAACAATGCCCGAAACCGTTCCATGAGAATATAAGCCAAACTTGAAAGCAGAAGCCGGAATTGATTTGCCGCAAAGTCATGGCAGCTCGTCCGATCAGCGAAAAGATCCAGCTGCTGTTCCTTGATCCTGTTTTCCATCTCACCTCGGGCGCAATAGACTTTTTCATAAAGATATTGTCCATCATCATCAAGATTGGTGACGATAAAACGATTATTCGGTCCGGGGGAGTTGAATTCCGCTTTGGCAATCACCCGGCGCGGGTATTTCCAAGTTCCTGCCGCATATTCGAACTGAGTAAACAGTTTTGCTTTTTCATGTGTTTCGTTGTAAAGTGCTTCCGCTTTCACTTGAAGATCTTTTGATAATTCCAGCAAACGTGGATTTTTCGCCAATCCGACAATATATTTGACCTCATTTTTATCACACCAGTTCAGCATTTTCTGCCGGCAAAAGCCACTGTCTCCCCGGAAAATAATCTTAACCTTCGGCCATTTCTGCCGAAAGCGCTTTACCAGTAGCGAGAGAATCGCCCAAGCATGCTTGGCCGCATCAATTTTTGATGGACGCAAATAAGCCACAAGCAATTGATCCCCGCAGAAAACATACAACGGCAAAAAGCAATAGTGGTCATAATAGCCATGAAAAAAGCGATTTTCCTGCATCCCGTAAGTGAGGTCATCGGTAGCATCGAAATCAAGAATCAATTCTCGAGGCGGCGTGGAGAAACTTTCGATAAAGAATTCGACAAACAATCGGCTCAAATCTACGCAAGCACGACGATCGATTCCATTTTCGAATCGACATAAAGTGCTTGGAGTGGCGAGTTGACGATCACGACCGGCAACAGTTTGAATCAGCGGATCAGTTCGCAATTCATGATGGTCATTGAGATCTTCATGGCCGGCAACCAAACCAAAAACTCGTTGACGAAGCATGCTCAGATAGGAATGTTCAACTTTTCCGGGCTGTCGAATATCAAAAGAATCCAGCAGTTTACCGGCGCGCCGGGTCAAACCGAGTTTGCGGTCGAATTCTTTCACGAAAAGCAACCCGCCGTCACTGCTGATATCTCCACCGGCGAAATTGAATTCAATTTTTCTGCTTTTCGGACCTTGAAAGAACGGAATCGAAACGTTACATTTTGTCATTGGCAGACCTCGGCGTTATATTGTCACGTAAAATATTACAATATAATATATTAGTCGAGAATCTGCCTCTTTGTTTTTGAAAATTTACGCAATATTCAGGCTAAAGCAGAAGATTGATTTTGTACTGCCCATTTCCCCACTTGCGTTCCATGCTCCCAGCGTACCCGGACATAGAAAAAACCATTCCCAACTTCCACACTCCCTTGAGGCTCCTCAGTCACACATTTGGCCGGCTATCGTCTGGAACTTCAGATCCTGACTGACCTGTAGACGGTAACAACCATCTTGCCCCAGCCATCCCGTCCAACGAAAACTCAAACGATAACGTTCTTTGCGGATTTCTTCTTCATCACTTGTTTGATACTGACCATTCCCCATACCTCTTAAAAGACTCGGAGTCGGCCGTGGACATTTCCCCATTGCAGAAAATCAATCAGTGAATCAGGCATCTTAGCTGTCGAACGAAACAACGCACACTCTTCCCAACCACACTTCTGCAGAAAGTCATCCCGCCACGGTTCAGTGCAGAAAAGCCAAATGGCTTCCTCATTCATTGGGAAATCGACTTCTTCCGACTCCCCCATCACCACCACGACGAGGCCGCCGGGCGAAACTTTCGTCTCATCCGGAAAGGTATAAGTCAAACCCTCTGAATCGGTCAGACAATAGCCGCCGATATTCAATTCTACTGGCGCACAATTTTCCAGTTCCACCATGATCGGCTGATCCTGAGAATATTGATTACAATTCAACTCACTCAATTGCAGATCCGGAATCTCAACATGCCTTCCAAACACCCAACCGCAAAAAAAAAATAGAATTAACAAACAATAGTTATGTTTCTTCATTTGTTTCTCATTTCCTATCGCTCAGCCTTTTTCGCCCAATATTCAAAAGACACATTAAAATTTCATGAGCTATCCGCGACGGCACCATACCCGAAGACCATAAACTTATTGTTGCATATTAATCAACCGTTCCGCTTTTTGCAAGTGTATTTACAAAAAAACCTTTGGTGTCAGTCCAGGCGCCTTCCTTATCCGAAGAAATCTTTCGAACGCGTAAATAGTATTTCCCATCGACTAAATTTAATTGCCAGCCATGTTGGTCCGAACGGATTTCTTTAATTAGATCAGAAAATTCTTCATTTCTGCTAATTTGGATATGATATATTCCTTGCGTATTCAAAAGACCATACACCTTAATCAGCACTTCAGGAACTCCAGAAGCTCCATTATAGTAACAGCTTACTTCCAATTGCGGAAGCGGCAAGTCATTTTTTCGCCCCAAACTGGTTTCATCGGGCTGGCAAAGAAACCATTGGTTAAAATCTTCCACAACTATATCACCAGCCGTTACACGGTCTCGATTGCCATCCCATAAAACTTCAATACTTCGTCCCTTCTTTTCCTCATAGGTAAAAACTGTAAATACCAACAATCGTTCCTGCCAGATTCCTTTGTCCACAGCTAACTTTTTATTCAGACTCTGCTGCCGGCCCTTTTGATAAATACGATGACCCCATTGTACATAATCTTCCAACGTTGTCAAGGAGCGCTCCGTACCTGAATACAACGCACATTCCGCCAAAAGGCGATCCGATAACGCTCCAACCGGCATTTCAAAAGCCAATACTTCTCCGCTTTCCAATACGATTCCGTCTGGAATCGTTAAATAATGTCCTTCACCATCCCAGATACTCCAGCCGGAAAGGTCCTGTGCTGTTTCTCCAATATTCTGTAACTCAACTTCAGCCGTCTCCCCTTCGGCGAAGGGACCTATGGTAATTTCACTGAAACGAACGTCTGCGCCATTCAGCCAATAAGTAACAAATATCAAGAAAATATTATAAAGACATTTCATAATTTCATTCTTTCTCCGATAAATCTTCCACAAAACGACTGGAATAATATCCCAATACCATATATTCGTGCTCAACAGCCCATTTGCCAATTTGTTCACCGTTTTCCCAGCGCACCCTGGCATAGAAAATACCATTCCCGACTTCCACTTCACAATGAGGCTCTTTTACCACAGTTTCAGCCTCTATCATCTGGAATTTAGGGTCCTGACTGATTTGCAAACGATACTGACCGTTTTTTCCCAACCACCCACGCCAACAATAACTCAAACGATAGCGTTCCCGTTCAATCTCATCTTCCCTCGCCGTTTGATACTGCCCCCCGACACCGCTCAATAAAACTGGAGTCGGCCAGGAATTTTTAACTCCCAAACTGCAATCTTCCGGAGACAAACCAAACCACCTTGCGTAATTTCCTTCAAACTCTTCCCCGGGTAAGGTTGCCAAGGTATCTTCGTATGAAATCCCTTGATCACCATCCAAAATGCAAAATGTACATAAAAAATATCCATCATGATGTGCATCTTTCCATGCTTTTGCCGCAGCAGAAATTGTCACAGGTGCAAATAAGCGATGTCCCCATTGAACAAAATCAACTAAATCTGCGGCAGTTTTTGTTGTGGAACGATAAAGGGCACATTCTTCCCAACCACGATTTTTTAAGAAATTTCCCCGCCACGGCTCATCACAGAAAAGCCAAACAGCATTCTCATTCATTGGACAATCGACATCATCCGGATCACCCATCACCACCACTATGATGCCATCGGCCGAAACTTTAGTCTGCTCCGGAAAGGTATAAGTCAAGCCTCGGGAATCGACTAGGCAGTAGCCGCTGATATCCAACGCGCCGGACGCACAATTTTCCAACTCAATCATTACCACATCGTCCGAATTTTCCCGATGGCATCTCAATTCACTCAACTGAAGATCCCCGTTCGCTATGACTTTTAAAGAAAAAAACATAAAGGAAACAACTATAATAATATAAAACCTACTCCAAAAATCACGTTGCATCATACCTTCCTTTGATAGAAAATAATCTTTATTCGAAATTAGCCTGAATATTGCATAAATTATTCCAGAACAAAGAAGCAGAATATCAATTAATATATTATATTTCAATAACTTAAATTACATTATAACGTTAAGGTTTGCCTGTAACAAAATGTAGTGTTCCAAGTTGTAACTTTCAAGGACCGCAAAGCAGAAAAGTAGAATTCAATTTCGATGGCGATCCGCTTTTTATAAAAGAATTTGATCGCAAGCTCGGTTTGACCCGTCACGCCGGTAAATTGTTGAATTCTTTTGATGTTCGACAATCCGGAAAAGTCAAGTACTGTTTTAACATGTTGCGTCAAAGAGTGTTTGCGCTGGTTGCGGGCAATGAAGATCTCAATGACCATCATGAATTACGAAGCGATCCGTTGATTCAGACCGTTGTCGGTCGTGACCGGTTACTCGCCACCCCGTGCACTTTGTGTCGATTCGAAAACGGAATGGAACGTCAGGCCTGCATCGAATTGAGCCGGTTATTTGTCGAATTCTTCCTTGAGAGCTTTCTTGTGCCGCCTCGTGACAGGAAGATAAGCCTTTAAAAAAGTGAAACGATGTTTGTGAATCGTACCTCGTCACCCACACCTGTCCTAACAATTTTCAAAATGGCGTAATTTTCTGATTACGCCCCCTCATTTTCATCTATTTCACACCAATTCTCAAAAGTAGCCCCCCTTTGTTGTAAATCTGCTGTCCTAAAAAGCGAACTCTGGTTGAAATGATTCCGGCTCCGGTGGTTTGGTAAATGGTTGATCCAGCCATTGGCGCAAGTCGCGGTAAACAAATAGATTCCATTTCAGGAAAGTGACCAGGGTTGAAAAATGCCATTGCGCTTTCGACAAAAACTTCAGGTACTTGGTCAGCAAAATAGCGATAAGCGCTGTCCAAACTTGAATCCGAACCGCATTTTCGCTGGTGCCGATAAACGTTTTGATCTTGAAGTTCTGCTTGAGCATCTTGAAAAAGCTTTCGATTTGCCAGCGAGCCTTATAGATGTCGCCGATCGTTTGTGCGTCCAGCTCAAAATTGTTGGTTAGCAAGGTCAATGTCCGATGGTTTTCCACATCGCAGACGACCACTTTGCGGAGACGTTCCGGATATTTGTCTTGCGAACCACGCAGAAAAATGACTTCATCGCTCAAAACGGTTCCGGGATATTGCTTGACATCGTATTCCGGGATGTCGTAGGTCGTATTGGTCTTGAGGCGCGTGACAAAATCCACACCGGAGAGATTCCATTTATACAGCATGGAAAAATCAACGTATCCGCGATCACAAACCACCATGCTGTCACGCGGGAGTTCCATTCGTCTGGCGCTGTTTACCTCATGAACATCTCCATTGGTGAAATCAACGAACACGGGAAGATGACCATCGTGATCCAACAGCATATTGAGCTTGATTGCCCCTTTGGTTTGCCGATAGGTTGCCCATGGAAAAACTTTAACGCAAAGCTCAATCAGCGTTGCGTCGAGACTGTAAAGTTTCTTGGGAAACGAAAACTCATGCCGTGGCGCAATTGCATGGCAGTGTCCCAGAAGCATATGGAAAATATCGCCGAACATTTTCGGAGAGCGATGGGCATTGGCGTACGACAAGTTGGATTTGGTTGGAGCGGATTCCACTCCAAGATGATTCAATTTGCCTCCACAGGTTTTCAAACCTCCGCAAATCTCTCGCAGACTATTGGCCTGCGCCAACTGGCAGAAGATCATCGACACAAAATGTGCCCAACTGTCAAAGGACTGTTTTCGCTTGTCTCCATTGTGTTTCATGACTATTTCTTCAAATTCTCGCTTCGGTATCAAATCCAACACTTGACGAAAAAGACTGACTGATGTATTCTTCATTACGGAGCCTCCTTGTGGTTTAGGCAACCGTAATATACTATTACGGACAAGTTGGCTCCACTTTTTTCACCCTTTCAAAAGTTTGTTAGGACAGGCGTGCTTTATGCTGTTGAATTTCTGGTCGGCACGATCGCGGGCGACGTCGGCAGAGATGGCAAAGAGAATAATGTGCATCAATAATTTGAAACAGCTTGGCCTGGCGTTGGCCATGTATGCAGAGGATTATGACGGTTATTTGGTACCGGGTGCCGATGCCGATGAAACTCAGTTGTGGTGCGGCCGCCGGGAGAACGATGCTTTTCAATTGCAGGGCGGGCTCACCGAATACTTCGGGGGAAACGAAATCCCGGATTGCCGGCTGGCCGATTTTGTGAATGAAAACAATAATATCCACAATGGCGGTTATGGCTACAATGCCCGGTACCTCGGCACTTCGGACGATTCCGTGGAGCCGCCGGAGCCGGTGAAAATGTCCCGGGTGTCCCGGCCGGAGGCGACGGCGGCTTTCGCCGACGCGGCCGGTCTTGCCGCGTCGGGCGTCTTGATGCCGAGTTGGAAAATCAGCGGTCCGCAGGCTCCGGACGGATCGCCGGACATCCATTTCCGGCACCAGCGAAGGGCGAGTGTCGGCTGGGTGGATGGCCATGTCTTGTTGGAGAGACTCAAGTTCGCCAAGCCGCACCATGCCGGTTTTACCGCGTTGCAGTGCCGGGAGGAGTATCAGCTCGGCTGGTGGGGCGACGATACTGATGATTTATTCGATTTGGATTGACTTTCCCCGGCCGGGAAAGTCAATCCGTTGGTCCGGGCCGGCAAGCCTTTTCATTCCAGAACTTTGAAGGGCAGCCGGTGCTGGATGTCCGCCGCGGACTTGCCGACTCTTAATTCGAATTCGCCGGGTTCCACCACCCGGTTGCCGGCGTCGTCGACGATCGAACAACTGCTTACCGCAATCGGAATGGTGACCTGCCGGCTTTCTCCGGCCGGAACGGCGACGCGGGCGAAGCCCTTCAACTCCTGTTCCGCCCAGGTGGTGCCGGTAACCAGATCGCTGACATAGGCTTGTATGACTTCCACGCCGTCCGATTTGCCGGTGTTGCGCACGGTGACTGTCAGTTGAATTGTATCGTCGTGCCAGTAACTGTCGCGGTCCAGGCTGGCCTGGCCGTATTCGATCGGACTGTAGGAGAGGCCTTCGCCGAAGACATAGCGGGGGCCGTCCGTCAGGTCGGCGTAATGGCCGTGGCTGCCGCGCACCTGCTGGTACCAGACCGGCAGTTGGCCGGGATGGCGCGGCACCGAGATGGTCAACCGGCCGGAGGGATTGAGTTTGCCGAACAGCGCTTCGGCCAACGCCCGGCCGCCGAGCATGCCGGGGGAAAACTGCTGGAATACGCCGGAGGCCCGCGCCAGCACCTCTTCGGGCAGCAGCAGCGGCTTGCTGCTCATGACATCGACGATGAACGGCTTGCCGCTGTCCAGCACCGCTTGCAGCAGCTCCGGCTGGGACCCCATCGGTTCCAGCGTCGCCGTGCTGTGCCATTCGCCCCAGTAGTCGGGGGAATCGCCGATGACGACCACCACCAGATCCGCCGCAGCCATCGCCGTTTTGGCCTGGTCCAGTGCGGCGGCGGCCTGGGCTTCCAGTTCCTTGTGCCGCCGTTCCGCTTCCGCCGGCGTCGACGATTCCGGTGCTTTCAGGCTGAACAGTGCGCCGGGGGCGTGAAGAATCCGGCCGTTGAACTGTTGCGGCAAGGCATCCTTGACCGTGACGAAACAGCGGCGCGGATGGAAGCCGTTCGGCGTTTCTCCCGACCAGTCGCCGCTCAGGGCCAGCGGACTGTCCGCCGCCGGACCGACCAGTGCGATCGTTTTGACGGCTTCCGGCTGCAAGGGCAGCAGGCCGTCATTTTTCAGCAGGACCAGCGCTTCGCGGGCGGTATCCAGGGCCAGGTCCCGATGGGCGGCGCAGCCGATCGTTTCCTGCGCCGCGGCCAGGTCCGGCCGGCGGGGATTTTCAAACAATCCAAGCTCGAATTTGAGCTTCAGAACCCGCCGCGCCGCTTCGTCGACATCCGCTTCCGCCAGGCGCCCGGACCGGACGGCCTCCAGGCAGCTCTGATAAAATTCCGGCGTTGCCATGCTCATGTCGTTGCCGGCGGCGATAGTGATGGCGGCGGCATCGGTCAGATTGTCGCAGATCCGCTGCAGTGAAATCAGGGTGCCGACGTTGTTCCAATCGGTGACGACGACGCCGGGAAATTGCCAATCGCCTTTGAGCACCTCGCGCAGTAGCCGGCGGTTGGCGGTCATCGGTACGCCGTCGATCGCCTGATAGGCAGTCATGAAGGTTGCCGCTCCGGCTTTGGCCGCCGCTTCGAAGGGCGGCAGAAAATAGGATTGCAGTTTCCGGTAGGACAAATCCGCTTCGGCGGCGTCGCGGCCGCCCTGGGTTTCGCCGTAACCGACGTAATGCTTGGCGCAGGCGATCACTTTGGCCGGGTCGTCCAGCCGTTCCCCCTGCAGCCCTTCGATCATCGCGGTGCCGAGAACGCTGAGCAGGTAGGGGTCCTCGCCGAACGTTTCACCCAGCCGTCCCCAGCGCGGGTCGCGGCCGAGACAGAAGACCGGCGCAAACGTCCAGACCACGCCAGTGTGGCACATCTCCGCCGCGGTGACTTCGCCCATCTCTTTGGCCCGCTGCGGGTTCCAACTGCAGGACAGCGCCAGCTGGGAGGGAAAGATGGTGGCGCCCGGCCAGAAGGAATAGCCGTGTACCGAATCGATTGCCAGCAGTACCGGAATGCCGAGCCGGGTTCGGTCCGCTTCCCGGATGGTTCGGTCCGCCTCTTCGCCTTTGATGTTCAGGAAGGTGCCGACGTGCATATCGCGAATCGCCTCCTCCATGCAGTCGATGCCGTTGAGCATCATCAACTGACCGACTTTTTCTTCCAGCGTCATCCGGGCCAGCAGATCGTCGACCCGTTCGTCAACCGGCCGGCCGGCGTCCCGGTACGGCAATTGGCCGGCCGGTTCGGCGCCGGCGGCGGGCGGGAGGCAACAGAAGCCCAGCAGCAAACCGCCGAACACCGGCAGCTGCCGCCATTGTTTCCAATTTTTCATCGTGAAATTATCCTGAATTTTCAATATTTGAAGTAGCTTCCCGCCATATTTCGCGGCGGGAAGCGCGGCGGCGGATCATTTGCCGGATGGCCCGCCGTTTATTCCGCCCAGTCGTAGACGGTCAACGCGCCGTCGGCGCCGAAGCAGAACGGCATCCAGTAACGGTACTGGATCGCCGCCACAGTGCCCGGCAGCGATTCGGCATGGGTGTCGAACATCAGTACATTGGTACGGCTGCCGTGCCGCATGTGCAGCGGCCAGTACCAGCCGTGGCGCAGGCCCGGTTCGACTCCGGCGTCGCAGTGGACCAGATTGCCGTCGCCGCCGTATTTGTTGGATTCGTCGGCGTCGCCTTCATTGGAAATTGAGTCGCCGACGAAAATCAGCCGGGAATTGCGGCCGAAAGAGTCGAATTCGGACGCTTTGCGCTGCCGGTAGTCGTTCCAGCCCCACTCTTCCGCCCGCGGCTGAATGCCGAAACTGGAGGCATTGACGCCGTAATCGGTTTTCAAATTATAGGCGACATCGTCGTAATTCCTGGCCGTCGACCGGCCGGTGGGGCAGAGGAAACTCTGCCAGGTGCAGTAACCGGCTTCCATGAATGCGCGGGAATAGGGAACCCAGCCGCTCATGTAGGTGGACGGCACCCAGTCGCCGAAATCGGACATATACAACGTCGATGCGATGCCCAGTTGTTTCAGGTTGCTGATACATTTGATCGACTGCGCCTGGGCTTTGGCTTTGCCGAGTGCCGGCAGCAGCATGCTGGCTAGAATGGCTATGATAGCGATCACTACCAGCAATTCAATTAGTGTAAAATTCTTTCTCATGACAATTTCCCTTTCCGTTGTTCAATGGTATTGTTATGGTTTGTTTCCGGGTTGCGACCTCTCCGCCTGACGGTATCAACATCTCTTATGATATGTTTAAACTTTGTTATCATTATAGGAATAATATCAAAAAATCTTTGAAAAGTCAATCCCCGGCGGTTTTTTTTCAGAAAAATATTGTTTGGCCGGTCGGCCGGGGACTACGCCCGGATCCTCCGCGGCCGGTTCAACTGTCGTTGGCGATCTTCTGAAACTGTTGCGGTTCCGCCAGCAGTTTCACGCTGTCGCGCCGCAGAATCCGGCCGCGGCCGGAAACCATCTCGCCGCTGCTGCCGGGATTGGCGATGGCCTTCAGCATCAGCTCCAGCGCCAGTTCTCCGGCGTACGCGCCGGAAAATTCAAAGGTGGTCAAGGGCACCGGCGCCGTTTCGGCTTCGGCGATATTGTCGCAGCCCATCAAATTGACGTCGCCGGGGATATTCACGCCATTTTCCAGCAGGAACTGCATGACGCCGAGAGCCTGGAGGTCGGTGGAGCAGAAGATGGTGTCGAATGCTTCGAGTTTCCCGACATCGCCGGCGCAGTAATCGGCGATCGCCCGGCAGGCGCGCGGTTTGTCCGGATTTTCGACCCCCAGCAGGGCATATTGGTAACCGAACAATCGGGCGCCGCGCTTCAGGGCCGAAAGCCGCGGATTTTGTTCCCATTCCAGCGGACCGACATAGAGCAGCCGTCTGGCGCCGTTTTCGGCCAGGAACTGAAAGGCCCGGAAAAATTCCAGCTCCACGTTGTCCGCCAGCCACCATCTGGCACTGAATTCGAAGTAGTAATCGGAGATGACGACAAAGGGAATCCGCCGGGCGTTCAATTGCCGGGCAATCGTATTGAACGGTTCCGGATTGTACAGGTCCCCCCAGCGGATGATGATCAGGCCGTCGTAGTCGTCCCAGCGGCAGTGTTCGCCGAGATCGTGCAGCAATACGGTGACATTGTGCGCCGCCGCCGCTGCGAAAATGCCTTTCAGCCGCCGCAGATACAGTTGCCAGTGCTGGTGGTCGCCTTCCGGCAGCATCGCCCGGATGTCCGGGACGACGACGGCGATCCGGCAGCTCCGTTCCGGCGGCGTGCCGGGGAAGGCGCGGGGCTGGGAATCGCGCACGCAGCCGATGACGAAAGTGCCGAGCGGCCGGCGTTTGCACAGCAACCCTTCGTCGCAGAGCAGTTGGACGGCCCGGCGGACCGTTGAAGTGGAAGCCTTGTAATGACGGGTCAATTCATTTTCCGGCGGAATCCGGCTGCCGATCGGCAGTTCGCCGCTGCGGATCCGCTGGCGCAAATCGTCATAGACGACTTTGTACAACATGGTTTGGGATTTGACCATCAACATCATGATTCTTTCATTATTTGATTATCATTACATTATTATTATATCAAAAATTTTTTGAAAAGTCAATCCCCCGACGGATAAATTTCCGTTTTTTTGTCAGGAATCGTTGCGGCGAAGCAGGATAACGAAGGTCCATACGGGATCGGAGGCCGGCAAGGCTCCGGTCAATTCGGGCGGGAAATGATTGGCGACAGCATAACGAAGTATGACCGGTCGGACGCGGGAAGGGGCCGGCGGCGGGATTGCGGCTTATCCAGCTTTTTTCGAAGACGGCTTGAAGGCGGTCCGGTGTATCCATTGCGCTGGGCGGGATGGAAAAGCCGGCCGGCGCTGGAAGGGCGAGGATGCCGGAAAGACCGGCGCTTGAGAAAAATGAACTCCGCACCGCGGTGCGGAGTCTGCGATCCGGCGGTTGAAGAATACCGCCGGGCCGTCTCCGGTGACGGTCGGTCTAGTTTTCGTCCGCCCAGAGCAGCATCAGGCTGCCGTAGGGCGGCAGTTTCACTGTCAGCTTGCCCTGTTCGTCGGTCTGAAACGAATTTTCTTCGCCCGGCAGCGTCAGGGGTGCTTGCAGCCGTCCGGAGCGCGGCAGCGGTATGGTTGCTTCGGCCGGATGCCGGCGGTCGCTGTTGAGGATGACCGCGCCGTTGTCGAACAGCCGGTAATTGACGGCGCCGGCCACCCGGCGGTCGCCCAGCGGCTTGAGGAATTCGATGCCGTAAAATTTCTTCGACCACGGGTAGAGGTCTTCGCGTGCGAGAAGGGTTCCGCCGTCCGACCACAGCAGGTCGAACAACCGGCAATAGGCGTAGGCGAAACGGGCCGTCCTGACCACCTGTTCCGGCGTGCCGTCGCCGCCGACGTATTCGCGGGCCGCCGGATCGTAGAAATAATTCAGATAACTCAATGTCACCGGCACCTTGCCGCGCCGGGCCGCTTCAGCCGCCCAGACGCCTTTGTATTCCAGCGTATCCCAGTCGACGTATTCGACCGTTTCCTCGGCCATGCCGGAATCGGTGAAACTCCACTGGGCGGGCGAATTGCCGTTGTTCTGCATGACCAGGTAGTCGTCGCCGTAGCTTTTGACGGTGTTGTACACCGCCTGCAGCAGTTCCATGTACAGTTCGTTGTCGTTCTTGCCGGGCACATGCCGGTGGCCGAACTTATCGCCCTGGCAGAAGGTCAGGTTGAAGGCGTTGTCGATAAAGACGCCGTCGGCCTGTTTTTGCTCGATCAGCTCCCGCATCTGGCGGACGGCGGTGTGCAGCAGGGAACGCTGGTGCACGCAGGTGGCGAACAGATTCGACAGGTTGTTGCTGACGCCCCAGCCGGAGATGACCGGCCGGCCTTCCTGGTCCAGCGCCTTCCACTCCGGATGGTGATCCATGCCGTAATAGCGGTGAATATTGTCGGGGGTGGTGTCGTAAATTTCCATCCAGTTGTAATAGATGATGCCGCGCAGCCCGCCGGCCCGCAGCCGGCTGCGCTGATCGAGGTCTTCGGGAACATGCGAAAGCAGCCGGTTGGTACCCCAGACGTCCCGGACCTCCGGCGGGGTGATTTGCGTCAGGTTCGGCAGCCAGGGGTGCTGGGCCGGCAGAAACGAGTATTTGTCGCTCTGCCGCAGCCATTCCGGCGCCGGAACGCCGTATTCGATGCCGTCGAACGACAACGGCGGCGCGGTTTTGGTTACGGCCGGACTGCCCTGGGCGGCCGCCGCGGCATACCAGTCCGCCGCCGTCCCGGCGTCAGCCGGCGAGGAGAGCGCGAAGTTGACCCGGACGGCTTCCCCCGGCAAAAGCACCTGTTCCCGGGGAGAGGCGGTCAGCATGGCGTTGTGGGGCAGGTAGGAAGCCGGTTTTTCGGCCAGCGCCACATTGTCGGTCGCCAGCAGCCCGAAACCGGCGGCATCCGGCGTCTGCGGATTCTGAAACAGCACCCAGCCGTCCACGTCGAAGTCGCCGACGACCGCCGGCAGATAGAGGTCCGCCTTGGCGGCGGTCCCGCTCCAGATGCCCGTCTGCGCATCCCGGGTCTGATAGTTCCGGTTCGGCTCCGTCCAGTCCCAGAAGAGCAGGTCACGCCTCGGATGGCGGCCGCGGTTGTACAACGCGCTGTCGATTTCGATGCCGTTCACTCCCCGGCGGGCGCGCGCCGTGAGGACGAATTCCCGGTCGAATTCCACATCGTAACGGACGGTGATTGTGTTTTCCGTTTCGGTAGCGGTTAATTCCGGTTCGCCGATCATCGGGCCCGGTTGCGGCCAGTGATAGCCCCAGTCCAGGAAGTTGGAGGCGTGGGCCTGCAATATTCTGGTGCCGCTTTCGCCCTGGTAGGTGATTTCCGCCTTGTCCAGGTTCAGTTTCACCCGGTCCGGGCCGTGCACCAATTCGACCGACTTGGTCGTCGTTTCTTCGGCGCCCAGATTGCATAACAGCAGTCCGGACAATACTGTCGCCATCATCCCATGTTTCCGCATACGATCATTCCCGAGGTTGTTTGTTTTTGTACTGGCAACGCCGCCGGTGTCTTGAAAAAGACAACTCCGTGAATTCAAGGTAGCATCGCTTGTTGAAAATGCAAATTCGAATTAGCAGGCTGTCCCGATCTCGTTCCGCCGCCGGCCGGCCGATTGAAAAATGGATGTCCGGCGTGGAGCAGGTTTCCTTGATTCCGGGAGGATTAGGAAGGGGAAAATGGTGAAAAAAAGATCGGAATTGCGATTTTTGCGCAACAAGTTCCACAAATTAAAATTTATAACTTGTTTGTTTTCAATATAATTTTAAAAATATTAAAAATAAATTCGATTACCTATTGACTTTTGTTGCTCTTTTTGCTATACTTATTAACGGAATTAAAATTTACGGAGACAGCAAGCGGATTATGGATATTCGGGAATTTGCCAGAGAGATCGGGATTTCTTATTCGACGGTATCGCGGGCGTTCAGCGGCCGCGGCCGGGTCAAAGAGGAAACCCGGCAGCGGATCTTCAACCGCGCCGCCGAGCTGGGTTATCGCCCCAACGGCCGTTTGGCGGAGAACAACATCCCGTTTGTCGGGGATCTGATTGCGGTGGTTTATACCTTGCCGGTCAATGAATTGTACAGCGATTACCTGTTTTCCGAAGTGTTCCGCGGCATTCAGGACGTGTTGACGCCGCTGGGAATCAACGCTTCGCCGCACATCATCTTTGAGTCGGTACCGCTGCTGGACAGTTTTTATTTCGACGTGTTCAAGGCGGCCAATGTCAAAGGGGTCATCTGGTTCACCGGAACCAAATTCTATCCGCAGCTCAAGGAGAAGATTGATTATTGGGGCAAGCCGAATCTGGCGATTGGCAACCTTGACCGGCATGACGGCAGCAACATCGGTTTTGATGTCTATGCCGGAGCTAAACAGGTGGGCGAATATTTCCGGCGGACCGGTCGTGTCCGCCCGGCCATCGTGCTCGGCGAATACAATTCGCAATATATGGAAAAGTGGCGGGACGCTTTCATCACCTCCAAGGAGCAGGGATTTCTCGACGGTATGCAGTGTAGTGTCGAGGAGGTGGAATGGGTTGTCGGCGGCTATCAGTTTTCCGACGGATACAATGCTTTCCGTAAATTACGCAATACCGGCAAACCGATCGACTGTGTTTTTTGTGAAAACGATACCCTCGGCGCCGGTTTTCTTTGTGCCGCCGGTGAGGCCGGGATCAA
Source organism: Victivallis sp. Marseille-Q1083 (assembly GCF_903645315.1). Taxonomy (NCBI): domain Bacteria; kingdom Pseudomonadati; phylum Lentisphaerota; class Lentisphaeria; order Victivallales; family Victivallaceae; genus Victivallis; species Victivallis sp. Marseille-Q1083. The sequence continues at coordinate 682,545 of NZ_CAHJXL010000002.1, forward strand.
CATTCCCGATGAGTTGGCGGTTTTCGGTTTCGATAATGTCGCTTTCAGTCAGTTCACCAATCCGCCGTTGAGCACCGTCGATTTCACGAAATTCGAAATCGGCCGGGCTGCCGCTTCCGGATTGCTTGATCTGATCAACGGCAAAGAGAAAAAAATCAATTTGATGTTTAAAAGTAATCTGGTTTTAAGACGTTCCAGTTAATCAACAACCCAAGTCAAGGAGATAAGAAAATGAAAAAAAGTTTTACATTGATTGAATTGCTGGTCGTGATTGCGATTATTGCAATTTTAGCCAGCATGCTGCTGCCGGCGCTCGCCAAAGCCAAGGCGAAGGCCCAGGCGATCAGTTGCGTCAACAATCTCAAGCAGATGGGAACCGGCCTGGTGATGTATGCCAATGACAATAACGATTACCTGCTCGGCCTGGATACCGAGAAGCCCTATGGGTTCAGTGGTTACGGCCGGCTGGCCTGGACGATGGAACTGATGCCGTACATCGGCGGCAGTTCGGATTCGCCGACGACCGACGATTGCTGGAATTTCTGGTTTAACAACAAAACGATCAAATGTCCGGGCGACAGCGGCAGCAATGCGGCGCTGGATTCGTTGAAAGGGGTGTCTTACGCCTGGAACATCGAACTGGGCGGCTGGCGGAGCGGCACCAATCCGCCGGAAGGCTTCGACAAGCCGCGCCGCAAGACCACCGAAGTGGAACAGCCGACCAACACCGTTGCGATCGGCGACTGCTCGGACAGCGTCGCCGGCGAATGGGACCGCCTGTGGCTGGCGTTGCCGACCTGGGGCGTGGCGGACGGCGAATCGCGCCGGCACAACAGCGGCGCCAATTTCGTTTTCGTCGACGGTCATGCCGGCTGGATGCATATCAATGAATATTACCAGACCTATTCGCATGATTGTTACGATTACTATTACAAAGCCAAGAAGTAATACGATTTCGCCCGCCGGTACCCCACCGGCGCCCCGCCGTCGTCGAGGTCTTGCGCCGGGCGGAAGCGCAACTGCCGGACGGCGACGCGGGGTTGCGGGAACGCATCCGTATTTTGAAGGATGACGCCGAATATCTCCGGTTGATCTTCCATTTTGCGACGCGTTGTCCCATGCGCTGCTCATCGTCGATTGGGACCGGCACGGCTATGCGGCCGCCGGCGATACCTTCAGGCGGATTCGGGAGGGGGTGCAATAATTGTTTCTATTTCCATTCGACGGCCTTGAAATGAGTTGAATTTGTTATTTATTAGTTAGGTGCCGGAAATCTCCGGAGAAAATGATCAATTGCAGGGAATGAACCGGAATGAACAAACGTGAAGTCGTAACCTTGGCCATGCGCCACCGGCCTGTGCCGTATGTGCCGTGGCAGATCAATTTGACGCTGGAAGCGCAGCGGCTGCTGGCCGGACATTTCCGGACCGATGACGTCGACCGGGCGCTGGACAACCATCTGCTGCAACTGGGCGGATTTGACGATTATTTCCGGCCGGTCGGCGGCGATTGCGTCGAAGATTATTTCGGGGTGGTCTGGGACCGGAGCCAGGACAGGGATATCGGCATTGTCAGAAATCAGTTGCTGCCGGAGCCGACGCTGCGCGGCTATGAATTTCCCGATCCGCTGGACGGGCGTTTCTTCGCCGGTCTGGAAAGCCGGATTGCGGCGGACGGAGACCGCTTCCGGGGATTCAATTTGGGATTTTCACTGGTCGAACGGGCCTGGACGCTGCGGGGCGGCATGGAAGATCTGCTGATGGATCTTTATCTGCACCCGGAGTTCGTCAGGGATTTGCTGCGGGCGGTGGCCGACTACAACATCGCCCACATGCGTCAGGCGGTGAAATACGACATCGACTGCATTCATTTCGGTGACGATTGGGGACAGCAGCACGGGTTGATTATGGGATATCCCTTGTGGAAGGAGTTCTTCTATCCCGAGCTGAAGCGGATGTACGCGGTCGGCGTGGAGGCGGGCAAATTCGTCAGCATCCACTCCTGCGGCGATGTCGATGAACTTTTCGACGATCTGCTGGAAATCGGTCTGAACTCTTTCAATCCGTTCCAGCCGGAAGTGATGGAAGTGCACGGTTTATTGCAGCGCTACCACGGCCGGCTCTGCTTTTACGGCGGGGTTTCCACCCAGCGAACTTTACCGTATGGCAAAAAGGCGGATGTGGCGGCGGAAGTCGAGGCGCTGCTGCAGGCCGGCGCCGACGGCGGGCTGATCGTTTCACCCGCCCATGCGGTGGAAAGCGACGTACCGCTGGCGAATTTGTTGACGCTGATCGAGGTGCTGCAGGCGCAGCCGGGGTACGGCGGCGGGACGAAGTAGCGTTTCAGACTCATTAAAAATATACAGCTAACCAAGCAAGGAACAATCGGGTTATGAAGTTGAGCAGGTTTTTGATGGCCGGACTGGTGGTGGTTTGCAGTTGGACGGCCCGGGCGGCGGAAGCGGTGTTGGAATTGAACCGCAACACCAAGGTGCATTGTGCCGACGGCGTCGTCGAATTGACGCGGAACCGGCAGAGCATCAAGTTTCAACCCAACATCAAGCATAACAACGAATGGGTGCCGCTCGGCATGCCGCGCAGCGAGCCGCAATTCCAGAATCCCGGCAGCTACAACGAGTTGATCCTCGAATACGATGTGCCGGCCAACCGGACTTTCCGGCTCAGCGTGAAGACCTTTCCGAATTTCAGCGGCGCGCTGATCGATGGCCGGTTGGTCAACGACAGCGAATCGAATGTTGTCGAATATTATTTCTGGAGCTGGCACCTGGATACCACCAGCTATGTGGTGCCGGAAGGGGATTTGCTGCGGCGTCAACAGTTCGACCAGACGAAGGACAGCACGCTCGATCACGCGCCGTTCGTCTACCTGCCGTTCGACCGTTCGATCGGCGGCCTGGCGATGGTGCCGAACGGCGTCATCGGCTATCAGTACGAACCCGGCGGTAACAGTTTCCTCTACGAACGGGCGATTGAACACGACCAGGAACTGCCGCCCGGCGGTTACTATCAGAACGCTTTCGGCGCCGCTCTGGTCGCCGACACCGAAGAGGCGGCGGCTTTTTACCGGCAGGTTTCGCCCTATGCGTCGTTCGGAGCCGCCTCGTCGTCGGTGGCCGACTACGGTAAGCCGGCGCCGGAATGGCTGGCCGATTGCCGGACCTTGGCCGGTTACTACCGGCCGTGGAGCGTCGAGGACGGCAAATTCTGGAGCGATGAGGTATTGGATACCCGGCTGAAGGATTTTTCGGTGATCATCGGTTCCCAGCCGAATGCGGAGATTCTGGAGCGGGTCCACCAGCGCGGCAAGAAACTGCTGTTCTACGTCATCTACACCTGTTTCCTGGACACGAAGGAACAGGTGGCCACCGGCGGGCGGGTTTACGAAGAGTGGACCGAATCGTATCTCAACGAGGAACGCGACCTGGCCGATCATCCGGACTGGGTGTGTATCGATGAAAAAGGCGAACGTTTCCATGACCTGTGGGGAACGATGCACAACCATATGGGGTTGTTCTACACCTGTCTGCACCAGGACGGCGTGCAGGAGGCCGCTTTGCGCCAGGTGGCCAAACTGATGGAACTGGGGTATGACGGCATTTTCATCGATCTGGCCGGCCCGACCGTCGAGTGCTACGGCGACAAATTCGGCATCCATAAGCACGCCGAGCCGCAGAAAACCAATACCGACAAATATTACGAATTGCTGGATAAAATTTACGCGCTGGTGAAATCCTATGGCGATGATCGGGCGGTCATCCTCAACGGACCGATCGCCTCGAACTGGCCGCGCGGCGATGCGCTGATGTGGGAAGCGGCGGTGTTTGCCGGCGGCGACGGCAAGTTGAACCAGACGCCGTCGGAGCTGGTGTTGCTTGGCAAGCGTTATTCGGAAGCGCGCAAACACGGCAAAATGTTGCTGCCGCTGGTCAGTCTGCCGGAGAAAAACGTGCTTGACAATGCGATGTTCTCCTATGCGTATGCGATGGTTTTCGATTTGTGCTGGACCGATTATACCGCGCTGTGGGATCTGGACCGGGAAGGGGCGGAAGTGCTGTATGCGTTGCAGGCCGGTGAACCGGAGGGTGACGGCAGCGAAGTGCATCCCGGCGTCTGGCGGCGCGATTTCAGCAACGGCACGTTCTTCTGGAGCGTGGCGCGCCAGCCGGTGACGCTGGAACTGCCGGTGCAGGAATTGACGCCGGAAGTGGTCGGCAACGGTCATCTGGCGTCGATGGCGGACGGTGGTTTGAAGATCACCATCCCGGCGATGAGCGGTTGTTTCGTTCAGAAGAAAACGCTGGAAAGCGTGCCGGAACCGGCGGGCGAAGCGGGGGGGCCGCCCGCCGGCCTGCCGCCGCCCGCTGCCGCGCCGGTGGCGGAGGATGCGGCGGCAGAGGTTATCATGATCGACTGACGCCTTGCCGGCGGACTGATTCGGGTCCGTCGGCAAGTGCTGATTTCCCATTTTTTTTACTTCCCAAGGCTGTCTTTTGACCGCCTTCCTGTCGTTTGCTTTCTTTGGACGGATAAAACAATATGGATGCATACAAATGAGATGGTGTCAAACGATTTTACTGTTGATTGCCGCCTTGTACGGCAGCTCCGCCGCGGCTGCGGACGGTGAATTTCTGCAATTGAATGCCCGGGCGCGGATTCATTGTAACGGGGCCGGGGTTGCGCTGACGAACGGCGCCCGGACGATCGAATTCCAACCGAATATCGGCTATAACAACAATTGGATTTCCCTCGGTTCGCCGCGCCGGGAACCGCAGTTCCACAATCCCGGCAATTATAATGAATGGGTGTTGGAATACGACGTGCCGGGCGGCCGTATTTTCCGGTTGGCGGTGAAGACTTTTCAGGAGCTGGACGGCATCGTCGTCGACGGCCGGCTGATCAACGGCAATGAATCGAATATCGTCGAGTATTTCTTCTGGAGCTGGCATATGGACGCTACCGACTATGTGGTTCCGGATGGCGAGGCGATGCGCCGCCAGCCGTTCGACCGCACTGTTGACAACAAGCTGGACCATGTGCCGTTCGTTTTTCTGCCGTTCGATCGGTCCGCCGGCGGTTTGGCGGTCGCCGCCAACGGCATTGTCGGCTATCAGTATGAACCGGACGGCGACAGTTTTCTCTATGAACGGGCGATTGAGCACGACCAGGAACTGCCGCCGGGCGGCTGTTATCACAATGCCTTCGGCGCCGGTTTGGTCGCCGATGCCGGAGAGGCGGCGGCATTTTATCGGCAGGGGTCTTCCTATGTGTCGTTCGGAGTCGCCTCGTCGTCAGTGGTTGACTACGGCAGGCCGGGACCGGAGTGGCTGACCGGCTGCCGGTCGCTGGCCGGTTATTACCGGCCGTGGAGCGTCGAAGATGGCAAATTCTGGAACGATGAGGTGCTGGATACCCGGCTGAAGGATTTTTCGGTGATCATCGGTTCGCAGCCGAATCCCGACATTCTGGCGCGGGTCCACCGGCGCGGCAAAAAATTGCTGTATTACGTCGGCAACACCTGTTATCTGGACGCCGAAGCGCAGTTGGCCGGCGGCCGGGAGGTGTTCGACGAATGGCGGGAGTCGGTGCTCAGTGACGAGCGGCTGCTCGACAATCATCCCGATTGGGTCTGCATCGACGAAAACGGTGAGCGGTTCCACGATTTGTGGGGGACGATGCACGGTCATATGGGGTTGTTTTACAACTGTCTGCACCAGGATGGTGTGCAGGAGGCCGCGTTGCGCCAGGTGGCCGGATTGATGGAGCTGGGCTATGACGGTATTTTTGTCGACCTGGCCGGTCCGACCGTCGAGTGTTACGGCGACAAATTCGGCATCCACAGTCACGCCGAACCGGAGAAGAGCAATACCGACAAATATTTCGAACTGCTGGATAAAATGTATGCGCTGGTGAAATCTTACGGCGACGACCGGGCGGTGATCCTCAATGGGCCGATCGCTTCGCATTGGCCGCGGGCGGATGCGCTGATGTGGGAATCGGCGGTCTGGGTGGGGGGCACCAGCCGGGAGTTGAATCAGACGCCGGCTGAACTGGTATTGCTGGGAAAACGTTATGCGGAAGCGCGCAAACACGGCAAGCTGCTGCTGCCGCTGGTCTATCTGCCTGAAAATGATCCGGACGTCTTCAATAAAGCGATGTTTTCCTACGCCTATGCGATGATATTCGATTTGTGCTGGACCGACTATACCGCGCTGTGGGACCGCGATGCCGCGAAAGCGGCCGGGCTTTACGGCCTGCAGCTTGGCGAACCGGAGAATGACGGCGCGGAAGCGCAGCCCGGCGTCTGGCGGCGCGATTTCAGCCGCGGGACGATTTTCTGGAATGTTTCGCGCCGGCCGGCTGAATTCAGTTGGCCGGCGGCGGAACGTAAACCGGACGTGATTGGAGCGGGCACGATTGCCCCGGCGGGGGAGGGCGGTTGGCGGCTGATCGTTCCGTCGCTCGGCGGCTGCTTCCTGAAAAAGTGAGTGCGGCCGCCGGAATGGAGCAATGCTCTTCGGACGGCGGACCGGCGTTGCCCGGTTATTTTTCGACATTCCATTGATTGGTCCGGTTGCCTTCCGGTATTTTTTCGTTATATTTCAACAAATGGGCCGGAAACGGCGAAAATTTTCCGACGACTTGAAGCAATGCAAGGGAGCACGGGGTTATGAGGTACGGTTTTTCTCTGCGGCGGTTGGCGGCGGCGGGCGGAATATTTTGGAGTGGAGGTCTGTCGGCTCTGGAGATTGCCGATCGCGGCCGCAGCGATTATGCGATCGTCGTCGCCGCCGATGCGATTCCGGCGGAAAAGACGGCGGCGGCCGAGTTGCAGCGTTATGTCAAAGCGTTGTCCGGCGTGGAGTTGCCGATCGTCGGCGAACCGCGGCAGGACGGCAAACATATTTTAATCGGCCGCTCGCCGGCCGCGCTGGAATTGCTCGGGGATACGCCGGAAACGGCCGCCTGGTTGAAAAGAGATGATGCGATCATCATCGAAACGGTGGACGGTAACCTGATTTTGAGCGGCGCCCGGCCGCGCGGCACTTTGTATGCGGTTTATACGCTGCTGGAACGGTTCTGGCAGGTGCGTTTCTGGACTTCGACCGAAGAGTCGGTTCCGGCGGTGGAGCAACTCGGCCTGCCGGACCGGCTTTCAGTGCGTTATGCGCCGCAATTCCTCGGTCGGGAGGTGCATTACTGGGAACCGAACCATGCGCCGCAGTTCGCGGTGAAGCTGAAGAGTAACGGTCATTTTCAGGAAATTCCGGTGGAGTGGGGCGGTCATTTGACGCTGCTCGGGTTCGTTCATACGATGGGGAACCTGCTGCCGGCTTCGCAATATTTCGAGGATCATCCCGACTGGTATGCGCTCGACGAATCCGGCGCCCGCAATGGCGAACAGCCCTGCTGGAGCAATCCGGCCATGCTGGACGCGTTGAAAACGGCGGTGCTGAAAGAGCTGCGCGAACATCCCGATACGAAGATCATCTCGGTCAGTCAGAACGACGGCTGGTTGCGCTGCCATTGCGACGCCTGCGCGCAGATCGAAGCGGAAGAAGGTTCGCCGGCCGGTCCGATCATCCGGGCGGTCAATGCGGTTGCTGCCGCCATTGAGCCGGAATTTCCGGAGGTGCTGGTCGAAACGCTGGCTTACGTTTACTCCCAGACGCCGCCGGCCAAAGTCAAGCCGCGCCGGAACGTGCTGATCCGTCTCTGCTGCTATCAGAATGATTTTTGCCGGCCTTACGATTCGGCCGCCAACGAGACGTTCCGGCAGGATTTCCTGAAGTGGAAGGCGATTTCATCGCAGTTGGCGATCTGGAACTACGTGACCAACTTTTCCAACTATCTGATTCCGCACCCGAACACGCGTCATCTGGGCGACGATTTGCGCTTTTTCGCCGACAACAAGGTGGCGACTGTTTTCGAACAGGGCGATATCGGCTCGGGAATTTGCGGTGACTTCGTGCAGATGCGGGCCTGGGTGGTCGCCCAACTGCTGTGGGACCCGTACCAGGACCAGCGGCAGTTGATGCAAGAGTTTCTGAACGGTTACTATTCGCCGGCCGCCGGCGAAAAATTGCTCGCGGTCATCGACTTGATGACGGAAGAGTTCGCCGGGCGGAACAAGCCGCTCGGCTGCTATCGCGGCGATGTCAACGACTGGCTGTCGTTTGAGACGCTGCAGACGGCGTTGCGGCTGTTCGACGAGGCGGCCGCGGCCTTGGCCGACCGGCCGGCGGAGCAGCGGGAGGTGCTGGCGAAACGGCTGCGCCGGGCCCGGCTGCCGTATGACCTGGCGCTGGTCTGCCACCCGTTGTCGTCGGCCTGGAACGGCAGCTTGAGCGAAACGGAGTACGCCGCGCGCCTGGCGCTCTGGGAGGATATCAAAGCGACCTACCAGGCTTACCAGGTGACCAATCTCGGTGAGATTCCCCGGATCGACGAATTGTACCGGCAGGTGCCGGCGCTGTTGGCCGGGCCGAAACGGTTGAAGCGTTCCGGCGAGGTGCCGGAGTTTTGTAAAGGTTTGCCGGAGCGGGAATGGTTTGAATTTTCCGCCGACAATTTCGCGCTGGCGAAAGAGGGACTCTGGACTTTTCCGGCCGCGGATGAACGTTCGCCGTACGGCAAGACGGTCCGGATGCCGAACAACCATATCCAGTGGGCGGTCAACCTGCCGCTGCCGGAGTTGCTGGCCGCCGGCCTGACGGCGGCGGAAAATCGTTGGCGGGTCTGGATCAGCGTGCGGGCCGAGGGGAGCAACCCGGAAGGAGTGGCGATTCTGGCCGGCGTTTACGATGCCGCCAACCGTAAGGATCAGCCGCAGACGCGCAAGCTGGGCGAATTGGACGGTTATCACTGGATCGATCTTGGCGAAATCAGCCTTGGTCCGAGCATGTCGGTCTATGCGGCTCCGGTCATCAGTGAAGGTGTCGACAATATCTACATCGACCGGATCATTCTGGCGCGTCAGCCGAAGCAATAGTAAGTCTTTCCCGAAATCGGTGAAGGGTTAGATTCTGCAAATGGAGGGCTTTTCGCAGGATTCATTTTGTTTGCAATGGCAATTGATTTAATAGAGAGAACAAAATCTAGGTACTTCAATTTTCAGAGATTCCCAGTTTGCCGTAGAAAAGAGGTTCATTTGAGAACAGGGAATGCCAATGATCTCAAAATTAACGGTGAATCGCTTTGTCTTTGTCCAAGTCAACTGACTCGCCGACGATTTCCACGATTACTTCCACATTCGATAATTTCGGCTGTGGACCACGGCTTCTCAAGTTTTTTTTCGATCTTTTTCAACATGTCCGTCTTCCAAATATACTTCGGTGATACACTCTTTAGTGAGTATGTTTGGAATTCTTTTAAATTTGTTTGTAGTTAACCAAATTTAAATCAAAACACGCTCTCGCTCAATTGTCATTCAAAAAAACTTATACGCGGCGTTATTTTTATGAGAAAATGTGTATTTTTTTTTAGTGATTTGTTTTACTTCTGATTTGACTAAAAATAATTACGTGCTCTATTTTAGTAAATAAAATAAATTGTTTTATTTTTTTTTACTGTATTTATATATTTTGCTTTATTATATAAGTGAAAATATTATTAGTTTTTTTCTTAAAAAATAGCAGAAAAAATCTTGAACAAGGTAGCCCTTTATTGTGTTAAGGTCTTGAAGGAATAGGATTTGTAGAGTATATTCTCTCATGGGAAGGATATAGAGTGAATAAGGTTATTTTAAAGCTGATATTAGCGAAAAGTAAAGGAAAAAAAGATTCAAAGATTATATTCATCGTAGATACTCATTATTTTCTTGTTCCTATATATGTAGCAAGTGTATTGGCATACGAGTTCACGTCTATGAAAAAACGTTAGGAAGGAAAATTTTGAAATACTTGGCTGATGGCAAGGTTTATGCACCAAAATAAGGTTAGAGTAAAAAACTTACAGAAAAGAACAGGATCGTTGGATTTTGTACAGCTAAAAAGAAGGAGGAAAGTAAAACGGATTAATATGCGTGACCCCAGAATTTTAGAAAATCGCGATCCATTGGGAATATAAGCAAAGCTGGTAATTATTTAGGGTTTGTATTACTGGCATGTTTGATTATTATTTTGAGGCCAGTTCTAAAAATGATAATATCGGAGGGGATATGACTAAAAAAACTGTAAAAAAACAAAATGCTCATGAAGAAATAAGTAATATTCCAATTCGTAAAAATGGAGCACCTCCTCCCTATCATGTATTTGAAGTATTTAATGATTTTTTTTGTTTTGATACTTCAACTAAAGCTCTTTACAAAATCGATGAAGTGAGTTATATACTTCTTGCCAAGTGTCTTGAAGGTGTTTCTATTCAGAAAGCGAGCACGTGGGTACTTACAGAGGGACGTTTTGATGCTACTGACGTGGATAGTGCTGCTCGTGAAATAATGCTTCTTGCACATAATGGATTATTTGATGTGCCGAATTATAAGTTTACTGACGAGGAACTTGAAATTTCATTTGCAAAATATTATGAGAACTTTTCTATTTCAAGTATAATCCTTGCAATGTCTGAGTCATGTAATCTTGCTTGTAGATATTGCTATTGTGGGGATCGATTGCATACCAGAAATATATCGCGCGCAAACATTAGGGAGTCAATTCACTGGATGTTGGAAAATTCGGGAGATAATCAGGAATTAGAGCTGGTATTTTTTGGGGGAGAACCATTGATGAACAGATCTGGCATTGAATATGCTATAGACTATAGTACTGAAATAGGCAAATGTTATAGTAAGAGTTTTAAATACCGAATGACATCAAACGTTACTTTGATTGACGACAAAATTGCTGATTTTCTCGTAAAAAATAAAGTACAAGTTTTAGTGAGTCTTGATGGCCCGCAAGAAATTCATGATATGCAATGTCCGACAGTTGCTGGAGGTGGATCTTTTGAAATGGCTTCTGCTGGAGCAAAAAGGTTATTGCAACGTCAAAAAAATGTTGCAGTGCGGAGTACTGTAACTTCTCCTGTAACTAATATTGAAATGTTACTTAAATTTTATGAAGAGTTTGGTTTTTCTAGCCTGAATATTGCGTAAATTTTCAAAAACAAAGAGGCAGATTCTCGACTAATGTATTATATTGTAATATTTTACGTGACAATATAACGCCGAGGTCTGCCAATGACAAAATGTAATGTTTCGATTCCGGTCTTTCAAGGTCCGAAAAGCAGAAAAATTGAATTCAATTTCGCCGGTGGAGATATCAGCAGTGACGGCGGGTTGCTTTTTGTGAAAGAATTCGACCGCAAACCCGGTTTGACCCGGCGCGCCGGTAACCTGCTGGATTCTTTTGATATTCGACAGCCCGGAAAAGTTGAACATTCCTATCTGAGCATGCTTCGTCAACGAGTTTTTGGTTTGGTTGCCGGCCATGAAGATCTCAATGACCATCATGAATTGCGAACTGATCCGCTGATTCAAACTGTTGTCGGTCGTGATCGTCAACTCGCCACTCCAAGCACTTTATGTCGATTCGAAAATGGAATCGATCGTCGTGCTTGCGTAGATTTGAGCCGATTGTTTGTCGAATTCTTTATCGAAAGTTTCTCCACGCCGCCTCGAGAATTGATTCTTGATTTCGATGCTATTGTACCGGCAACTAACTAACTTGCATATAAAACAGTCTTGGAATGGAATAATTTCTTGATTCGTTCCGGTTGTTCAGCTATCATTTCCATATGTTGCTTGGCATGTTCGGTTATTTTTCCTTTGGCGCGTCCCAAGGGCTTGTTGTTCAGATTTGATTTCAAGTCGCGGTTGAGATATTCATCCGGGTTCAGGTCGGGACTGTAGCTCGGCAAGAAAAATAACTTGATGAAAGCCGCGTTTTCCTGCAGAAAGCCAGTCAACGTTTTGCTGTGGTGAACCCGCAGGTTATCCAGAATCAAATACACTTTCCGCTCATTTTGACGAATCAGACGTTCCATGAATTGGATCAGGAGTTGAGCCGTCATCGTTTCGCTGTAAAACATGAAATGAGTTTTCCCCTGGTTGGTAATCGCGCTGATCATATTAACTTTTTCGCGTACCGGATTGACTGCTTGCACCGGAGTGTTGCCTTTCGGCGCATAACTGCGGCCCTTGGCCTCGTCATTGCGAATTCCTGTTTCATCCCCCCAAAAGATATCCGCGTCTTCTGATTTTGCCAGCTTTTTGATTCGGGGATACTCCTCAATCAGCCATTTTTGAACGTGCGCCTCATTGCGCTGATAAGCTTTCTTAACTGGTTTTTGCGGCGTAAATCCCCAGCGTTTCAAGTACTCCCCCATGGTTCGGACTGGTATTTCGATTCCAAACGAAATCTTGATGTGCAACCGTACCGCCTGACGAGTCCAGAGCGCAAATGGCAATCTTAACTGATCCGGACAATGATCGACCAAATCTTTCCGTATCTTACTCTCTTCATGCGGAAGCAGACGGCGTCCAAAGCCGACTGGACGACCGCATTTCTTTACTTTCAAAGCAGACAAGCCGCTTTTTTTCCACTTGCTTATCCACTTGCCCACCGTGTTGCGGTGCGCTCCGACGATTTTTCCGATTTCTGTACAATTATTACATTTGCCGCTTTGATACAATCTCACGGCCTGCTTGCGCCGCTCTTCAAGAGCGACCTTATCGAGTTTTCGGGCATCTTGAGTTTCCATGATGATAATATACACCATCAAGCAAATATTGCACGTATGTTAATTGCCGAATCTATAACACCCATAATATAATTTCTGAACCATTTTTTATTCCTTCGTGGATTCAATACCCCCTTGCTCTGCATCGGGGATAGTTTGACCTGAAGCAAAAATTTTATTATCTCCGGTAATACATATTTGATATAGTTATATGGATATTCATCGCGATTAGCCTGAATATTATTGTGCCGGCAACTAACTAACTTGCATATAAAACAGTCTTGGAATGGAATAATTTCTTGATTCGTTCCGGTTGTTCAGCTATCATTTCCATATGTTGCTTGGCATGTTCGGTTATTTTGCCTTTGGCGCACCCCAAGGGCTTGTTGCTCAGATTTGATTTCAAGTCACGGTTGAGATATTCATCCGGGTTCAGGTCGGGACTGTAGCTCGGCAAGAAAAATAACTTGATGAAAGCTGCGTTTTCCTGCAGAAAACCAGTCAACGTTTTGCTGTGGTGAACCCGCAGGTTATCCAGAATCAAATACACTTTCCGTTCATTTTGACGAATCAGACGTTCCATGAATTGAATCAGGAGTTGAGCCGTCATCGTTTCGCTGTAAAACATGAAATGAGTTTTCCCCTGGTTGGTAATCGCGCTGATCATATTAACTTTTTCGCGTACCGGATTGACTGCTTGCACCGGGGGGTTGCCTTTCGGCGCATAACTGCGGCCCTTGGCCTCGTCATTGCGAATTCCTGTTTCATCCCCCCAAAAGATATCCGCATCTTCTGATTTTGCCAGCTTTTTGATTCGGGGATACTCCTCAATCAGCCATTTTTGAACGTGCGCCTCATTGCGCTGATAAGCTTTCTTAACTGGTTTTTGCGGCGTAAATCCCCAGCGTTTCAAGTACTCCCCCATGGTTCGGACTGGTATTTCGATTCCAAAGGAAATTTTGATGTGCAACCGTACCGCCTGACGAGTCCAGAGCGCAAATGGCAATCTTAACTGATCCGGACAATGATCAACCAAATCTTTCCGTATCTTACTCTCTTCATGCGGAAGCAGACGGCGTCCAAAGCCGACTGGACGACCACATTTCTTTACTTTCAAAGCACGCAAGCCGCTTTTTTTCCACCTGCTTATCCACTTGCCCACCGTGTTGCGGTGCGCTCCAACGATTTTTCCGATTTCTGTACAATTATTACATTTGCCGCTTTGATACAATCTCACGGCCTGCTTGCGCCGCTCTTCAAGAGCGACCTTATCGAGTTTTCGTGCATCTTGAGTTTCCATGATGATAATATACACCATCAAGCAAATATTGCACGTATGTTAATTGCCGAATCTATACCGATGACCTCACTTACGGGATGCAGGAAAATCGCTTTTTTCATGGCTATTATGACCACTATTGCTTTTTGCCGTTGTATGTTTTCTGCGGGGATCAATTACTTGTGGCTTATTTGCGTCCATCAAAAATTGATGCGGCCAAGCATGCCTGGGCGATTCTCTCGCTACTGGTAAAGCGCTTTCGGCAGAAATGGCCGAAGGTTAAGATTATTTTCCGGGGAGACAGTGGCTTTTGCCGGCAGAAAATGCTGAACTGGTGTGATAAAAATGAGGTCAAATATATTGTCGGATTGGCGAAAAATCCACGTTTGCTGGAATTATCAAAAGATCTTCAAGTGAAAGCGGAAGCACTTTACAACGAAACACATGAAAAAGCAAAACTGTTTACTCAGTTCGAATATGCGGCAGGAACTTGGAAATATCCGCGCCGGGTGATTGCCAAAGCGGAATTCAACTCCCCCGGACCGAATAATCGTTTTATCGTCACCAATCTTGATGATGATGGACAATATCTTTATGAAAAAGTTTATTGCGCCCGAGGTGAGATGGAAAACAGGATCAAGGAACAGCAGCTGGATCTTTTCGCTGATCGGACAAGCTGCCATGACTTTGCGGCAAATCAATTCCGGCTTCTGCTTTCAAGTTTGGCTTATATTCTCATGGAACGGTTTCGGGCATTGTTGTTGACAGGAACTCAATTTGCCGAGGCTACCTGCGGCAGCATTCGCTTATACCTGGTGAAAATCGGTGCCATTATTCGGCGGAATACCAGAAAAATTTATGTTGCTCTTTCAAGTGCTTGTCCAAATCAGGAACTCCTCCGCTTGATCGCTGCGAAAATCATCGCTTGGGAATAAAACCTTGGAGAGCTGTCCCCGGCTCGCCGAACAACAACGGGGGAAAGGGGGAATATGCTCAATTTGCAAAAAAACGACAATATCCGACTCTGAAAATAAAAACTTCCGAATCTTCTGAACATTTCTCGACGATTCGAAAGTTTCATGCAACATTCAGGTTAAAGCTGCTGCGGCAGGAGATTACCGCCATCGAGGCAAACAAAATAGACCAAAACTGCATCGAGTGGCATTGCCGTGACTTCGGCAAACTGTGGGAAAAAATCCCAAGAGTTGAGCAAGTAAAAGTGATTGACCTGATGATAGAAAGTTTGATATTCGATGCCGCCAAAGGGACAATCAAAATCAACTACCGCGACCACGGCATCAACGCCGTCTACGATTATGTAACCTACAAAATGGAGCGATAAAAATGGCTTATGAAGTGGAAAAAAGAGTTCATACTGGGCAATGGCAAACCATTCCGGCGGCATACGCCACAGTTGCAGGGACAGGGCAAAGTACCGCATATCAGCAAACTGCTGGCGCTGGCTCTGCGTTACGACCGGCTGTTGCGTGAGCGGCAGATTCCGAATGTGTCAACCTTGCATCATATCGCCGGGGTAACCAAGCCCCGGATGACCCAAATCATGAACTTGGTGAACCTCGCCCCGGACATTCAAGCGGAGGTGCTGACCTTGCCGAACATCTGCCAAAGCCGCGGCTTCTTCACCGAGCGCAAACTCCGTCCCATCGCCCGCGAACCCGACTGGTCAAAGCAACGGATGATGTGGATGATTTTGAGCAAACCTACCGCATCGGCGTGTAATTGACAGCGGCATCCTCGTTGGTGGCTTCGAGCTTGAAGATCACCGGGCGCAAGCCGTCATTGCAACTGCAAATCGCCACACCGGGTTTTAGAATCCAGTCGCCATGATAGAATAACTCATTGCCGCCGCCGTGCGCCAGGGCGAAAACATACTGGTAAATCGCTTTCCACGCCTCGTCGCAGAAACCTTCCGGCTTGGCGTAGTCGGCGTAAAAGATCATTCCAACTTTCAACATCGGGCACGGCCCCAGGTTTTCCGACCCGTATTCCGCGGCAAGCTCTTGATCCAACGTGGTTTTCAAAACGGTGATTTTGACTTTCTTCATGATCATACCTCTTTGATTTTTAGGTGCAAAATCGGAAATGGATTGCCTTGTCCGTCAAGTTCGGAGCGGCCGATCACCTCAAAGCCGCAGTGCTCGTAGAAGCCTCTGGCCTGCAGATTTTGCTCGTTGACATCAATGTATTGAAGATGATGTTGGGTCAATCCATGCTGAAGCATCTTGCGCCCGAGGCCGCACCCGAAACTCGCCGGAGCGAGAAACAACATTTCAAGTTTGTCGCCGTCAATGCCCATGAATCCGGCGATTTTCTCTCCGTCAAAGGCTAGATAAAGGTGCGGGATTCCCTGCAATCCCATCGTCACCAAAGGGCGCAATCCAACGATTTGCTCTTCCGTTAAAAAGTAGTGCGTCGCCCGCACCGAGGCTTCCCAAACTTGCAACAGCGCGTCTAAATACAGATCGCGCGGCTGATTTATTGCAATAATATTCATAATGTTCCTAACCTGAATATTGCGTAAATTTTCAAAAACAAAGAGGCAGATTATCGACTAACGTATTATATTGTAATATCTTACATCACAATATAATGCCGAGGTCTGCCAATGACAAAATGTAATGTTTCGATTCCGTTCTTTCAAGGTCCGAAAAGCAGAAAAATTGAATTCAATTTCGCCGGTGGAGATATCAGCAGTGACGGCGGGTTGCTTTTCGTGAAAGAATTCGACCGCAAACTCGGTTTGACCCGGCGCGCCGGTAAACTGCTGGATTCTTTTGATATTCGACAGCCCGGAAAAGTTGAACATTCCTATCTGAGCATGCTTCGTCAACGAGTTTTTGGTTTGGTTGCCGGCCATGAAGATCTCAATGACCATCATGAATTGCGAAATGATCCGTTAACCTCAATACTGCTTACTTTAATCAATAAAGCATTCATGCGGAGCCGTCTTGGATGAAAAATCCTGCTTGATGTTCCATCCTTTGATTTTGCGTTTTACTGCCCGTTCTCGTGTAATCCCGCGAGAAGAACAGGCAGTTGTTGCCGCAATTTCCTGAATGATTGCTTCGCGAATATACTCAATTTCCTGTGGTTTGAGGGGGAAAATGAGCAGCAGTGATTTTTCTGCACAGAATTCGTACCGCATTGATAAAGGAAAGCCGGTCTGGATCGACCTTATTTTTCCGTGCGGCTTGATGTATTAACCTGAATATTGCATGAAACTTTCGAATCGTCGAGAAATGTTCAGAAGATTCGGAAGTTTTTATTTTCAGAGTCGGATATTGTCGTTTTTTTGCAAATTGAGCATATTCCCCCTTTCCCCCGTTGTTG
Source organism: Victivallis sp. Marseille-Q1083 (assembly GCF_903645315.1). Lineage (NCBI taxonomy): Bacteria > Pseudomonadati > Lentisphaerota > Lentisphaeria > Victivallales > Victivallaceae > Victivallis > Victivallis sp. Marseille-Q1083. Next base: position 699,870 of record NZ_CAHJXL010000002.1, read on the forward strand.
TTCGGCGAGCCGGGGACAGCTCTCCAAGGTTTTATTCCCAAGCGATGATTTTCGCAGCGATCAAGCGGAGGAGTTCCTGATTTGGACAAGCACTTGAAAGAGCAACATAAATTTTTCTGGTATTCCGCCGAATAATGGCACCGATTTTCACCAGGTATAAGCGAATGCTGCCGCAGGTAGCCTCGGCAAATTGAGTTCCTGTCAACAACAATGCCCGAAACCGTTCCATGAGAATATAAGCCAAACTTGAAAGCAGAAGCCGGAATTGATTTGCCGCAAAGTCATGGCAGCTTGTCCGATCAGCGAAAAGATCCAGCTGCTGTTCCTTGATCCTGTTTTCCATCTCACCTCGGGCGCAATAAACTTTTTCATAAAGATATTGTCCATCATCATCAAGATTGGTGACGATAAAACGATTATTCGGTCCGGGGGAGTTGAATTCCGCTTTGGCAATCACCCGGCGCGGATATTTCCAAGTTCCTGCCGCATATTCGAACTGAGTAAACAGTTTTGCTTTTTCATGTGTTTCGTTGTAAAGTGCTTCCGCTTTCACTTGAAGATCTTTTGATAATTCCAGCAAACGTGGATTTTTCGCCAATCCGACAATATATTTGACCTCATTTTTATCACACCAGTTCACACGCCTGTCCTAACAAACTTTTGAAAGGGTGAAAAAAGTGGAGCCAACTTGTCCGTAATAGTATATTACGGTTGCCTAAACCACAAGGAGGCTCCGTAATGAAGAATACATCAGTCAGTCTTTTTCGTCAAGTGTTGGATTTGATACCGAAGCGAGAATTTGAAGAAATAGTCATGAAACACAATGGAGACAAGCGAAAACAGTCCTTTGACAGTTGGGCACATTTTGTGTCGATGATCTTCTGCCAGTTGGCGCAGGCCAATAGTCTGCGAGAGATTTGCGGAGGTTTGAAAACCTGTGGAGGCAAATTGAATCATCTTGGAGTGGAATCCGCTCCAACCAAATCCAACTTGTCGTACGCCAATGCCCATCGCTCTCCGAAAATGTTCGGCGATATTTTCCATATGCTTCTGGGACACTGCCATGCAATTGCGCCACGGCATGAGTTTTCGTTTCCCAAGAAACTTTACAGTCTCGACGCAACGCTGATTGAGCTTTGCGTTAAAGTTTTTCCATGGGCAACCTATCGGCAAACCAAAGGGGCAATCAAGCTCAATATGCTGTTGGATCACGATGGTCATCTTCCCGTGTTCGTTGATTTCACCAATGGAGATGTTCATGAGGTAAACAGCGCCAGACGAATGGAACTCCCGCGTGACAGCATGGTGGTTTGTGATCGCGGATACGTTGATTTTTCCATGCTGTATAAATGGAATCTCTCCGGTGTGGATTTTGTCACGCGCCTCAAGACCAATACGACCTACGACATCCCGGAATACGATGTCAAGCAATATCCCGGAACCGTTTTGAGCGATGAAGTCATTTTTCTGCGTGGTTCGCAAGACAAATATCCGGAACGTCTCCGCAAAGTGGTCGTCTGCGATGTGGAAAACCATCGGACATTGACCTTGCTAACCAACAATTTTGAGCTGGACGCACAAACGATCGGCGACATCTATAAGGCTCGCTGNGGTTCGCAAGACAAATATCCGGAACGTCTCCGCAAAGTGGTCGTCTGCGATGTGGAAAACCATCGGACATTGACCTTGCTAACCAACAATTTTGAGCTGGACGCACAAACGATCGGCGACATCTATAAGGCTCGCTGGCAAATCGAAAGCTTTTTCAAGATGCTCAAGCAGAACTTCAAGATCAAAACGTTTATCGGCACCAGCGAAAATGCGGTTCGGATTCAAGTTTGGACAGCGCTTATCGCTATTTTGCTGACCAAGTACCTGAAGTTTTTGTCGAAAGCGCAATGGCATTTTTCAACCCTGGTCACTTTCCTGAAATGGAATCTATTTGTTTACCGCGACTTGCGCCAATGGCTGGATCAACCATTTACCAAACCACCGGAGCCGGAATCATTTCAACCAGAGTTCGCTTTTTAGGACAGCAGATTTACAACAAAGGGGGGCTACTTTTGAGAATTGGTGTGAAATAGATGAAAATGAGGGGGCGTAATCAGAAAATTACGCCATTTTGAAAATTGTTAGGACAGGTGTGNTCAACCAGAGTTCGCTTTTTAGGACAGCAGATTTACAACAAAGGGGGGCTACTTTTGAGAATTGGTGTGAAATAGATGAAAATGAGGGGGCGTAATCAGAAAATTACGCCATTTTGAAAATTGTTAGGACAGGTGTGTGAAGGAGTATATTATCAGCTTGGAAACTCAAGATGCCCGAAAACTCGATAAGGTCGCTCTCAAAGAACGGCGCAAGCAGGCGATCATTGTCCGGATCAGTTAAAATTGCCTTTTGCGCTCTGGACTCGTCAGGCGGTACGGTTGCACATCAAGATTCCCTTTGGAGTTGAAATCCCAGTCCGAACCATGGGGGAGTACTTGAAACGACGGGGGGGACCCCGCAAAAACCAGTTAAGAAAGCTTATCAGCGTAATGAGGCGCACGTTCAAAAATGGCTGATCGAGGAGTATTCCCGAATCAAAAAGCTGGCAAAATCAGAAGACGCGGATATAATTTTGTCGGCGATCAACCGGACCTGGTTACCTCCTACTCCTATGACGCCAAGAACCGGAAAACTTTCGAAACCGTCAGCGGCGGCGGACTCAGTTTAACCGCAATGTGGCAATACAATCCGGCCGGCCAGCTGATCCAGGCCACCGACGCCACCAGAACGGTGACCAGTTACTCCTATGCAAACGGCGTCAACAGCGGTGGCGATTTGCACGGAGGCAGAACCGTCGTCACCCTGCCGGGCAACTATGAAGTGACCGCCGCAGGCTCTGGGAAGAACGGTCAAGACCGAACGTTCTGGCTTCAACGGCGCGGTGGTCACCGATAGTTACTCGTATAACGAAAAAAATCAACTGGCTAGAATCGCCCGCACCGGCCAACCGACGGTCATCCTCGGATATGACGCTCTCGGCAACCGTACGCAAACCGGCTGGAACGGCGACGGCGACGGCCTGCTGACCGCCGCGTCGAGCGACCGGATCGTTATCGACGAGACCGGCTATCTGAAAGAGAACGGCAACTGGTTCCTGCACTAGGTACAATCTTACGGTATATTGAACGACGATACCGCAACCGCCGTTGCGCAAACCAAAGAACAATTCTCTGGACTGCCGGCCGGCACAGTTGCGGCGGTCAGCGGCATCGACATCTACGGCAATATCACCACGCAATCGGCGGAGATCGACCGCAGCACCAAGACCATCACCGTAAGCGCCGTAAGCCCCGGCTCGACCGAAGCCCGGCAGCTGGTTTACGTCAACGGCCAGCCGGCCTCGCAAACGAGTTGCTCCGGTCTGACCACCGTCTACGGCCATGACGGCCTCGGCCGCATCATCTCCGTCACCGACCCGCGCCTCGGCGCGGAGCTGACCGCCTATTATACCGCCGGAGCCGGAAAGATCGGCCGCATTCGGTCGCTGACCGACGCCGCCGGAAATACCACCGTCTACGATTACGACACCGCCGGAAACGTGGTTATGGTGCAAAATCCGCTCAACCGGAAGAATTATTACTACTACAACCCGATGGGGCTGCCGACGCGGGCGTGGGGAGAAGCGCAGTACCCGGTCGAGTTCGCCTACAACAACCTCCTCGGCCAACCGACCGCGATGAAAACGTATCGCGGCGACAGCGGCTGGAGCGGCGCGGAGTGGCCGGCGGGCGATACGGCGGCGGATATCACTTCGTGGAGTTACGACGCCGCTTCCGGCCTGTTGACCGCCAGAACCGCCGCCGTCGGCAAATCGACGGCCTACTCTTATTCGCCGGACGGCAAACTGCTGAGCCGTACCTGGACGAGAAAGCGTTACGGGCAGCCGGTAGTCACCACCTGCAGCTATGACGACTTCAGTCAACTGCAAAACGTCCATTATTCAGACAACACCCCGGCCATCTCCTTCACCTACAACCGGCTCGGGCAACTGCAGAGCGTCGCCGACGCGCTCGGCAACAGAAGTTTCAGTTATAATGTGCAGTTTTCCTTGCAACAGGAGGCGATCATCGGTAATTATACCAGAAAGTTAAGAGTTTATCAACTAATAAATGATTATAGCACCGGATAAAACCTTATGATTTTATTCATGATGATCATAGCGACCGCTAGCTTCAATACTGCTTACTTAAAACTTGACATTTACAAGCACAATGTTATATTATCCATCAAATCCCCCGGAAGACTGTATGGCGCGTACAAAATCTTGTTTGTCGGTTAATTTTCGTGAAAGTGATTTTTTGACCTTAGCCTCTCTGCTTGGAGTTGTTTCTTTCGATGCGCTCACCAATGCGATGTAAAAATGCGGTCTTGTAACAAAACGCTATCGCAAATTGCCATTGGAATTGATGGCATATTACGTTATTTGTCTTTCGCTCTACTCAAGCGTGTCTTTGCAGGAAGTTCTTCGATGCCTTCTGGAAGGTATGCAGTGGCTGAAGTTAAAATTTCCCTGCAGAGCCATTGAAGGCCGCGGAGGAATTTCACGCGCAAGAAAACGCTTGGGCAGTAAGTTAATGGAAGTCTTATTTCAAGATATTTGTCGCCCTCTGGCCTCGCCGGAGTCAACATTTGCTTTTTACAAAAAATGGCGCTTGATGGCGATAGACGGAACAACTTTCGCTCTCCCGGATGAAAAAGCGAACAGTGATTATTTTGGTCTCCCGCTCGGATCCGAAATAATATGAAATTTGAATGTGAAAAGATGTTGCCTGACGGCTCATTTTTGAGTACATTTTACAGCGGTTTAGAACATCGGAAAAAGATCAATGGAAGTCAGGTGCGGGTTATTGAATATGCACTCAAAGGTGCGAAAGAGAAATACCGCCTGATCACAAATATACTTGTGCCGGAAGAAGCTCCGGCAATTGAACTCGCACAATTGTACCAGGAACGATGGGAAATTGAAATTGGGTATGACGAGTTAAAAAATCACTTGAAATTGCCGGGGACAAATCTACGAAGCAAAACCCCGGAATTGGTTATTCAGGAACTTTATGGATTTTTCCTTGCACACTATACGGTACGGACATTGATGTACAAGGCGGCACTGAAAAAACACATTGATCCGGATTCATTATCGTTTATCGGAACTGTCAGGATTTTGCGGAGAAAGATCACCACCGCGCGTTTTCCCCCTTAGTCGGAATCTGATTAAAAATATCCGACGCGAAATTATTGAAGAAATCGCCGCTACGCGATGCGTATCCTCACGCGGTGTTACTCGCGAACGAGCGGTGAAGCGAAAAGTCAAAGGATGGAATATAAAAAAGTGTTTTTTGTCGATTCCAAGGTGTCAACAATGCATGATCTTAACTAAGTAAGCAGTATTCAAGCTAGCCAACTACCGCTGGCAAATTCCGTCAACCGGTTCCGGCGAAGGCGGCGCTTCGCCGCCCACTCAGATATAGTGGTCGAAATGGTCGTACAGCAGGAAGTTGCTCACCTGCCGGGCAGCCGCCGTACTGAACAGAATTCCGGTATGGGTGCCGTTCAACATGATGAAATCGTTTTCGGTCTCCAAATGCGCCGACTGCTCCGAAACACAATGATCGCGGTCGGCGGCGATAATGCCGATTTTCAGGTGGCGGAGCACCGGCAGCGTCGCCGCCGGCGCATCTTCGCCGTAACGCAAATCCGGCAGCGATTTGACCAGTTGTTCGCCGCAGGGAATCTTCGACAGCCAGTAATCAGCCTGCCTGGAACCGCAATTCGGCGTACAGATCATCACCAGATGTTGAAAACGCGGCGGAACCAGACATTCGTTCTCCGGCAGTTGTTCCGCCGCCAGATGGCCGAACGCACAACGGCACAGCAACCCACCCATACTGTGCGCCACCAGGTCAATCGGTCGCGTCGACGGCAGATCAGCCGCCAGTTCTTCCAGAAATTTTTTCAGCCTGGCGCCGTGTCCGACGATCGTATCGCGGCTGGAACGATAATCATAAATGAACACCTCAAATCCCTGACTGCAGAGAAAGCGCCCCAGCATATGCATCACCGGACCGACCAGCATGATGCCGTGAACCAGCACCACAGTGCGGCCGCAATCCGTCCCGCGCGGCGCCAGACGGTAAGGCCAGGCGGCGTTGACGGCGACTTTATGAAAAATTTCTTCCAGCATAATTTCCTCTTGCTTTGGCGGTTGCCAAACAATAACCGGAAGCGGAGCGTTATGCAAATCCCGCGATGAAAAAAAACGGATATTTCCGCGGCGGCCGCCCGGATTGCGCGGCGATTTTCATCAATCACGCCACCGGCAAGTTTTTCCATGATCCGGCTGGCTTAGCGGACACCTGGCAGCGCGTCTCAAAAAAAATTGCCTACGGCGTTCAATCGCATTTTCTTTTGTAAAATGTGATTGACAACTGGAAAGCGCCCAGTATATTCCCTCCAGGTAGTCAATTTCGTTTCTGGAGCATACTATGCGGCAATCCTGGTTGTGGTTCACCCTTTTCGCCGGCTTGGGGCTTTCCGGCTCGACGCTGGCCGAGTCCCCGGCGGATTCCTATTTTGCCATCGCGTTGAAACGGCCGGATTCCATTCATTTGTTCAACCGGTTTTACGAACACTACGATGCGGCGCAGGAATCGCTCGAAGCATTTTTGCTGCGCCAGGCGGAAGTGCCGCAGCAGGCCGACGCCTGCCGGCGGCTGCTGGTCAATCTTTACGAAAAGGAAGGGCGCTATCAGCAGGCGGTCGAATTGCTGCGGACGCTGCTGGAAAAGGATTCCGGCAGTATGAACGACCGATATGCGCTGGCCCGGCTGGAATTTTTCCGCAATCAGCCGGAACGGGCCGAAGCGGCGCTGCAGGATTTGCTGGCCCACCATGAGGAACTCAATTTCGATCTTTATCAGTCGGCGGTGAAACTGGCCGGCCAGGTGTACGATGCGCTCGGCAAACCTCAGCAGGCCGTCGAGCTTTATTGGCAACTGTACCGGGAATTTCCGGAGGACGACAATGCAGATTTGCTGTTGCAACTGTTGATCGAACAAGGGCTGTATCCGGAAGCGGAAAAGTTTGCCAGGCAATGGCGGGAGCAGGCGTTAGATCCTTTTCAGAAGATGAAGGCGACAATGCAACCGGCCGAAATCGCCCTGCGGCAGGACAACCGGCCGGCGGCGCTGGCGGGAGATGAGCAACTGCTGGAGCAAAGCGGCAGCGCCAGGTTTCTGGAACGTGATTTGTATGCCAAAATCTGCGATACGTTGAAAAAAGCCGGCGAATATAAAACTTTGTTCGACTGGTCGCGGCGCTTCCTGACGCAGCATCCGGAACGGCTCGAACTGCAATTGCTTTTCTGCCGGCAGTTGGCGGAATACGGCGAGTCGGCCGAAGTGTTGGAACGGTTGGCGCAACTGGTGGAACGGGCGCCGCTGAACCGCGGCGTTCGGGAGGCTTATGCCGAACAGTTGGCCGGGAGCGGACGTTTTGCCGAAGCGGACCGGCAATTGCAGCTGCTGCTGGTCCAATATCCGGATCAGAAGGAGCTGCTGTTGAGCGGGGCTGCATTGTTGCTGCGCGACCTGGAAGCGGCGCCGGCGAAAATTTCCGAACGCCTGCGGGCCTATTTGACTTTGGCCGGCAACAGTGAATACGCCTACGGCAAGGTGCTCGATTTATTGACGTCAAGCGACCGGCCGGAATTGTCCGACTCATTTTTTCAGGCCTGTCTGGCCGCCTATCCGGACAGTCTGGAGGCCGTATTGAAATATGCCGATTGGCTGTATACGGCGGAAAAAGCGGCCGACGCCGATGCCCTGCTGCGGCAGGCGATGCCGGCTTTCGATGCCGACCGGCTGTTCCGAATCGCCAATTTGCTGCTGAAACGGGAACGCAAAGCAACTGCTCTGGAATTGTTGAAGCAATATCACCGACAACCGTCCTTCGGCTGGCGCAACGCCAAACTGTTGTTTCCACTCGCCCTGGAACAAGCGGACCGGCCGCTGGCTTTGACGGTTCTGGGACAATTGCTTGATGCGGTCGACAATTTCGAGGAATTTGAACGGCTGGCGGCCGGCGCCGCGCCATTGCTGGCAGAGGCGGATGCCCGGCTGGAACTGTTTGACGCCGAAGCGTCGACGCCGGGACGGCTGGCGCTGCAAATCTCCTCGCAGACGGAGCCGGAGGCGGCCTGGACCGCGGTAGAGGAGGCCGGCCGGCGTTATCCGGATTCCATTTTACTGCTGTCACAGAAACTGGCGCTGCTGGAGCGCGGTTATCGTTACGAACCGGCCATTGAGGTTTTGACGCGGTTGTTGGATTTGGACGGGCGCAATGTCAAAAAGCATCGGCAGCGCCTGCTGCGTTTGCTGCAGCGCACCGGGCAGACGGCCCGGGCCGGCCAACTGCTGGAAAGGTGGCGGCTCGCCAATCCCGAAGACCCGGACCATTGGCTGGCGGAAGCCGATTTCTATCAGACTGCCGGCCAGTCCGCCGCGGCGCTGGAACTTTTGACCCAGGCCTGGCATCGATTCCCGGATTTGCCGGAACTCAGTCGCCGGTTGATCGACTTGCAGCAGCAGAGCGGTGATCTGGCGGCGGCGCGGGCGCTGGCCTGGCGGCTGTTCGAGCAAGCCGAAGATGTCAATGTGAAGCGTTCACTGGGGACCAGGCTGTATCGGCTCAGCGTTCAGGACAATACGACCGACCAGTTGGTGGCCCGCTTTCAAACCCTGAGCGGGGAAGATGCCAAGAACCCGTTGCCGCTGCTGGTGTTGACCGACATTTATCGGCAAGCCGGCCGGATGGCCGAATATGAGGCCGCCTTGCGCAAAGCCATCGCCCAGACGGAGGATAATTTCGATTTGTGGAATGAACTGGCGCTGTTTCTGGAGCAGAACGGTGACCTGGACGGGGCGGAAGCGGCCTGGAAACGTTTCCCGGATTCCACTGCGGCGAAACAGGCTTTGATGGACTTTTACTGGCGCAACGACCGGCTCGGCCTGGCTTTCGAATTGCTGAAGCAATTGCCGGCCTTGCAGGCTGATCCGGAAAAATTGCAGCGCAGTATCGGCAATCTGATTGCCTGGCGGCAGCCGGAAGCCGCATTGCAACTGATCGAGGAGTTTGCCGAAAGTTTGCCGGATGATTTCAATAGCTGTTATTTGCGGGCGGTGGCGCTAGAAAGTGCCGGCGACACCGTTCAGGCCATTCCGGCGCTGTTGCAGGCACTGCCGCTTGCCGCGTCGTTGACCGGATCGCCGGCGAACGCTTTCGGCAATCCGTATTTCGACCGGATGCTCGACAAACTTCCGGCCGAGAGCGCCAAACTGGCGGCGATGTTCATCGATCGCCGCCAGGCTTATCGGTTCGGGGCCGACAATTCCAATGGATACAATTCGTCCCTGCTGTCCGGTTGGAGCAATGTCGTTTTGCCGACAAGACCGGAAGTGGCGGAAGCGTTTTGCCTGATCCACCTGCAGCGATTGCTGCAAATCCATCCGGAGCGGCAGAACGAAGTCCGTAATGCTCTGGCGGCGTCCGGCGTCAATTACCTCGACTTGAAGCTGCGCAGCAACGAAAATTTCAGTCTGGACGAATTCCGGCCTTATCTGGATGATCTGAACGTCGTACAAATGCTGACTGCCGTGATGCCCTATCTGTTGACGACCGAATTGAATCAGGCCGAATTGGACGAACTGTTGCCGAATTTGTACCGGATGGCGCCCGGCCAGGCGCTGGTGTTGCTGGTCGATTTGTTTCAGCAGAAGCGGGAAATCAGCGAGGTCGGCCGCCGCTTGTTGGTGCGGGCCTGTCAGGATCGCGTTCCGCCGCCGGATTCCTGGCGGCAGTTGTTTTTGGTGGATCTGTGGAATCTGTCGCCTTTTACGGCGGAAGAGCAAGCCGTCATTGCCCGGTACGCCGCCGATTGGCGCCGGGAGCAGTGGGAGAATCAGCTCAACGCTTCGTTCGATATTTTTCCTTCTATTGCGGTTTACGATTTGGAAAGCGGCAATTACGACGGCGCCATTCAGTTTATTGAGGAGGCATTTCGCCGGCAAAAGGCCCGGCCGGTTTCCGTCGCCGGCCGGCAGTCATTCAATCGCCGGGGCGGGGAATCGAATTTCCTGCCGCTGCAGTTTCCGGTGGCGGAACTGCTGGACAATCCGGCGGTTGCTTGCCTTGCGAGCAGCGTATTGAATGCGAATTTCTGGAAAAATCCGTTGCGCCGCAATTGTCAAATCGACTTCGAAGCTCTCTGGAAAGCGGCGCGGCAATTGACCTCTCCGACCGCCCGATTGCTGCTCGCCGAATTTTGCCGACAGCAGGAAGAAGGACAGCAATTGGCTGCGGCGTATTTGCAGCAGGCCGACCGTCTGCCGGCGCATGAATTTTTGCAGATCGTCGCTTACCTGGGGCGCAGCGATGTCGAGGCGGTCGTTCCGGCTTTGCTGGCGAAAGCGGCCGACGAAAACGGCGAATCTTCGAATTTGTTTCTGTGGCTGGCCGTCACTTACCTGGAGCAATGGCCGGAATCGCCGGTCCGCCAGGAGATGGCGGCGAAACTGTTGGAGAAGCTGACGCCGCAGACGATGCCGCTCGACAATTTGGCGCGGCTGGCCGCCTGGTGCCGCCGGCTGGGCTTGTTGGACGCCGGCAGCCGGTTGGAGCAAAAAATCATACAGGAACAGTTGCGGAAGCCGCTGGCTCCGCCGGCGGCAGCGCCGGCGGGCCGGTCGCGCTTGGAGCCGCCGGAAAAAGTTGCCGACCTGTTTCAGAACGATCAGGCGGAAAATGCGCTGCTGAATGCGGCGGCCTCGCTGCAGCGCGGGATGAAAAAGGTTCAGGAGAGTTGGCGCCAGGAAGCGGATTTTTATCAGGCGCAGCGGGAACTCCGTCAATTGGAGGCGATTCTGGACGTGGTGCGCCAGCATGGCCAACTGGAAAAATTACAGGCTTTGCTGCAGGATAACTCTCTGGCGCTGGTACTGTTGCTGCTGTACACCCGGCAGTTCGATTCCGCCATTGCGTTGGCCGCCTCCTTGGAAGAGGACCCGAGCGCCGGGCGCTTGGCTGGTCTGTTTGCCTTGCAGGCGAAGCTGCAGAAAAAGTTGCCGCTGGAACCGGATGTGGCGCTGCCATCCCTTTCTTTGCGCGATTTGTTGTTCATTTACTTTTTCCGGCTGCAGGAACGAGAGGAATATTTGCCGCAAATACTGGCGTTGACCATTCCCCGTCTGGGGGATGTTCGGAAGTGGACGGAAGAGAACGATCTGTCTTATCAATTGGGTATGCTGCCGGATCTCCTCTACCGGAACCAATTGGCGGACCGCTCCCCGGAAGAAAATCCGGAAGCCCGCCAATTGCTGCTGCGATGGAGTGAGGCAGCTTTGCGGCAGCCGGGCGGTCTGGGCGATTATGGTTTGGATCTGAAAATTCGTGTGAAGCCGGATTTGAGTGACCGGGAATTTCTCGACGATGCTTTGGAACTGGTTCGGCTCAATGCGGAAAGCGGTCTTGGCGGCGCCGGTTGTTACCTGTACCGGATGGCAACCGACCAGACTGTCGTTGAGCGTTTGCAGGAGTACCTGGCCCGGCATTCCGCAATGGCCGAAGACATTGCCGGCCGGTTGGCTTCCCTGCCGGAGTCCGCTGACGTGAAGGTCTTGAAGGCTTACGCACAGAATTGCCGGGAAATGAGCTCTTATGACGACGACGCATTGCTGCGGCATTTCGACACGGCGCTGTCCGAACTGGCCGCCCGGAACGATTATTCGGTCCTGGAAATTCAATTCGAGGAAGCGCTGCAGCGCCGCCTTCACGGCGCAGTCGGAGATTTGATCCTGCATCATTTCGAATCGCTTGCCGAGTCCGGCAACGGCCAGTCCAAAATGATTCTGAATCAGTTGCTGGAACAGTTGTTCCAGGCGGAAGAGGCCGTTTCTCGGTTGAATCTGTCGGATTATTTTCGGCGTTATGTCACCATATTGGCTGCCAAATTGAGTAAAGTTACTTCGGAAGACAGCTTTTATTATTGGGATAGCGGACAACTCCGCGAATTGAGCCGCCTTTGGTTGACGGCGCAGCCGGATGCCTTGAAAGAGTGGTACGATGCGATGCAGATATTGCGCCAATTGCCGATGCTCTGGTATCAGTTGTCGCCGGGAGATTGGCTGTTCGAATTCGACAGCGGGCAGATCACGGCTGAAAATGCCTCGCGTGTCGCGGCGCCCTGGCTTGAAATGTCGTTGAAAACGTTTGACGCCGGCTTGCTGCCGGCCGGGAACGCCTCGTCGACCATCTCGCTGTTGGAGCTGTTCGAAGGAAAGTTGCCCGAAGACGAAATGGAAGACCGGCCGGATTCCTTCGGCGCCGACCTGTGGCGTATCAGGCCGCAAAATACCGGCGAGTTGCTGCGGATCATCGAGGAAAAACGTTGGGATGAATTCGAAGCGCTGACCGAGGAGGAACGGAACCGGCTGCTGTCCCAGTTGGCCGAATTGTCCGGCATCTTTTTCAAGGATCAAACAGTCCGCACGGAAAAAACACCGTTGGCCGCCGCGATGGCTGCTGCCGAGGCGGCGAGTTTGAAACAGCAGGCGGAAGCATTCTTCGATCAGCCTTTTGTTCTCAATGCCCGGTTCTACCAACCGATGTTCCAAAACCTGTTCGAACGTCTGGCCGACTGCGATGCCGGAGCCGCCTGGGATTTTTATCAGCGTTTTAGCCGGGTTGCCGAAAAAAGCGGAACGAGCTTTCTCTATCTGAAAAGAAATCTCTTCAACTCGTTTCTTTACTCTTTCCAGCCGCGCAGCCTTGCCGCGTTGCGGGTCGGCTATCAACTGCTGCAGAGCAATGCCCAATGGCTGGAATATGACCAGGGGCAACGCTGGTTGAACTGGCAGCAGCAATTGCCGGTCGAATACGATGAAGCGTTTCGCAAACAGTTGAGCGATCATTTCGCCGATCTGCCGCCCACCGATCTGACTGCTCTGATTGCCGGAGCATTGCAGCGGCAAAGTGATCTCCAGCTGGAACGGATTCGGGCGGCGGCGGCGGAATCGGCGAGCTGGACCGACCGGCAAATCGTTCTGAGCGTCGACTGCCTGAAACGCGCCAGAGCGCAACAGCCGCTTTCCGCCGAAGAAGCGGCGCGTTGTTATGAATGGTTCGATTCGGAACGGTTCCTCAGTTTCAAACTGGCCAACGGCTGGCGGCTCGTTCAAATTGCCGGCTTGGAGAACATTGCCGTCGACCTGGTCGATTTGTTGTATCTCGAAGCGGCGCAAGAGGGTGGTTATCGACGTTTCGAACAGCTCGATGCCCTGTTGGAAAAATTGGCGAATTGCCGGCCGGACCAACGCCATTCCGAGGCCGATCATCAGGCCGCAGTCAGCAAGGTGATCCGTTTCTGTCTGCAATATTATCAATTCTGGCAGGGAAAGTGGCCGGATAACCGTCTGGGAATAAAACTGCTGCGATTGGCGGCCCGCTCCGGCCGGCCGGAAGCGGTCGGGGAATTGCTTGGTTTTGCTCCGCTGCAGCTTCGGCAAACTCCGGAAACGGTGCTGATTCTTGCCGGCGCCGGCCGGGAAAAAGAGTTGGAGCAGCTCCTGAACCGGCAATTCCCGCCGCTGGGCGACCGGGAGCTGCCGAATCTGGATGAACAGGCGCTTCAGTTGCTGAAAAGTAAAATCATGGCCGACGCCGACGCCGGGCGCCGCCTCAATCATCTGTTGGTGTTTTATCCGGTAACCGGGCTTTTTGAACCGCGGGAGGTGCTGGAGGTTTACCGGCAATTGCCCGCTGACGTTTCTCCGGAAATCAGGCAGCAGGTATTGTCCTGGCTGGCGGCGGCAGCGGATCTGGAGCTGACGGCCGAATTGACCGCCTGGCGCCAGGCGCTTTCCAGTGAAGGGTTGAGTACGTTGCCGTTTCACTCGGCGTTGGGACGGCGGCTGCAGGAGGAGTTCGAGCAACTTCTGCGGCAGGACAAATTTGCCGCGGCGGCCGAGCTGGCCGAATTGGTATTGCAGCCGTTGGCTTCCCGCCCGCAGGCGTTCTCCGATGAACAGCAAAACCTGCTGAAGGATCAGTGGCTGCCGGGGCTGGCCGGCCTGCTTTCCGCCAATTTGCTCAATCGTTCCCCGCTGGAATTGCCGGAGGACGCCAAAGCGCCGCTGTACCGTCTGGCCCATTTGTTTCAACAGGGAAGTTGGGAAATGACGGCGTTTTTATTGCAGCTTGCCGATCCGGCCGACGAGACTTTTGCCCGGGCGGCCCGTTTGCAATTGACGGAGGTTGAACCGGTGCACTTCCGGCAAAGTGCCGAATCGTTTTACGCGCTGCAGGTGATGCTGTCGGGAGAGGAGGCGGCGCAGCGGCGGCTGGCGCAGTTGTTGACCGATGTTCGTTTTCGGGAAAGTTGTCCATCTCCTTCGGTGCTGGCGGCCAGATATCTGACGGTTTTACAATTGCTGCAGGCTGCCGGCGTGGATATTACTGGAGCCATGTTGGAATTTCCTCCGGATTTTCTTGAAGGAAAGTCTATTTTCCTGGCTTTCGAGTCGCTGCTGGTCAACCAGGCGGCCCAAAGTGACCGAACTTTGGAATTGCTCAATCAGTTCAGCCGCGGCATCGGGGAGCTTCTGCCCGGGGAGCAGCTTGCCTGCGCCGCTAAATTTCAAACCATACTGGAACAGACGTCGGCGGAGCAGTTGAGCGCCTGGTTGACCGGGGCACTGGCCGGCAATTGCGGATATGTGGCCCAAATGACCGCCCGGCTCTGGCAATGGCGCCATGACGAGGCCGAACGGAACGAGTTTATCCTGCTTTTTGATGAATTGCTGGAAGAAGAAAACATCCCGGTTGACGAGCGGCTGCAAGCGGTTGTTCAATTGTGGAATCTGCCGGAACTGGGGCCGGCAATGTTGCAGCAGCTTCTGCCGCTGTGTCAACTGATTGCCGAAGCGGAAGCCGCCCGGGCGCAGGAGATGTTTCTGCTGTTGACCGCTCATATCGGCGAGGACCGGGCCAATTACCTGAAGAATCTTGCTTCGCTGCATATCCTTTATCAGCAATTGCTGCTTCAGGGTGTTTCCTTCGCGGATTTACCGGCGGAGTCGGCGATCGACTGGTGCGTTCAACTGTTGCAACTGAACGATCTGGAAGCGCTGGCCAGCTGGCTGGAACAGTCGCCGGAATTGGCCGGCCAGCCGGCGGTTTTCCTGATGCTGATCCAGGCCGGGCAGGGAAGGCTGGCCATCGATATCTTGAAGAATTGCGAAGAAGAACTGGCGGCGGCACGGCCGCTGGCCAGACAATTCCGTTTTTCCCCGGCATTTTTCCGGCAGTATCAGGCCTTGACCAGCACGCTCTCCAATGAGTCGGAAAAATTATTGTTGGCCTGGGTGTTCTGCCAGGCTTCCAATCAGGACAGTCCGACTTCGCTGCAAACGCCGGCGGAAGCGCCGGGAGGACCTTTTGAATTCTTTCTGCCGCCGGGCATCAACTGGAGCCGGGAAACCCGCTACAGACTCGACCAGCTTCGTGTCCCGGCACTCCGGGCGTTGCGGACCGGCACTTTCGGCAATGCCCGCCTGGAAACGTTGCGCCAGGAATTCTATCCGGCGGCGGAGGCGCAATGACCGACCCGATCGAACAATTCATCCATTTACTGCGACGCGGCCTGAACCGGCGGCTGCTCTGGCGCCGGTTCTGGTATTATTTTGTCGCGGCGCTGGTTGCCATGACGCTCTGGGCTTTCTTCCGGCGGGTGCAGGGGCAGCCGGCCGAAGGGCAGATCTACGGCGGCATTGCCGTCGCCTTCGGCATCTGTTGGGGCGGTCACTGCTGCTTCCGGCGTTACACGCTGCCGATGGCCGCCCGTTACGGCGATGCGTTCTTCCGGTTGCACGACGCTTTGTTGAGCCATTTGGAATTTCGCGGCCGGTCCGGCAGCTTTCAATGCTTGCGTCAACAGCAGACGCTGGAAATCTGTCGCTCATTGTCCGTCAAACAACTGCCGTGGTATCGACCGCGCCGGAGCGTTCCGTTGGCCCTGCTGTTGTTGATCGCCGTGCTTGGCGGCGCCTTGCTGCCGCCGTCGCCCGCCGTCCGGGCGGCAGCAGTCCGGGCGGCGGAACTGCGGGAGGAAACCGGATGGCGGAATGCCGAATTGCGTCGGGAAGTGACGGAGCTGCAGCGGCAGTTGTCCGAAGCGGAACGGGAATTGTTCGAGGATGCCGGCATTGCCGACCTGATCGGGCAATTTACCCCGCAGGGCGATTGGAAGGACGCCTTGCGCCAGTATGGACAACTGGATCAAAAACTGGCGGCGCTGGAATATGATCCGCCGCTGGCGGCCGACCGGCAATTGCTGCAGCAGTTGGCCAAGGCGATGCAGCAGCATGCCGCCGGCAGGCAACTGGGAAAATTATTGTCACAGGAGGAATATGCCGCGGCGGCCGAAGAGCTGGAGGCGTTGCAACTCTCCGGCACGGAGGGGGTAAGCCGTCAGCAAAAGCTGGCGAAACTGCGGGAAATGCTGCAGAGTTATTCCTCCCGCGGCGATCGAAAGTCATCGACCGCGCTGGAACGGGAAGTGGAGGCGCTGCTGCGCCGGTTGGCCGACCGGGACGACGGGGCCATCGACAACCGGCAAATTGACGCTTCGCTGCAGAAGATATCGTCCCGTTTGCAGCAGATGCAGAATATGACTCAACTGTTGGCCAAACTTACCGCCTTGCGCCAGGCGCTCAACCGGGCCCAAAACGGCGTCGGCCAGAATCGGACGGCGCAGGCCGGCCGGAGCCGTCAGCCGGACCGGGATGAGCAGAACGCCAGAGGCGCCGGCAGCGGGGACGGCAACCGGAAATTGTCCGACCGCCAGACCGGGCAGGAAACCGATTTCGGCAATTTCCAGTCGGTGGAAGCCGCTGTTGGCGACGGGGCGGCGGACCGGCGGATTACCGAAACGGCGGCCGGCAGCGGGACTGCCGGCCGGGCGCGGCGGGAATTGGGCACCGCTTACCAGCGTCAATTGGAAAGCTTCATCCGCCGCAGCGATGTGCCGGAAAATCTGAAGACCGATGTAAAAAACTACTTTATTTCAATTCATCAACCCCAAGGCGGAGCAGAAGATGAGTGACAGCGACAGCCAAGCGGCAACCCGGGCGGCAGTGACGGAATTTTCGACTATGTTTCAAACCCTGCAGCGGGAGATCACCAAATTCATCGCCGGCCAGGACGAAGTGGTGGAGCGGCTGCTCATCGCCATCGTCGCCGGCGGCCATGTGTTGCTGGAGGGAGTTCCCGGCCTCGGCAAAACCGCCTTGGTCAGCACTGCCGCCAAGGCGATGAATCTGAACTTCAAACGCATTCAGTTCACCCCGGATCTGCTGCCGGCCGATCTGCTGGGAACCCATATTCTGCTGGAACAGCCTTCCGGCAGGGAATTCGTCTTCCAGCCCGGTCCGATTTTCACCAATCTGCTGCTGGCCGACGAAATCAACCGGGCGACGCCGAAAACCCAGTCGGCGTTGCTGGAAGTAATGCAGGAGAGAACCGTGACGGTCGGCAACCAGACCCACCGGCTGGCTTTGCCCTATTTCGTGTTGGCCACCCAGAATCCGTTGGAGATGGACGGCACTTACCCGCTGCCGGAGGCCCAGCTCGACCGTTTCTTTTTCAAATTGTGCGTCGGTATGCCGCCGATGTCGGCTCTGGCGACCATTCTCGAACGGACTGCCGGAGTGGATGCTCCGGAAATCAATCCGGTGGCCGACGGCAAGGCAATCCTCCGAATGGGCGAAATCGCCCGGCAGGTGCCGATTGCCGATTCGGTGCGGGATTACCTGCTGCGCATCATTCTGGCCACCCATCCGGAACAGTCCGGCGCATCGGCAGCCGTCCGGCAATTCGTCCGGTACGGTGCTTCGATCCGGGCCGCGCAGACGGTTCTGGCCGCCGCCAGAATCAAAGCATTGCTCTCCGGCCGTTATCACGTGGCGCACGAGGATATCGACGCGATGGTCGTGCCGGCGATGCGTCACCGCATCATTCTGAATTTCGAGGGACAGGCGGCGGATATTTCCATCGAGGCGATTCTGCAGGAACTGGTGAAAGCCGAGGCGGGAAAGAATTGAAATGCTGCTGACCGACGCGGAATTCGTCCGGAAACTGGACATGCTGTCGCTGCTGGCGCGCCGGATGGTCAGCGGGCCGTTGAAAGCGGACCGCCGGACCCGACGGGCCGGCTCCGGTTCCACCTTTGCCGATTACAGCGAATATCACAGTGGCGACGATTTTTCCGCCATCGACTGGAATATCTTCGCCCGGCTGGAAACGCTGGTCATCAAGCTTTTCGAACTGGAGGAGGATGCCAGAGTCTATCTGTTGCTGGATTTGAGCCGTTCCATGGCGCGCAAATTGTCTTATGCCCGGCAACTGGCCGCCGCAGTCGGCTACATTGCGCTCAATCGATTGGACTATCTGTCGGTCTTCGGCATGGCCGATCAACTGAAAGTCCTGATGCCGCCCGGCCACGGCCGGGAACGGATCATGCCGTTTTTGAAACTGCTCGAACAGACCGACTGTTTCGGGACGGCCAACGATTTCGACGCTTGTGTCAAAAGTTTGCTGTCGCGCTGCCGGCGGCCCGGCATCTGCCTCCTGCTGTCCGACTTTTTCCTGCCGGGCGGTTATGAACGCGGTTTCGACGCGTTGCGCTGGAGCGGCCATGAAATTTTCTGCCTGGAAATCATCGATCCGGCTGATGAGCGGTGCGAATGGCGCGGCGATATCGAGCTTGAATGCGTCGAAAGCGGTGCGGCCCGGGCCTTGACCATCGGAGCCGCCGAGGCGGCCGCTTTCACCGTCGCCGTACGGCGGTGGCGCGAACAGTTTCATCGCGACTGTAAAAAACGCGGCATCGGCTGGGCGGAAGCGGTCATCACCCTGCCGTTTGAAACGGTTATCCGGGAGCTGTTGAAAAAGCGCGGGGTGGCTTGATGAGTTTTTCTCATCCGTGGTTGTTGAGTCTGGGCGGCCTGATCGTGTTGCTCGGTATTTTTTACTTTCTGAAGGTCCGGCCGGAACGCCATGGCACAGCACTGTTGTTCCTGTGGGAAAGCGTGGTGCCGGACAAAAAATACAGTGCGTTGTTCCGGCGCCTGCGGGATTTGTGGAGTTTTCTGCTGATGGCGTCGGCATTTGCGCTGATTACGCTGGCGCTGGCCGGCCTGCACGGCAACGCCGGCGCCGACCGCCGGGACCTGTTGATGGTTGTCGATTTGAGTCCGTCGATGGCGGTGGAACACGCCGGCGTTTCGCGTCGGGAAGAGGTTCGGCTGGCGCTGGCTGGCATCATCGAAAACCTGGCGGACGGCCAGCGGATGACTTTGGCGGCCGCGTCCGGCGCCAGTTTGACGGTTGTGCAGAATGCAACCGACAACCGCCGGGCGCTGCGCCGGGCGCTGGAATCCCTGTCCGTCGGGGATGAGCCGCTGAAACCGGCTGCGCTGGAATTGCTGCAGTACTGGCGGGCCGCTTTGCCGGATGGCCGGCTCGTCTTGTGGTCGGACGGCGGTTTCACGCGACGGAACGCTTTCGAGTTGCCGGCCGCGCTGGAGTTGGGTAAGGTCGGATGTCCGGTTGATAATGTCGGAATCGTCAATCTGGAGTTGTTGCGGTTGCCGGATGGCGCCTTGCAAAGCTGGGTAGAAATTTTCTCCGGCAATGACCAGCCGGTGGAGTTGGAGCTGGTGATCGCCGAAGGAGCGCCGGAAGCGGAGCGCCAGCGGCTGCATCTCGCCATCCAGCCGGGCGGACAGCGGATTCCGCTGCTGCCGATCCCGGCCGCCCAGGCCGGTCTGTGGTATTATCGTCTCGAATTGCCGGAGCGGGATGCGCTTGCCGCGGACAATGAAGTCGTTGCCGTTTTGCCGGCCGTGCCGCAGTTCGAAGTCGCCTGCCTCGGCAATTCGCCGGCCCTCCGGCGGCTGTTCCGCACCTGGCTGGCCGGCGGCCCGTTCCGGGCTTCCGGCGGGACACCGCAGTTGATAATCGGTTCCGGTTCGGTTGAGCCGGTTGAACATTGCAATCACTATATCGTCTGGGCTCCGGAAGGCGAATCAGCGTGGTGGCAGGAGACGGCCGATGCCGCCGCCGAAACGGCGATTCTGGAAGTGCGCCAGCCGGAACATCCGGCGATGCGCTGGTGCGACATCGACGGGATTGAAGTCGGCGGCGTTCGTCCGCTTCGTCCGCCGGATAACGCATTGGTGTTGGCGGAATCGGCCGACGGACTGCCGCTTATTTATCTGACCGAACAGGCCGGCCGGCGAATTTATGTGCTGAACTTCGATCCGGAATCGGCCGATTTTGCCTTGCGTTTGGCTTTTCCGGTTCTCAATGGCAGCATGGCGATGGAATTGTTGGGAAATCGGCAGTCGCCTGCCGGCCTTTACCGGATTGGCGACCGGTTGCCGGGGACCGGCGGCGTGTTGCAAACGCCGTCCGGCCGGACAATTGCCATCGACGATGCCGGCGTTCGCCTGACCGAAAGCGGTATTTATACGTTGCAGCGCGGCGCTGTTTCCTATCGCTTGGCGGCGGCGTTGCTGGATCGGACCACCAGCGACACTGACAATTCCGCGGTCGTTTCGACGGTTCAGGCGTTGAATGCCGGGCCGTCGCTGTTGCGTTGGCTGTTCGTCGCCGCCCTGTTGCTGTTGGGGGTGGAAGAGTGGCTGTATCACTGGCGGAAAGTGGGGTGAAAAGGTGAATGACTGGTGGATGATCGATAGTTACCGGCCGTTGTGGTGGCTACTGCTTTTGCCGCCGCTGCTGGCGGCCGGATATTGGTCGAGGGTCAATCGTCCCGGCTGGAAAAAATATCTGGCGCTGGCTTTGCGGCTGGCCGGCATGGTTTTATTGATTCTGGCGTTGTGCCGGCCTTATTCCAAAATTTCCGGCCGGAAGACGCACACGGCCTATTGGCTGGATGTTTCCGCCTCGATCGATCCGGAGGCGGTACGGCAGGGGGCCCGGGACATCCTGGCTGATATTGCGGCGCTGCCCGGGAATCATTCCCATCGCATTTATCTGCTGGGTGACGGCTTGAAAGAGATCGACATCGAAGTCTTGCGGCAGCTGGAAAAACAGTTTCCCCAACCGGAAGAGTTGTCGTTCTATGGCGCGACGAAGTTGTCCGAAGCATTGAAAATCGCTCCCGGCCTGTTTCCGGCCGATGCCGGAGCGGAATTGATTCTGCTGTCGGATGGCGTCGCTACCGACGACGGTGCCGGCAAAGCGCTGAAGGCCCGTTTGGCTGGAAAGCTGGCCGTCTATCAGAAAAAGCTGGCGCCATTGGCGGCGGCGGAAGGCGCGATCGTCGATTTCAGCGCCGATCGGGAAACGGCTTACCCCGGCAGTACCGTGCGCTTTCGGGTCAAGTTGGTTGCCAATGCCGATTTGCCGGGAAAAGTCAAATTGATCAATCGGGAAATCGCCATCGCCGAACAGCCGGTTGTCTTGAAGGCCAACCAGCCGGTGACGGTCGGTTTCGATCTGCCGGTCGGCAAGGAGAACGGTGCGTTGTGGCAGGCCGAATTTCTGCCGGAGCGGGATCATTTCCCGGAAAACAACCGGGCGGTAACTACCGTGACGGTCCAGGGGGAACCGAAAGTGTTGGCGCTGCACCGTCAGGAACGGGAGTTGCGCAGTTTCGTTCGGGCTCTGGCCGCCCAGGGAATTCAGGTCACCGGCCGCGGCCGGTTCGGTTTTCCGGCGACGCTGGAGGAATTATTGGAATTCGATGCGGTCTGGCTGGCCGATTTTCCGGCGGAGAATCTTTCGGAAAGCCAAATGCAGATGCTTCAGAATTATGTGGAAGAATTCGGGCGCGGCCTGGTGATGTCCGGTTCGGAAAATAGTTTCGGGCTTGGCGGGTATTATCAGACGCCGGTGGAACACGTCCTGCCGGTCGTCTCCCGTTATGAGAAGGAGGAACAGCAGCCCTCGATGGCTCTGGTGTTGATCATCGACAAATCCGGCAGCATGGATGGCCGGCCGATCCAGCTTGCCCAGCAGGCGGCCAAAGCGGCCATCGACTTGCTGAGTCCCCAGGACGAAGCCGGCGTCGTCGCGTTCGACAATCAGCCTTGGACGGTAGTCGATTTGAAGCCGATCGCCGGCAATGCGTCGCCGGGAATCGCCATCGACGGCATTGTGGCCGACGGCGGCACTGAATTGTATCCGGCCATGGAGGTTGCCTGCGAGTTGCTGCAGCGCAGCAGTTGCAGCATCCGCCACGCCATCATTCTGAGCGATGGGCAGAGCATGCCGGGTGATTTCGCCTCCCTGGCGACGTTGATGGCCGGGCAGGGGATGACGCTGTCGACCGTGGCGTTGGGAGAAGACGCCGACCGGGCATTGCTCGAAAACCTGGCGCAGATCGGCCGCGGCCGTTATTATCCGGTGGACGACGCCGAAACGGTGCCGCGCATCTTTGTCCGTGAAACGCTGCAGGCTTCCCGTTCCGCCATTCGTGAGGAGCCGGTCCTTGCTGCTCAGGTCGGCAAAGCGGAATTTTTGAACGGCATCGATTTTGACGCGGCTCCTCCGCTGCTCGGGTATGTCCAAACCAGTGTGAAACCTCAATGTGAAGTGCAGTTGCTGACCGATGGCGGCGAGCCGTTGCTGGCCACCGGCCGTTTCGGTTTGGGACAAAGTGCCG
Organism: Victivallis sp. Marseille-Q1083; assembly: GCF_903645315.1. Lineage (NCBI taxonomy): Bacteria > Pseudomonadati > Lentisphaerota > Lentisphaeria > Victivallales > Victivallaceae > Victivallis > Victivallis sp. Marseille-Q1083. The sequence goes on from NZ_CAHJXL010000002.1 coordinate 722,659, forward strand.
CTTTTACTTCCGGCATCACTTCGCAATGGGCTTCGGAGTGGCTGCAATGGCATGAATGCGGTAAATTGTTCGGACAATTGCTGCGCAGTTTGATGTCATCCGGCGGAACGGGATCGATGCAAGTGGAAGCCGACCGGCTCGGCAACCGGTTGGAGCTTTATGCGCGCGTGCTCGAAACGAGCGGCGCTCCGGCCGCCGAGGCCGATTTGCGGGCGTTACGGCTGATTCCAGGCCGTCCCCCCGAGCCGCTGGCGGCCGAACCGGTCGGCTTCGGTCGTTTTCGCCTTGAAACCATGCTGCCAGACCATGAATCCTGCAGCATTCTGCTGCAGGATCCGTCCGGCGGCGCCCGCCGGACGCTGCATTACAATTATCACTATCCGGCGGAATACAATTTGAGTGCCGAACCGGTGGCGGAAATCGCGGCTCTGCTGGAATTTATACCGGGACAGCCCCGGACCGGACGGTCGGTTTCGTTGTGGTACGGTTGGCTCAATGGCTTGAGCATTGCCGGATTGCTGCTGTTGATGGCCGGCATCGCCTGCCGGCGGCTGTGATGATGCCCGGTCCCGGGTGTCGAAACAAGTAAAATCACCAATCCCGGTCCTGGCGCTGTCGCTTTTTGACGGAGTGCTTTTTCTTCGTTTCCAACCGCCGCCGGACGGCGCCGAGCGAAGGTTTGGTCGGTCGGCGGACTTTAGGCGTGGTCAATGCTCCGCGCAGCAGGTTTGCCAATTTTTCCGCCGCCTGCTGGCGGTTCTGTCCCTGGGTGCGGTAACTCTGACAGGTCACCGCCAGCACACCGTCGCCGGTGAGCTGGCCGGCCAGGCGGTCCAATATCCGGGCTTTCTGGTAGTCCGACAATGCCGAAGAGGCCGCCGGACGGAAGGAGAGCCGGACCGCGGTCGAAACTTTGTTGACGTTCTGGCCGCCCGGCCCGGAGGCGCAGAAAAATTCCTCCTGCAACTCTTCTTCCGGAATGATGATGCGGGCGGTCACCGCCAGAGGATTGGCCATTACAGAATTTCCAGCAGCTCCACTTCGAAAAGCAGCATGGCATTCGGCGGAATCGCTTCGCCGGCGCCGCGTTCCCCATAGGCCAGCGCCGCCGGAATGAACAGTTTGTATTTGCTGCCGACCGGCATCAATTGCAACGCTTCCGCCCAGCCGGGAATGACCTGATTGACGCCGAATTCCGCCGGCTGCCCGCGCTTGACGGAGCTGTCGAACACCCGGCCGTCGAGCAGCATGCCGGTATAATGCACCCGGACGGTATCCGCCGCCGACGGTTGCGGACCGTTTCCCGGCGTCATGACCTTATATTGCAGGCCGCTGGCGGTGGTCACGACATCGGGCAATTGCCGATTGGTCGCCAGGAATGCCGTTTCCGCCTCGCGATTCTCTTGGGAAATTTTGGCAATGGCATCTTTGGCCTTCTGCTGCATCTGCTGCTGGAACAGCTGCATGGTATTGTGATATTCTTCGCTTTTCAATTGCGGCGCACCGGCAAAATAATCCTTCATCGCCTGCAGCAGCACGTCCTTTTCTATTTCGATCGGCAAATGGTTGAGATATTCTCCCATGTTGATGCCGAGCGCGTAACTCATCCGGGTCTTTTCCTGGGTCAAATCCATGTTCATCGATTGCTTTCCTGTTGCTGATAGGTTATTCCGAATAGAATAACCGGCGAGTGCGACAATTGCAATAGCCGAAAGAATTTTATTCGTAAAAAGCTGCAGAAATGATTATCATTTCCGACTTTAGATATTGCATTTTCGAAATATTGAGCTATTATCAAAGCGGGAGTTATTGTGTGTCCGAAACTGACAGATTTTCAACAGAAGCGAAATTCATGTTCAAAAATATCTCTGTCTGGCGGCGTTCCATCGTATTGTTGTTCGCGCTCAGCATCCTGATGATTATGACAGCGGCTCTCCGGGCGGATGACCCGGATCGCAAGCCGCTGCATATTCTTTTTTTGACTTCCTATGATTCATCTTACAAATGGACGACCGATGTCGTGGAGGGATTTCAGGAGTATCTGCGGCGCCGGAATTTGCCGATCAAGACCGATATTGTCGAATTGAATTTCGCCCATACCGGCGGCAATCTGCCGGAACCGACCGATCTGACCTGGCTGGAACGTCATTTGGACAAGGGCGATTACGATCTGATTGTCGCCTCCGGCAGTGCCGCCGTTGAGTTGTTGCTGGACAATCAGGCGAAATTACCGGAAAATTTCCCGTTGATTTTCTGCGGCTATTACGATGACGGGAAACTGACTCCGGAGGCTTATCCCAATCTCACCGGCTTGCTGCAAAAGGTCGACATCGCCGCCAATGTCCAGCTCGGCATGAAACTGTTGCCGGAGACCCGGACCATCGCCATCATCACCGACGGCACTGCCACCGGGCAGCAGGTGCAGCGTGACGCGCGGGAAGCGCTGAAGGATTTCACCGACGCCGAACTGATTTTCATCAACAGCAGCGATTATTCCACGATGGAAATGTTGCAGAAAGTAGCCGAGTTGCCGGCCGATTCTTTCGTCATATTCAACAGTTGGAGCAGCGACACGCAGGAAGCTTCGCTGGCCACCCACAGCTTGACGCAGAAGCTGCACACGGTCAGCCCGGGACCGATCTTTTCGACGACCAACTCTTCGATGGGATTCGGCATCCTCGGCGGCGTCATGACCGATGGCAGCTTTCTGGGATTCGAGACCGCCAAACTGGCTGAACGGGTTTTGAACGGGGAAACGGCCGGCAGCATTCCGATCCGAACCATGCCGACCCGCGTACTCTTCGATTGGCAGTTGTTCCATAACAATTATCAGTTGAATTCCACGTTGACGCCGCCTGGAGCGATTTTTATCAATCAACCGCCCGGCCTCATCAATGTTTACCGCAATTGGCTGATCGTGGCCCTGTTCGTCCTGGTCATCCTGCTGGCCCGCTTGATTTTTCTGCAGCGCAGCCGGCGCGACGTCCTGAAAAATATGGCAATCTATGAAGCGTTTCCGTTTCGGCTGGTGGTCGTCGATCCGACCGGGAAAATTCTTTTCCAGCAGGTGGAAAAGGAGTTGCGGCAGGATTGTGAAACCATCGACCAACTGCCGGAAAACCTGAAGGAAAAATTTCAGGAAAGCATCGACAAGGTTTTTGCTTCGCGGCAGCCGCAGTCATTGGAATATGATTTTGCCGGCAGTCGGCGCCGGGTGATGTTTTCCCTGTTTCCCCAGGCTGTCTTCGATATCGACGCGGTGCTCTGGGTGTCGATCGACATCAGTGAATTGGATACCTCCCGGGAAGCTTTGGCCCAACTGGCCAACCGCTTCAAATTGACGCTGGAGTCGATCGGCGACGGCGTTATCGCCACCGACGACCGGCAGCTCATCACGCTCTGCAATCCGGTTGCCGCCACGTTGATCGGCCGCAAGGCCGAAGCATTGATCGGCAAGCCGCTGGATGAGGTATTGCACCTGGTCAGTTATCTGGATGACCGCCGGCTGCCGTCGCCGGTCACCCATGCGCTGGAACGCGGCGAAATTGTCGAATTGGCCAATCATACCGATCTGCTCGCCCTGGACGGACGGCGCTACCATATCGCCGACAGTGCGGCGCCGATCCGGGATATGGCCGGCAACATCGCCGGCGCGGTTCTGGTCTTTCGCGACGTCACCAAGGAATATGAACAGCGCAATCAATTGCGCATGAATAACTTTCTGTTGACCACCGCCGCCAACACCGCCGAACTGACTTATTTCAAAAGCAGCATCGACGGCAACCGGTTGATCGAAGAGATCGACCCGCACTACTGGGGGATGTGTGACGGCCGTCACCTGGACGTGGATGAATGGCTCATCCCGGAAGACCGCAGTGAATTCCGGCGGCAGAAACAGGCTTTGTTGTCCGGGGAGAATTCGGAAATGGAGATGGTTTACCGCTCCGATTACGAGGGGCGGCGGCGCTATTTTTACATCCGGGTGATGCCGTCGCCGGCTCCGGAGGAGAACAAGAAGGTCTTTTTCGGTATCATCCAGGATATTACCAAAGCGCGGGAAAATGAACAGAAGTATCACGATTTGAGCAATATGCTGCAGAGTATCCTCGACAACCTGCCTTGTGCGCTGTTCGTTAAAAACTTCGACGATGAAAACCGTTATATCATGGGCAATCCGGCCTATTGCTCGATGCTGGGCAGAACTTCCGAGGAAATCATCGGCCGGAATGATGCCGATCTGTACGATGCCGCCACGGCGGCCCGGCTGCTGTATGCCGACAGCCAGGTGATGGAGAGCGGCACTTCGCTCGACACGGTGGAAAATATCGCCGTCAACGGAACCGAACGGATTTACCGGACGCTCAAATCCAGGCTGCAGCGTACGTTCGGCGGCGATTGGTTGCTGGGCATCCGCCTGGACATCACCGAACAGAAACAACTGGAAGACGAACGCCTGGAATTGCTGGAACGGCTGCAAACCTACGTCAAGCAGGAGCACATGATCAACAATTGCCTGGAAGCGATCGTCATCAACACCGATTACAACCAGGCGATGAATGAAATTTTGCAAATCATCGGCACGCATTCCAATGCGGACCGCTGCTACATTTTCAGTTTCGATTACGAACGCGCCACTTTCTCCAATGATTACGAATGGACGGCCGACGGAATCCAGCCGGAGATCGACCATTTGAAAGACATGCCGATGACCGTCAATCCGTTGTGGAACGAAGCGCTGCAAAGCCGTCAAATCATCAAAACCGCCGATTTGGCCACCGATGACACCATGCCGGCCATTCGGGAGAGCCGGGAGATCCTGCTGGCTCAGAACATCAAATCGCTGATCGTCACCGGGATTTGGTTCGGCGGACGGTTGTGGGGGTATATCGGCGTCGATTATGTCCGGCAGCAGCATGATTTTACCGTGATGGACGAAGCGATCATGCAGGCGGCGGTCCGAATCATCGAAATCGGTCTGGAACGCCGCCGGAACATGACCGATCTGGAAAGCAGCGAATATGAGAAACGGTTGATTTTCGACAGCATTCAGATTCCCATCGCCCTTTTCGATACCAATATGAAATTGCTGCGGGTCAATCAGGCCGCCGCCAAAATGGTCGGCACGACACCGGAAAATGCCCTGACCTTGCCCTGTCATCTCACCTGCTGCGGGCATCAGGAACCGCCGGAATATTGTCCGACCCGCCTGGCGTTGGCCGACAGTCAGAGCCATCAGCATCCCTTTTCGATCCGGGGTCGGGATTTCATCGCCGTGGCCAATCCGATCTTCAATCCGGGCGGTCAATTGACCCATGTGCTTGAAAGTTGTATCGATGTCACTGACATCAATGAAAACCAACGAAAGCTGCAGGCCGCGATGGAAGCGGCCCAGGCGGCGGACCGCGCCAAGAGTTATTTCCTGGCGACCATGAGTCACGAACTGCGGACGCCGTTGAACGCGGTCATCGGTTTCAGCGAATTGATGCAGACGGCTTCGATGTCCTCGGAGGAACAGCAGGAGGCGCTGCAAGCCATCCATTTTGCCGGCAACACGCTGCTGACGATGATCAACGACGTGCTGGACCTGTCCCGCATTGAAGCCGGTCAAGTGGAGATTGTCAATGCGCCGATGGACTTGAAACTGGCGGTTCGCGATATCGTCAATGTGTTTCAGGCCCGGGCGAAGGCCAAGAATATTCAGATGGAGTTGCGTTGTCGGGATGATTTGCCGCTGCTGGAACTGGACGGCATGCGGCTGCGGCAGGTGTTGCTCAATTTGGTCGGCAATGCCGTCAAGTTCACCGATGAAGGCGGCATTACCGTGACGGTCGATTATGAGTTGAACGACCGGCGCGAACAAAGCGGTACGCTGCGGATTTCCATCTGTGATACCGGCAGCGGCGTCGCGCCGGAATATATCGAGAAAATTTTCCTGCCGTTCGAACGTCAATACCACCATGTCCGCGGCAACCGGAGTTACGAAGGCACCGGCCTCGGTTTGCCGATTTCCCAACGGCTGGTCGACCGGATGGGAGGCCGGATCGAGCTGAAGAGCGCGTTGGGCCAGGGAAGTTGTTTTACCGTGGTATTGGACGGGGTCGTGTGCCGCCCGAACGAGGACAATGTTTTGCCGGCCAAAGCGCCGGAAATTCATTTCGGCAACCTTTTGAAGGTGATGATCGTCGACGATGTCGAGATGAACCTCAAAGTGCTGGGCGCGATGCTGAAAAAGCTCAAGGTCGATTATGTCACCTGCCGGTCCGGCCGGGAGGCGCTGAATACGTTGCGCGGGCAGAATGATATTCAACTGATTCTGACCGATTTGTGGATGCCGGAAATGAACGGGGAAGAGCTGGCGCACCTGCTCAGTCAAAATCCGCAGTTTGCCGCCATTCCGATCGTGGCGGTGACGGCGGACACCCAGCTGGCGACGCCGGAAGGGCTGTTCAGTGCAGTTTTATTCAAACCGCTGACGATGGAAAAACTGCAGGATTTGTTGATCTCCTATCAATAAACTCATAATTCAAAAGGAACGAAAATGAACCTGGAATTGGTTTATCCCGGCGTCTGGAAACTATCCTTCGGCCTGCCGTCGTCCCATACCCCGGTTGCCTTCCGCAGCAAACCGCCGGCCGACGGCGCCTTCCTGCCGCCGGCGGAACGGCCGCCGCTGGATTGCGACGCCATCCGTTTCGAAGCGACACGGCGGGGCTGCCGCCTCGAGCTGCCGCATGACGCATCTGAAGACCTTTACGGGCTCGGGCTGCAACTGAAGTCATTCCGCCAAACCGGCAAAAAGAAGCAGTTGCGGCCCAATTCCGATCCGATTGCCGATCTGGGAGACTCCCATGCCCCGGTGCCGTTTTATCTTTCCACCGCCGGCTACGGCGTGCTGATCGATACCGCCCGTTACGCCGTTTTTTACTGCGGGACGCACCATGACCGGCAGGCGGCGGCCGCCGCGGAGTCACCGGTGCGGGGCCTGGCCGACTCCACCGAAGCCCTTTATGCGGCGCCAACCGAATCGGGCGATCCGGTGACGGTGGAAATTCCGCACGAAAAAGGCGTTGAACTCTATCTTTTCGCCGGACCGGCCATGCGGGATGCGTTATGCCGTTACGTGCTCTTTTCCGGCGGCGGCGCCTTGCCGCCGTTGTGGGGCCTAGGGATTTTTTATCGCGGTTATGTCCACAATGACGAAGAGGGCACTTTGCGGTTGGCACGGCAGTTGCGCGAGTCGCAGATGCCTTGCGACGTCTTCGGCCTGGAACCCGGCTGGCAAAGTCACTCCTACAGTTGCAGTTTCGTCTGGGACCGGCAGCGTTTTCCAGCGCCCGACCGTCTGGCCGGCGAAATGCGCAAACTCGGTTTTGAGCTCAATTTATGGGAACATCCGTTCACACATCCGGCCGCGCCGTTTCATGCCGATATCGCGCCGTTTTCCGGCAGCGTCGAAGTCTGGAACGGTTTGGTACCGGACTTTGCCACGCCGGAGGGCCGGGAACTCTACGGCGCTTATCATCGGAAAACCTTTCTGGAACGAGGTATCACCGGCTTCAAAATCGATGAATGCGATCATTCGGATTATATCGCCTCCGACTGGTCGTTTCCGGAATACGCCGGATTTCCGTCCGGCCTCGACGGCGAAGAAATGCACTCGCTGTTCGGTTTGCTGTCCCAGCAAGTGCTGCTGGAAGAGTGCGAACGAACCGGCATCCGGACCTGGAGCAATGTCCGCAATACTCAGGCGCTGGCCGCGCCGCTGCCGTTCACGCTTTACAGCGACCTTTACGATCACCGGGATTTTCTGCGCGGACTGGTCAACAGCGGGCTGTCCGGCTTGCTGTGGACGCCGGAAGTGCGGCAGTGTCAATCGGAAGCCGACCTGATCCGCCGGCTTCAACTGGTGATCTTTTCGCCGATGGCGTTGATCAACGGTTGGATGATCAAAAATCCGCCGTGGCTGCAGTTCGATGTCGAACGCAACAATCGCGACGAATTGCATGAAGACCGTGAAGCCATTACCGCCCGCTGCCGCGATATTCTGGAGTTGCGGATGCGTCTGGTGCCGTATCTTTACAGCGCCTTTGCCCGCTACCGGATCGAGGGCGTACCACCGTTCCGGCCGCTGGTCGTCGATTATCCGGATGACCCGACCTGCCGGAATATCGACGATGAACTGCTCGTCGGCGATCACCTGTTGCTGGCGCCGCTGACTGCCGAAATGACCGTTCGAACGGTTTATCTGCCGGCCGGAAACTGGTATGATTACCGGACCGGCGAACGGTTTGCGGGAAGTCGGACGCTGGAAATCCGGCCGGCACTGGAGGAAATTCCGCTGTTCGTCAAAGAAGGTACGCTGATGCCATGGGCCCGCAGTGTCGAACACATCACGCCGGCAACCCGCTTCCAGCTGGAGCCGCGTTGTTACGGACGGGCGGTACGGCCGTTTCGTTTGTACGATGGCGACGGCTTTCAGCTGGAGCCGCCCTTGACGGCGTGGGTGGAACTGCTGCCGGCCGGTAACGGCCAGCCGGTACGACTGTCGCAAACCAGCCGGTTGTACGGCCTGATGGATTGACCATCCGGCGCGGCCGGAAATTCCGCTAAAAAAATGGCGCCGGTTCGACCGGCGCCGGTAAATTTCTGTTTTCTGCGATTGTCTTCACAATTTCTGCTGCAGCAACTCCACCACCAGTTGCGGATTGGCCTTGCCTTTGCTCAACTTCATCACCTGTCCGACGAAAAATTGCAGCACTTTGGGATTGCCGGCCTGGTACTGCGCGACTTGTGCCGGGTTGGCGGCGATCGCCTGGTCGACCAGTGCCGCCACGGCGCCGGCATCGCTGAGTTGCACCAGACCTTTGGCGTCGACGATCGCTTTCGGATCTTTGCCGGTGGCGAACATTTCGGCGAACACCTCCTTGCCGATTTTGCCGTTGATGGTCTTGTTTTCGATCAGGGTAATCAACGCGGCCAGTTGTTCCGGCGCAATCCGGCATGTTTCGATGTGCTGCTGCGCATTCGACAACTCCCGCAACAGTTCGGAGGTGATCCAGTTGGCGGCCAGCTTCGGAGTTTTCAACAATTGGGCCGCCCGGTCGAAATAGGCGGCGGTCCGGCGGTCCTGGGTCAACACTTCGGCATCATAGGAAGTCAATTCATAATCCCGGACGAAACGTTCGCGCATCGCCGCAGGCAATTCCGGCAGTTGGGCGCGGATCGCGTCGATTTCCTCGGCCGGGAAAACGAACGGCATCAAATCCGGGTCCGGAAAGTAACGATAGTCATGGGCCTGTTCTTTGGTCCGCATCAAATAGGTTTCGCCATGATCGTCATTCCAGCCGCGCGTTTCCTGCTGCAGCGTCTTGCCGGCGTCCAGCAGTTCGGCCTGCCGCCAGATTTCATATTCCAGTGCCCGGTGGACGGCGCGGAAACTGTTCAGATTTTTGATTTCGATTTTCGTGCCGAATTTTTCCGTTCCGGCTTCGCGCAGTGAAATATTGACATCGCAACGCATCTGGCCTTTCTCCATGTCGCAGTCGCTGATATCACCGTACTGCATGATCTCCTTGAGGGCGGTCAGGTAGGCGTAAGCCTCGTCCGGGGTGCGCATATCCGGTTCGCTGACCGTTTCCATCAAAGGCACGCCGGCGCGGTTGTAATCGACCCCGCTGGCGCCGGGAAAATGATTGAGTTTGGCGACGTCTTCTTCGAGATGAATGCGGGTAATGCCGATCTTTTTGGCCGGCAAATCGGCACCGGAAAAACCTTTGCCGCCGATTTCGACGTAGCCGTGCTCGCAGAACGGCAGATCGTACTGGGAAATCTGGTAGTTCTTCGGCATATCCGGGTAAAAATAACTCTTGCGGTCGAACTTGCTGAACCGGGCGATCTGACAATTGGTCAGCAGCCCGGCCACGACGGTCTGGCGGATCGCCTGCCGGTTCGGCACCGGCAGCACGCCGGGATACCCCATGCAGACCGGACAGACCAGCGTATTGGGTTCCGCGCCGAATCGGTTGGGACAGGAACAAAACATCTTGCTGCGGGTGCGGACCTGCGTATGAACTTCCAGTCCGATGACTGCTTCGTATTTCATGAAAGTGTTCTCCTGATGAATATGATTAATTTTACCGGCTTACTGTACCACGGCGAAGCGGATTTGTCCAATTCTTTCTTCACTTCCGGCCGATAAAATCGCGGCGGCCGATTCAGCGGCAAAGCCGTTTATTTATTTCACTATCTATTTGACTTTTCCGATTCCGGACGCAATATTACAGGCATGTGTTTTTTTGTAACTTATTTTTGCAGGACAAAGGATGTCATGTCGATAGCGTCGCCGAAACCAAAAACCGAGGCATCGGGCGTCGACAAAGAATTTTTTAGCGTTCCTGACGCAGCGCCGGGCTGCACTATGGGTGTTGGAGATTAAGTTGAAGGCAAATTGGAAGAAAATTCTGTTGTGCGGGTCCTGTCTCTATCTGGCCGGCGTCTCCTGCAACAGTTATGCTGCTTTGATCGATACGGCGCTTCTGGAAGGGCGTAATCTGGCTGATTTGAAAAATACCCGGGCCGATGAGATGAACGTCGTCGGTTCGGTGATCATGGTGAAAGGCAATGTTTATATCCCCTTCAAAGATTTGACCGTTTACGCCGATTCGGCGATCATCGACCTGGAAAGCCGTGATATCGAGGCTTCCGGCAACATTCGGCTGTACCGGGTGAAATCCCAGCAGACCAATGTGACGATCGGCGAGCTGGAGCGGTTGAAGCTCAATCCAGAAGTGCTGGTTCAAATCCTGGGGTATACGACCGATACGCTCGGCCAGCAGAAGGTGAATATCAAACTCGAATACCGCGGGGAGGTGCTTACGGCGCAGAAGCTGGAAGGCAACCTGACCACCGGTTTTCTGAAACTGGAAGGAATCGAGTGCAATTTCAAGACCTTCGCCTGCAAAGCCAAATCCGGGGAACGCAAGCCGAATGGCGAAATCGTCGTCCGCGACGCCGAGGTGACCAGTTGCGAATATCTGATCAACGACAACAGCCATTATTCGATCTCCTGCAGCGAAGCGACCATTTATCCGCACCAGACCGACGGTTTTACTTTCGACGCCAACCAGTTCGATACCGGAGAGCACAGTTTGATCGGTTCGAACTGCTGGCTGAAATTTTACGGGGTGCCGGTGATCTGGGTGCCGATGATTTACAAGCCGAAGGACGAAAGTCCGGGCCTGTACAAGTTCCAGCTGGGCGATTCTTCCGACTGGGGCTTTTACGTCTTGGGCTCCAAACGTTTCGACTTTACCGACTATCCGTATTCGAGCGTCAAGATCCTGACCGATTATTACAATATGCGCGGTTTCGGATACGGGGCCGATTTGGAGGTCAACAGCGAAATCAGCAAGACGACGATCTTCGGTTACGGCCTGTACGATTTGCGGCCCTATTACAGCAGCGAAGTGGAAAATTACCGGCTGGAAATTCCCCACTACCGTTATAATTTCCGGATCAGCAATGTTACCCATTTGACGCCGCGGCTGGATTTCCGCGGTAATTTCGACATGATGAGCGATCTCTATTTCCAGGAGGATTTTTTCCCGTATGCGTTCAATGCCGACCCGGAGCCGGCCACTTACGGCGCCTTGGAATATCAGTTCGACCGTCTTTCGACCGCCTTGTATTTCCGGGCCCGCGTCAATGATTTCACGACCGCGGTGGAGCGTCTGCCGGAATTCCGGATCGACGTGCCGCGCCAGGAGCTGTTCAGCGGCTCCAATTTGTATTATCAGGGCGAAAACAGTGTCGATTATCTGCAGATGCGCTGGCGGAATTACGATAAACCGCGGCCGTTGCGCTTGGCTGATCCGGCTGATTACCAGTCGTTTCGTTTCGATACGCTGCATTTCATCTACTATCCGCTGGAATTTAAAAAATACGGGCTGGAGTTTCTCGATTGGCTGAATGTCATTCCACGGGCCGGGGGACGTTTTACCGCTTACAGCGCCTCTTCCGATACCGAAGTGACGACCGAAGACCTGAATCAGATCTTCATCGTCAACCGTCCGGAGGACATCAGCCGCGTTCCGATCGTCAACTATGACGACAACGGCGGCGCCCGCGGCCGCTTTGTGGCGGAATTCGGCGTCGAGGCCAATACCAAACTCTCCTATTCCTGGCAGAATATCCGCAACGCCTACTGGCGGCTGGACGGTTTGCGCCATGTCATGGAGCCGTACATCAATTACACTTTCATCCCGAAACCGACGGTGGACCGCGAATATTTGTATTTCTTCGACGACATCGACCGGATCGACAAACAGAATTTCATGCGTTTCGGGGTACGCAACCGTTTGCAGACCCGGCGCGGTTCGCTGGGGCGGGAAAAAGTGTACAACTGGCTGACGATGGAAAATTACTGGGATCTCTACATGGAAAAAGATCACAAATACAAATTCAACAATGCCGGGGATTTCTGTACGAAGATCGCCTTCAATCCGTCGGAGAAATTGACGCTGTCGACTTTCTTTTCGATCGACGCCGGCGGCAACAACGGTCACAATGCCGAAGCGCAGCGCCGGGGGCGCGATGCCGGCCGGCCGGGGCTCGATCTGAACTGGCTGAACCAGTGGAATTTCAATATCAAATACGAACTCTTTGAAGACTGCACCGTCAATCTCGGTTACGTTTACCAGGATGTTTATCACAGCCGTTCGGCTTATTCGATGGGTTCGACGCTGACCGACCTGGAATCCGGCAGTTTCTTCGATAAATATTTCGATACCAGGACCCAGGAGCTGACCGCCGGCATCACCGTGCCGTTGTCCAACGACCGGACGTTCTTCGGGTCCTATGATATTTTCTACGATTTCGAAGCCGGTTTCATCCGCGAACAGCGTGTCCGCTTGCTGAAGGTGCTGCACTGCTGGACGGTCGGCGCGGAAGCCGGCCAGGAAATCTCGTACGACAGTGACGGCGACCGGGATTACGATTACTCCTTTTTCGTGACGGCGTCGTTGAACGGCCTGCCGGGCCCGTTGGCCCGGACGCAGCAATCGGCGCTGGCCAGTTTCCGCAATCTGCAAAATCAAAACTGACGGGGAAGCATCATGTATCTTGTAACCGGCGCGGCCGGCTTGATCGGCAGCGGCATTGTCTGGTATCTCAACCGGAACAACATCGACGACATTCTGGCGGTCGACCACCTGGGGACTTCGGAAAAGTGGCGGAATCTGCGGGCGTTGAAGTTCCGCGATTACCTGGAGAAAGACGATTTTCGCCGCAAATTGGCGGCCGGAATGTTCGATCATCTGCCGTTGGACGGCATCTTCCACATGGGCGCCTGTTCGGCGACCACCGAGCAGGATGCCAGCTACCTGGTCGACAACAATTTTGAGGCAAGCAAAGAGCTGGCGCTTTTCGCTCTGAAACGTCAGGTCCGGCTAATTTATGCGTCCAGTTGCGCCACCTATGGCGACGGCGGGTGCGGCTACGTCGACGATCAGGCGGCAATCGCGGATTTGCGGCCGTTGAACATGTACGGCTATTCCAAGCAGTTGTTCGACTTATGGGCGCTCCGGCAGGGATGGTTCGACCGGATTACCGGCTGCAAATTTTCCAACGTTTACGGAGTCAACGAACGCCACAAGGGCAATATGCGCAGCGTCGTCTGCCGGGCCTACGAGCAGATCACCGCCACCGGCAAGCTGCAATTGTTCAAATCGTACCGGCCGGAATATGCCGACGGCGAGCAGATGCGGGATTTCCTTTCGGTCAAGGATGCGGTGAAAATGTTGTGGTTTCTGTTTCAACATCCGCAAGGCGTCGGTTTGTACAATATCGGCAGCGGGCGGGCGGAAACCTGGAACGCCTTGGCCCGGGCGGCTTTCCTGGCGCTGGACCGGCCGGTAAACATCGAATATATCGACATGCCGGAGTCATTGCGGCCGAAATACCAGTATTATACCAAAGCTGAAATGGGCAAATTGCAGGCTTTGGGATATACGGCGGAAGCGACCAGCCTCGAAGAAGCGATCCGGGATTACTATCAGTACCGGTTGCACGACCGCTTCCTGGGCGACTGAGAATGGAAGAGCCGGCGACGCCGCAGGCGGAGCGGATTCTGCAGGCGGCCCTCCATGCCCTGCGCCAGTGGGAAAATGGCATCAGTCTGGATGACATTCTCGATTCGCATTGCGCCGCTCCGGCGTTGCGCCGTACTTTGGGCAGCGTGCTTTACAGCCATTTCCGGCATCTTCACCGTCATCGGCTTCTGCTTCAGGGCTTGTTGCGCCATGCGCCGCCGCAAGAGGTGGAATGGCTGCTGTTGCTGACCTGTGTTCAAGTTTTTCAACTGGATGGTTTGGCGCCGGAGTCTGCGGTCAATATCGCGGTCGATTACGCCAAAAAACATTACAGCCGCTCCTGCGCCGCTCTGGTCAATGCGGTCATGCGGCGGGCACGGGAGCAGGGGGTGCCGCTGCCGACCGCCCGCAACGTCCTGCCGCCGCCGGTTTACAAATTGTGGCAACGGCGTTATGCGCCCGGACAATTGGAGACGTTAGCGCAGTTGCAATTGCAGCGTCCGCCGTTCACCTTCCGGGCCTGCGGCGATTTTCAGCCGCCGGCGGAACCCGGTCTGCAGGCGCTGGCACTGCCGTGGCTGAATCACTATCGATTTTTCTCCCATTTATCCGGCCAAACCGTTCTGGAACGCCCCTGGCTGGCGGAGGGCCGAGTTTATATCCAGGACCCGGCAGCCGCGCTGGCGGTTGAAATGCTGGACTGGCAACTTTTACCGTCCGCGCCCCGGCTTCTCGATCTCTGTGCCGCGCCGGGCGGCAAAAGCCTGTTGTTCGCCGAGCGTCTGCCCGCCGGCGGCAGGATCGTTGCCGCCGACCGTTCCGCCCGCCGCCAGCAATTGACCGCGGCCAACAACCGGCGTTACCGGGCCGGACTGGAAATTGTGGTCGGCACCTGCCGGGAACTGGCATTGCCGCCGGAGTCATTCGATCTCCTGCTGGCGGATCTGCCGTGTTCCAACAGCGGCGTATTCCGCCGCCGGCCGGATGCCTTATGGCGTTTGACGCCGCAATCGCTGCTGGAGGTGCGGAAACTGCAATGGGAAATCCTGCTTGAGGCGTTGCCGCTGGTGAAACGAGGCGGACTGCTGCTGTACAGCACCTGCAGTATCGAACCGGATGAAAACGAGCGGCAGCTGGAACGTTTGACGCGGCAATTTCCCGAATGGCGGCGGCTGAAGCAGCGGCAACTGCTGCCAACTGCCTTGCACGACGGCGCTTTTGCCGGATTGCTGCAAAAAAATTGACTTTCCTTAAAAACGGCGTATAGTAATGGTTGGGGATTCTCGGAGAAAATTACCTGGAAATTTTTATTAAAAATTGGGAGATCAAAAAATGAAGAAATTTATGATGATGGCTTTGGCCGCGGTTGGAGCTTTGGCGATTACCGGTTGTGCTCAAGTCCAAGTATCCGAAGGTCAGAATTTGAGCGGTCAGGGGATCGCAACCAGCGGTACGCCGGTTGCTCATTTGACCGGCAACAACAGCGGTCTGTATTTCCTCAGTTTTCCGCTGATCACCGGTTCGACGACCGAAGTCGGTTCGGCGGCATTCGGCAAGGATATGGCCAATGTTCCTTCCGTGGTTCAGATGGTTACGGAAAAGAGCAACGCGCTGGGCGCCAAAAAGACGTTGGATATCACTTCGCAGTATTCCAGCACGATGATTCCGATTCCGTTCCCGTTCCTGTTCTACTATCAGTCGGTTAACGTTTCCGGCAACGCAGTTAAATAAGTTCGCCGAAACTCCGAGTTACCTGCAAAAAATCCCGGTCGGAAGCCGGGATTTTTTGTCTCCGGATATTTTCGGCGGTTTCTGTTCAGCGGTCGGACGCTTTGTAGTTTTCGTTTCTGCTGCAGATATCTTCCGCAGTCAGCGGCCGCGGCGCCAGCATGCCCGGCTCCTTGAGATAAACCTTCAAATCGAATTCGAGATCGCCGAGATAAGTGTAGACGCCGAACGGATGAAGGCCTCTGGTCAACGTCAGTTTCCGCGCTTGGCTGCCGGCCTGGTCATATTGAAATTCAAGACAGGGGGCATCGTCCACCGTCACCATCGCCGGGGGCAGGTGATCGTCATAGTTGCATTCCGCGACAATCGTGTATTCGCCATCGGCCGGGATGACCAGAAAGCCGGACAATTTCACCGCCAGCCGTTTTTTCAGATAAGAGGAGAGAAAACCATTGGATTTGATCGCTTTTACGACATCGTTGTCGTAAACGTGCAAGCTGCAAACCGGCGCTGCATCCCAGTCAAAAGATTCATTCGTGCGCACATGGCGCGGCAATTCCCAAACATCCGCCAGATAACCGGGGACGAATTCCTTCTCCGCATTTTGGGCGGCAGTCTGGCTTGCCGAATGATTGCGCACGACTTCCCAGCCGGCCGGCGGATCAATCATTTGAGGTTCCCGGCTGCCGTTGCCGCCGCCGGGACCGGCGGGTGCCGGCTGTTCGATCTGGACATTTTCGACGGTGACCGTCGTCCCATTTGGCGTGCTTACCGTCGTTTTGCCTACCGAACAGCCATAACCGGATATTGCACATCCCAACGCCGCCAGCCAGATTCTTCCCATTTTCGTCCCCCCGCTCCCTTGGTGTTGACTTTTTTCATCCGATTGAACGTCCACGGTGAAATATAACAGGAAGAAATATAAAAATCAATGAAAAAATTTACAATCTCCGGCAAGAATCAATCCGGAAGAAATTTCAGGCCAGACCGGACAGATGCTCAATCAGAATCTTGACGCCGATTAAAATGATGACGACACCGCCGGCAATTTCAATTTTCTTGCTGAAGAAGCGACCGCTGCGGACGCCGAGCTGAACCCCGAAGAGCGACATTCCGAAGGTGACCACCCCCATCGCCAGGGCCGGTTGCCAAATCGAGGTGTTGAGCATCGCATAGGAAGCGCCGACCGCCAGCGCGTCCAGACTGGTGGCGACTGCCAGGATCAACATGATCCGCCAAGTAAAAATATTGCTGCAATCGCCCTCTTCGTTTCCGTGCTTCAGAGCTTCATAGATCATCTTGCCGCCGACCAGCGCCAACAATCCGAAGGCAATCCAGTGGTCGCAGCGCTCCAGCGGCCCTTTGACCAGGCTGGCAATGAAGTAACCGAACAATGGCATCAAAATTTGAAAGGACCCGAAAAAAGCCCCTGCCGTCAACCCGTGACGCCAGGGGGTGGTCCGATTGCTCAAGCCGCCGCAGATCGACACCGCCAGCGCATCGATGGAAACGCCGAAAGAGACCAGAAGGATGTCAAGCCAACTCATCGTCGAAAATCATCTGCCCATCAACATGGTCATCACCGCCTTTTGCACATGCAGTCGATTTTCCGCCTGATCGAAGACGATCGAATAATTCGAATCCATCACTTCGCCGGCAATCTCCTCGCCGCGGTGCGCCGGCAGACAATGCAACACTTTGACTGCCGGCTTGGCCGCTTTGATCATCGCCATATTGACCTGGTAAGGCGCAAGTATTTTGAAACGTTTGGCGCTTTCTTCTTCAAATCCCATGCTGACCCAGACATCGGTATACAGATAATCGGCCCCGGCGGCGGCGGCCAGCGGATCTTTCTGCCAGTTGATGTTGGCGCAATCGCCGATCAAATCGGCACGCGGCCGGAACTCCTCGGGCGCGGTGATCACCAGTTCGAACCCGGTCAGGCGGGCCGCCAGAATCAACGAGTTGGCGATATTGCTCTGGCCGTCGCCGGCAAACACCAGTTTCGTCCCGGCAATCCTGCCGCTGCATTCCAGCATCGTGAACAAATCGGCCAGGATCTGGCAGGGGTGGTAATCATCGGTCAGCGCGTTGATGACCGGAATCGTCGCCACTTTGGCCAGTTCCTCCACATCGGCATGGCTGTAGGTCCGGATGACGATGCCGTGCAGATAGCGGCTCAGCACCTGGGCGGTATCGGCGATTGTTTCGCCGCGGCCGACCTGCATTTTGCTTTGATCCAGATAGAGCGGGGTGCCGCCGAGCTCGCTGACACCGACCTCGAACGAGATCCGGGTCCGGGTGGAGGATTTGGCAAAAATCAAGCCGATGCTTTTGCCTTTCAGCGGCGGAACGGCGGCAGCCTGCTGCCGCAACGACTGGTCCTGCCATAACGCCGGCCGCTGCTTTTTCAATTTCGCGGTCAAAGCCATGATCGCGTCGAAATCTTTACTAGTGATATCCCTGAGGGTCAATAAATCTTTCTTCATCATCAATATCCTTGGTATGCCGCCTCACAAGCCGGCGGCGTATTCGTCCAAACTTTTCTCCAGTATTGCCAAACCGTATTCCGCTTCTTCCTGCGTCAGATTCAGCCGCGGCAGCAGCCGGATCACCGTTTCGCCGGCCGTCAGCGCAATCATACCATTTTTCAGCAGCAGCGGCAATACCGCCGCCGCCTCCCGGTCCAGCACGATGCCGATCATCAGTCCGCAACTGCGCACCGCTTTGACGAACGCGTATTTTTGCGTCAACTTCTCCAGATTTTCCTGGAGAAACGCCGCCATCTTGCGACAGTTGGCCAGGATATTTTCCCTTTCGATGACTTCCAGCACTGCCAGGGCGGCGGCGCTGACCAGCGGCGTCCCGCCGAAGGTGCTGGCGTGCATGCCGGGCTGTAATGTATTCGCATATTGCCGTTTGACGATAAATGCTCCCATCGGCAACCCGTTGGCAATCGCTTTGGCCATCGACAGCGCATCCGGCTCGACGCCGAAAGTCTGGTAGGCAAATAAATTGCCGGTCCGTCCCATGCCGCATTGCACTTCATCGAATAACAGCAGAATTTTTCTGGCGTCGCAGAGCGCCCGGACCTTTTTCAAATATTCCCGGTCGGCCGGAATGATGCCGCCTTCGCCTTGCACCGGTTCCAGCAGGATTGCGCAGGTGTGCTCGTTGACGGCCGCTTCCAGTTCGGCAAAATCATTGAAAGTCACCTGCCGGAAGCCCGGCATATCCGGCGCGAATCCTTTGCGGTATTTGCTCCGGCCGGTCGCGGCCAACGTCGCCAGCGTCCGGCCGTGGAAGGAGTCATGCATCGAAATGATTTCATGCTTGCCCTGTTCCGACCCCCATTTGCGGGCGAATTTGATCATCCCTTCGTTGGCTTCGGCGCCGCTGTTGCAGAAAAAGACGACGCCGTCCATCCCGGCTCGGATCAATTTTTCAGCCAGGATGGGAGTGACTTCGTTGAAATATAAATTGGATATATGCACCAATTTGGCCGCCTGCCTCTGAATCGCTTCGGTCACCGCCGGATGACAGTGGCCGAGATTGCAGACGCTGATTCCACAGGCGAAATCCAGATAACGTCGATTGTCAGCGTCGTACAGCCAAGCACCTTCACCGCGGACCAGCAGAGTCTTCGGCGCATAGGTCGGCATGATGTAGTGTTGATACTTTTCGACGATTGTCTGATACAAACTTCCGCTCATTTTCTGGAAACTCCCAATGATACTTTCACTACCGAGTGACGATTTGAAAATGACTACTGTAGCGCGACTTCAATGAAATACAAGAGAAATTCCCGGTCAAAATATAAATTTCACGGCAAAACGCTGATTTCCCGGCGGTAACGCCGTGGCGAAAATCCCATGATGCACTTGAAGCGACGGGAAAAGTGATACGGGTCGACATAGCCGAACCGGCGCGCCACCTCCGCCACCTTCAAGTCGCCGGCCAGCAGCAATTCGGCCGCCTTGGTCATCTTGAAACGATCGACATAGACTTTGGGCAGGACGCCGGTATGTTTCAAGAAAATCCGCCGCAACTGATCGATGCTGGTATTGCACAATTCAGCCATCTCCTCGACTGTCCACCAGTATTCCGGCCGGGCTTTGATTCTGGCCAGCAGCAGTTCGATCTCCGTCTCGCTGGTAGACTTCCGCCTGGCATTGTACATTTCCACCAGCAGCTTCTGCAGTTCCAGATTGGCGTTGATCTGGGCATCGATCGCCGGATCGCCGGCCAGTTCAATAATCGGCTGCAGCCGGCGCAGTTTGCCGAAGTGAACGACCTCATCCCGCAAGATCCCGCTCTGCCGGAGCATATCGGCCACCGGGCCGTAAAAACGGATGGCGTCTTCGCAATAACTCTTGTTCCAGTCGCCGCCGTAACGGTTGCGGGTACCGGGACAGACGATCACCGCGTCGCCGGGCACCAGCACCCGTTCCTCTTCGGCGGCCAGTTTGAGCCGGCCGCCGCCTTCGCGCAGATGGGAAATCGAATAATATTCGAAATAACGCCAGGGGCATTGCGCATAACTGCCGGCCGGCGCCACGCAGGCGCCGCCGCCAATGATCCACAATCCATAATTGCAGTGAATGCTCTGCATTCCTCCCGGCAGCCGGTGAATCTGGCAATGCTGTTGATCAATATTCATTATTTTGTCATGAAATATGCGGTTTTTATCCATTTTTTTTAAAACGGGACAATATATATTAATAGGAATCCAAAAACAAATTTAAATGCATAAAATGTTTTCCCAATCAAGATAAAAGGAGCTATTGATCATGAATCAGCGCGAAGTGAATATCGCAGTTCTCGGCGCCGGTGGCCGTTCGCAATGCATCGTTGCCAATCTGCTGCGGGATTCCAACAACAAGGTCAAAATTCTTTCGGTTTTCGATCCGGACAAGGAAGTGATGGCTGCCGCCCAGGAACGTTGGCAGTCCGAGGCCAAGGCTTGCGATACCTACCAGGAAGCCATCGACGTGCCGGGAGTGGAATGGGTCATCGTCGCGTCGCCGAACGCGTTTCATAAAGAGCATATTCTCGCCGCGTTTGCCGCCGGCAAACACGTTTTTTCCGAAAAACCGCTGGCGACCAGCATCGAAGATTGCGAAGCTATTTACGAGGCGCATCAGAAAACCAATTTGAAGTTTGCCACCGGCTTTGTATTGCGTTATGCGCCGCTGTACCGCAAAGCCAAAGAGCTGTTGACCAGCGGCAAGCTCGGCAAGCTGCTCAGCATCGACGCCAATGAAAACATTGCGCCGGACCACGGCGGTTACATCATGCGCAACTGGCGGCGTTATACCAAACTGGCCGGGCCTCACATCCTGGAAAAGTGCTGTCATGACCTGGATTTGCTCAATTGGTTCTGCGAATCGGTCCCGACCAAAATCGCGTCTTTCGGCGGCCGTGACTTCTTCATCCCGGAGAATGAGTATATGAACGAAAAATACGGCGAGAAGACGTTTGCCACCTGGCACGATCCGCATGCGGAAAAATCGCCGTTCACTTCCGAGAAGGATCTGATGGACAATCAGGTGGCGATCATGCAGTATCGCAATGGGATCCGGGTGATGTTCCAGGCGACGATGTCCAATGCGATTCCGGAGCGCCGCATGTATTTTTCCTGCACCGAAGGCACGATGGTGCTCGACCTTTATCCGAGCACGTTGAAATATCGTTGTCTGGGCGATGAAGGCGTCGTTTTCATCGATTTCGGCGGCGACGGCCACGGCGGCGGCGATTCCTATATCATGAAGGAACTTTACGAGACGATGATCGATGAAAAGGCGCAGCCGAAATGCAGCGGCAATGAAGGCCTGGAAAGCGCGGTTGTCGCTTTGTGCATCGACAAAGCGGCCCAAACGACCAGCCTGGTCGACTTGGAACCGATCTGGAAAAGCCTCAATCGCTGATCGATTCCCGCCGGCGGAACGAATTCAACTCGCCTTCCATGGAAAGGCGAGTTTTTTTTGCGTACGCCCGGCATGGGTGATAACTTGACGGTGAAAGTCCGTTACAGACTTGGCAGTAGGAACTGTTAGCTTAAGGCAAGGGTGTCCACCGCGAGGTGGAATCTGAAGGAAGTCGGCGGCAAATTCCCGGCCTGACGAACAGAAAGTACATATAAGGCATTTGCAAGGCGGACGAGCTTGCACAACAAAGCGAAGTCCAATACTGCCCGAACCTTGTGGTGTAGATGTACCAGGCGCCTGGGATGAAAGTTATCGCTCTTATCCGGGGAGATCTCAACGGTATGAATGAAGCCGTGAATGCATGGTAATTTCAACCCGTACAGTGATGTGCGGCTGAACGTTGAGAAGTCAGCAGAGGCCATAGTACCGTGTTTTTTTTTACGGGAAGGGCCGAACAGTAGTCGATCTTTCGCAAGTGAAAGGTGCAGCATGTGTAGAGAGCAGAAAATCCGGAAACGGAACTGCCCGGGGATGGATAGGCTGGAAGCCGAAGAGAATCCGGGAGTGCGGAGCATGCTTACGCGGGAAACTGAAGCGAAAGACGGTGCTGATTTGTTTGAACGCATCCTTGAGCGTAACAACCTCAACCGTGCGTACAAGCAAGTCAAGAGAAACGGCGGAGCGCCGGGCGTGGACGGAATGACCGTTGACGACCTGTTGGCGTATCTGTGCGAACACAAGGAAAGTTTCCTTGAAAATCTCCGAACCGAAACGTATCGCCCGCAACCGGTGCGCCGGGTTGAAATCCCGAAACCGGACGGGGGGATACGGATGCTTGGTGTTCCAACGGGCATGGATCGGATGATTCAACAGGCAATATCGCAGGTCCTCTGCCCGATATTCGAGGAGGAATTTTCAGAAAACAGCTACGGTTTCCGACCGGGGCGTAGCGCTCATCAGGCCATCCGGCAAGCACGGAAATACTACAATCAAGGCTATCGGCGGGTTGTCGATCTTGACTTGAGCAAGTATTTCGACACCATGAACCATGAGCTGTTGATGGAAATGTTGCGGGCCAAAATCTCTGATCAACGAGTTTTGTGCCTGATTAAACGCTACTTGAAGAGCGGAGTCATGATCAATGGCGTGGTGACGCGAACGGAAGAAGGCAGTCCACAGGGCGGCAATCTTTCGCCATTGCTGAGCAACATCTACCTGACCGCTTTCGACCGGGAATTGGAACGCCGTGGACACAAGTTCGTACGATATGCGGACGATGTCAACATCTACGTCAGAAGTCAACGCGCCGCCGAACGCGTACTTGCGAGCAGCAGACGGTTTCTTGAAGCGAAATTGAAACTCAAAGTAAACGAATCCAAAAGTAAAGCGGGAAGTCCGCTGAAGCTGAAGTTTCTCGGCTTCGCACTGCGAAGTACGACGAAAGGACAGGCCGGAATTCGAATACACGAGAAGTCTATAGACCGCTTCAAAGCCAAGGTTCGCGAGCTGACCCGAAGGAATCAGGGAAATTCGGTGGAATATATGCTGTACAAACTTCGGCAATATACCGTCGGATGGCTCGGATACTATGCGATTGCGGACATGAAGATGTTTATGCAAAACATGAATGAATGGATTCAACGGAAAATTCGGACGTATGTTTGGAAACAGTGGAAACGAGTACGGACACGATTTACGCGACTGCAATCGTTGGGTATTTCCGAGGGAAAAGCGTGGGAATGGGCGAATACGAGGAAAGGCTACTGGCATATTGCCCGTAGTTGGATTTTACATCGTGTATTGCCGTCTCAACGCATTGCCGAAATAGGGTATGACGATATCCTACTTCGGTACAAAGCGTTGCACTCAAGCTGCTGAACCGCCGTATGCCGAACGGCACGTACGGTGGTGTGAGAGGACGCCCGGCCAACTAATGACCGGGCTCCTACTCGATTCTTTTTTCGCATTTCCCGCTTTCCCTCGTGTTGTCTTCATTGCAGATGGAAATTTTACTCCTATTATGAAAAAGTCAAGAGACTGACTCTTTCTTTGTTTGTATTTTTCCTGTTATTTGTTGTTATTTGCGAAACTCCGCCTCAAAGGGCAGAGGACTTCCATCTGTAAATATTTTTACAGTCTTCCAATTAAAGATTATCTTCTGGTTGCGGTTCGGGCAAAAATCGGACACTATTATTGACGACAACTCTTGAATGAATTCAAGGTTTCGCATTTTGCTGTTCCACTCTGAAATAGCACTCGCAAACTGTTTTACATGATCCCCTCGGATCAAGGAGCAAACGAACGACGTGCTAAAAAGAACCGAATTTCACAGTCACAGCAAACAGAATCTCCGAAACTACTTAAATCTTATTCACTTGCGGATACCATGTAATCACGTTCCTGGAGCCACACGGCCCGAAGCGCATAGAGCAATTTCTTGCCGATGATCGAAATAGCCCGTTGTGGACTGGCCCCCTTATGAAGCAAGGCTCCATATCTGGCCCGAATCTCCAGATTGTACGACACCGACCTCCACGCCGACTGGATCAGGATGGCATGCAGTTGCTTTTTCTTGCGATTCCCGGCGGATTTGACGGCCTCGTGTTCGCCGCTGCCGACCAACCTCGGTGCGAATCCCACATACGAGCTCAGCGAATCCTTGTCTTCAAAGCGCAGCAAGTCCCACAATTCGGCCTGCAGCATCACCGCCGTATGAAACCCGACGCCAGGTATACTCTGTAGATGCTTCTGTACTTTGTCGCGCTTCAAACGCTTCAGACACCGCCGTTCATCGCGGATCACATGCAGTTTCTCTTCTCTGAGAAAACGCAGTTCCCGCAACATGCTCTGCAAGGCATAATCGTAACGCTTTGCCGCGTCCGCATACATCATTTTCAAAGAACTTCCAGACCAACTTCCAAACTTCAACCCCATGAAATTCAGGTGTCCTTTGATCCGGTTTTTGACCCTGGTTATATTGCCGGTCAGTTTCGTTTCACGTCTGACCAGGTTTCTCAATTCCAAATTATCTTCAGGCGGAATATAGATCCCTTCCAATGTCCGGTTCTCCAGTTCCCGCGCCAATTTTCGGCTGTCCACCGCATCGTTCTTGCGGTCGCGCTCCTTGCCGCTGGTCGGCACGTCCGCCGGGTTGATTACGATATTCTCAATCCCGAGCTCACACAATCGCCGGTGCGCCCAGAATCCGCTGAATCCTGCCTCGTAAACGCTCCGGTACTCGGCGCCCGGATAGTTCATCTTCAGATACTTCGCCAACATCTCAGGGCTCGGATTCATGCTGAACTTGTCCAGTTCACGGTGGCAATGCCGCAAATTCACCACCCAACTTTCCTTGTGCACATCAATTCCGACAAATATCACTTGACCTTCGAACGATACCGTGCTACATTTTCTCATGGCTGATGTCTCCTTTTGTGATGTTTTAACTGTCTGCATGACTCTGTCCGTCAGAGCCGATGTCTTATTTTACAGTATCACATCTTTGAGAATCAGCCTCTTTCATTTCATAACCGCTACCTCATTCCTTTTTACCATAGCAACTGTTATAGTACCATGGCACAACCGGTCTGCTCGGGAAGGGAGTCCTGCCGCCTCCGGGGCTCCCGATCGTTTTTTTCACTGCCGAAATGTTTTTTGACTGCGGTTGAATTCAGCAATGCTCTTTTCGCCCTTTATGTCATCAATCTATTCCCGACCTTGTAATTTGACAGCCCCCAAATATCAATTTGTATTTCCGCCATCAACCGTGTATGGTAAACGGAAGGAGTAAGAAGTCTGCAATCTTCAACATTAGGGGAGGTTAATTATGAAAAATTGTTGTTGCAGTGAATCGATTCTGTTGTTGCCCGGGACCCCGTCCTTCAACCGCGACGATCGTGCTCTGCCGCTGCTGGTGGAATCGTCCGGCATTTCCGGCGGGATTATTCAAGACCGTTTCGGCAAACGCGGCCATCAGCAGTTCAAAGGTATGCCGACCCGCTCGCTGCCGGTCGCGATTTCCAGCGCGCCGGTCGGTACGGTAAGTTATGCCTTGACGCTGCTCGATTACGATGCCGTCCCGGTGGCCGGCTTCTGCTGGATTCATTGGCTTGCCGCCAATATCTCCACCCCGGAATTGCCGGAAAATGCTTCGATAGAGCTTCGGGGACAATTCGTTCAAGGAGTCAACAGTTGGCATTCGCCGTTGCTGAAAGAACAGGCCTTGCCGGAGGAGGCGGCTACCGGTTATGGCGGCATGGTTCCGCCGAATGCACCGCACCGTTATCTGTTGACGGTCTATGCGCTAGACTGTCGACTGACGCTGCAGGAGGGATTTAAGTTCAACGAATTGCTTGAGGGGCTGTCCGGTCATATTCTGGCAGCCGGAACCCTGGTCGGCATTTACGACAATTAATATGGCACTTTATTGACGTCCGGGGGCGTTGGAGCTCTGATGATTGACGGATTGCCTGGCTTTCGCCAGGAATTCATTTTTTAATGACTCTGGACGATATTCTCATTGGAATCGAATGAAAAAAGAGAATTCCGGAGCTATGTAATTTGCATTTTGAAATAATTGTGATATGATATATAGCATGATGTGTCCGTAGCTCAGTTGGATAGAGCGTCTGCCTCCGGAGCAGAAGGTCGTGCGTTCGAGCCGCACCGGGCATACCATTTCTATTATCGACATGTTAGAGAAATAAAACAGCAGAAGTTTTACTTTTCGCTGATTTTTTCGCTTTTTTGTTCCGCATGCTTCCTATTGGCCTGTCGTGCCATGCTTTTCTTTTGCTGTTTTTTGCCGGCAAAATCCGGATCGGCGGCTTGCAACTTGCCGGCTTTGCAGGTATATTCGAGTGTCTGATTTTAACTTGAACGAGGTAGGTTGATGGAAATACACGTCGTGGACCGCGGGGAAAACTACGCGCTGGTCACTTTGAACGGCAGTCTGGACATTGCCGGCGTACAGAAAATCGAAATGGATTTTTTGAATGAAGTCAATGGCAAACGCAATCTGGTGCTTGATTTAAGTAAAGTAACCTTCATCGCGTCGCTTGGAATGCGGATGATTCTGGGGGGCGCGAAGAAGATGGTTCACAACCAGTGCAAACTGGTGTTGCTGCATCCGCAGCCGCTGGTGGAGAATGCGTTGGAAGTCGCCGGGTTGAAGTCGATCATTGAGATCGTCGATGACCTCGATACGGCGTTGGCGCTGGTAAAATAATTCGTTTTTTTTCGCGTCCGGGCGGGCACGGCAGGTATGGCGACGAAACTGAACTATCGGGTTGACAACAACATGGAAGCGCTGGTGGCGTTTTCGGAATTGTTGCACCGGGAGCGCAGTTATAACGAGTTGCCGCTGCCGGTCCGTTATGCGTTGGATCTGGCGGCGGAGGAGATGATTTCAAATATCATCAAATATGGCTACGACGATCGAAACCGGCATGAAATTGCCGTAGAGACCGTCTATGGCGGCGGGGAGGTCACGTTGACCTTGCGGGATGACGGGCACCCGTTCGATCCGCTGCACGATGCGGCGGAAGCGGATTTGACGCAGGACATCGCCGCGCGGCCGGTCGGCGGGGTTGGGATCCTCCTGACCCGGCAACTGACCCGGCAGATGCGTTACCGTCGCGAAGGCCGGTACAATGTGTTGACGATGGTCATCGGTGGGAAATAAAAGGAAATTCTTAATATTGACGGACAAAAAGTTATGGATATTTCACTGAAACAGGCGGACGGATATGACCTGTTGTGCATCACAGGTCGGTTGGATGCGGCGACGGCCGGGGAGGGCGAGCGGCAGATTACCGAATTGACGGCGAATACCTCCCGGTTGCTGGTGGACATGGCCGGGCTGGAATATATCAGCAGTGCCGGATTGCGGGTGTTGCTGATCGTCGCCAAGAAGATGGGCCAGCGCGGCGGACGGCTGGCTTTGTGTGCTTTGACTCCCGGAGTGAAAGAAGTTTTCGACATCAGCGGATTTTCTTCGATTTTCAAAATTTTTCCGACCCGGCCGGAAGGCGGCGCTTTTCTGAAGTAATCGTCCTCCGGCAGCTTTTCGCTGGAGGACTTGGGAGATCGTATGTGCGGTATTGCCGGTATCTTCAATGAACCGTCTCCGGCTGCCGCTGCGGCGGCGATCGGGCAAATGAACGAGGCGCAGCGTCACCGCGGCCCGGATGAACAGGGTGTCTGGCAGGAGGCGCGCGGCGTGCTGGGGCATTGCCGGCTGGCGGTGGTCGATTTGATCGGCGGACATCAGCCGATGAGCAACGCCGATGAGTCGGTGGTTCTGGTTTTCAATGGTGAAATCTATAATTTCCCGGCGCTGCGCCGGGAACTGGCGGCCGATGGCGTAATCTTCCGCAACGCCGGCGATACCGAAGTGATTCTTCATCTGTATGAGAAATACGGTCGGGAGGCGATCGGCAGACTGCATGGCATGTTCGCCCTGGCGATTTACGACCGCCGCCGGGAAAAAGTATTGCTGGCGCGTGACCGGCTGGGACAGAAACCGCTGCTTTATCGGCTGGATGGCAAAAGGCTCTGTTTCGCCAGTGAATTTGCCGCTTTGAAAAAAATTTCCGGTTGCCGCTGGCGGCTCAATTACCCGGCGGTTGACCAGTTCCTGGCTTTGCAATATATCCCCGCCCCGGCAACCGTCTATCTGGAAGTTCATAAACTGTTGCCGGGCTGCTGGCTGGAGTTCGATCTGAACAGCGGACGAACCGTTTTGAACCGCTACTGGCAGCCGGATTACCGGCATAAACTGGACATTTCGTTCGAAGATGCGGCAGTCGAAGTGCGGCGGCGGCTGACCGAAGCGGTGCGCAAGCGATTGATGGCGGACGTGCCGTTCGGCGCTTTTTTGTCCGGCGGCCTGGATTCCGCTATTGTCTGCAGCCTGATGGCCGAACTTTGCGACCGGCCGGTCTCGGTGTTCACCGTCGGCTTTGAAAATACGCGCTATGACGAAAGGATGCTGGCCGCCCGGACGGCGCGGGCGCTGGAAGCGAAAACCAACCGCCGGCTGAGCTGCCGAACCCGGGTGGTTCAGCCGGAAGATTTTGAATTGCTGCGCCGTCTGGTCCGGCATTATGGCGAACCGTTTGCCGATGCGTCGATGCTGCCGACCGGTTTGTTGTGCCGGTTTGCCGCCGAAGAACTGACGGTGGCGCTGTCCGGTGACGGTGCCGATGAGATTTTCGCCGGTTACGAACGTTATCTGGCGATGAAGTATCTGGCGGCGGCGGACCGTTGGCCGGGCGGCCGGGCGCTTTGCCGTTTGGCCGCCGGATGGACGCCGGGCGAGGTGCGATCATTCCGGGAGCGGCTGCGGCGTCTGCTTGCCGCCGGCGCTTTGCCGGAATTGCGGCGTTATCCGGCGTTGTTGATTCACGGCGGAGAAGCGGTCCGCCGGGCGCTGTACCAAGGGCGGTTGGCGGCGGTGGAAGCGGGCGGCGCGGAGGAGTATCTTGCCGGCCTGCTGCGGCAGGCGACCGCCGTTGATCCGGTGGAACAATGTCTGGAGTGCGATTTACACGGTTACTTGCCGAATGATATCCTGGTCAAGGTGGACATTGCCTCAATGGCCGCTTCTCTGGAAGTACGCAGCCCGTTTCTCGACCATGAACTGGTGGAATTCGCGGCGGCGTTGCCGTTGCGCTTCAAGCAGTGCGGCCGTTCGCGCAAGCATATTTTAAAAGCGGCTTTTGCCGACCTGCTGCCGGCCGATTTGCGCAACCGGCGAAAACGCGGCTTCGGAGTGCCGGTCGGTGAATGGTTTCGCGGAAACTGGCGGATGAAATTACAGGAAGCGTTGCTGGAAGGCCGTTTGGTTTCCGGCGGCATGATGTGTCGGGAAGGCATTGCGGCGTTGCTGGAAACGCATTGCAGCGGCCGTGGCGATTGGAGTTATCTGCTGTGGAGCTTGCTTTGTCTGGAACTGTTTCTCGAAGAGGAGGTTTGAGCTTGAGCAAGGAGTTTCCCTGGGGATTGCTGATCGCGGCGGCGGCGCTGTATTGGAGTTGTTTCGGCGCTTTGCTGGCGGCGCTGGCGCTGCTGAAAATCCGCTCGGTGGTGTGGTGGCAGGCGGCGTTGATGGTCGCCGGCGGCTTTTTGCTGCTGTTGATTCCGGTCATCGGAATGCCGCTGGTGGTGCCGGTGACCGCCGGGTTGTTGAGCTGGCGGGGCGGAATTTCGCTGGGACGGGCGTTGGCGGCGGTTCTGGTTCAGTTTGGCATTTTATTGTTTTGTCTGCTGGCGGTCGTGATGCCGTGGTATTGGCTGTTTGATTGATGCCGCGCGCTTTCAGGCAAAAGCGGCGGCCAGCGTCCGGGCGAACGGCGGGCGGAGAATGCCGCGTTCAGTGATAAAACCGGCGATCAGTTCGTGCGGCGTGACATCGAACGCCGGATTGTAGAACCGAACTTGCTCCGGTGCAGTGATTTTACCGAAGCCGCGGCTGATCTCCGTCGCCGGCCGCTGCTCGATGACGATGCCGTCGCCGTCCGGCGTGGCCGGATCGAAGGTGGAGTAGGGGGCGGCGACATAAAAGGGAATCCGGTGGTGGTGCGCCAGTACCGCTGCCATATAAGTGCCGATTTTATTGGCGGTATCGCCGTTGGCGCTGATCCGGTCGGCCCCGACGATCACCAGATCGATCCGTTTTTCTTTCATCACCTGGGCGGCCATATTGTCGCAGATGACGGTGACGTCGATGCCGGCCTGATGCAATTCCCAAGCGGTCAGCCGGGACCCCTGCAGCAGCGGGCGGGTTTCATCGGAAAATACCCGGAGTTTCAAACCGCGTTCGGCGGCGACATAGAGCGGAGCCAGGGCCGTCCCGTAATCGCCGGTCGCCAGGGCGCCGGCGTTGCAATGGGTCAATATGCCCATGCCGTCTTGCAGCAGAGTCGCGCCGTGATTGCCGATGGCGCGGCAGAGTTCGATGTCCTCCTGCAGAATATCCAACGCCGTCTGCAGCAGGATATCCTGCAATTGCTCCACCGGGGCGGCAGTTTTCGCTTCCAGGCTGTCGAGGCAACGGCGCAGCGCCCAGCTTAAGTTGACCGCCGTCGGTCTGGCGCCGGCCAGATAGTCGGCGGTCCGGCGGACCTGCGCCAGGAATGCTGCCGGCGTCGCGACGCTTTGATTCCTACAGACGGCGGCCAGGCCGAGGGCGGCGGCACAGCCGATCGCCGGCGCGCCGCGCACGACCAACCGGACAATCGCATCGTGAATTGCCGCGGCGTCAGCCAGTTCGACATAACATAATTGCTCCGGCAGCAACGTCTGGTCGATCAAGCGCAATTTGCCGGGCAGGCCGGCAAGATCCGGCTGGAACGCCCGGACGATTCGACCGTCGGCGCACTTCCAACTGACGCTGTTCAGCATGATCAACGACCCGATTTGGCGTCTTCGACCAATTCGCCGCCGAGCACTTGAACCGATCCGTTCTCCGGATTGCGGAATAAGCTCGGCACGCTGTTGCTCGAGCGGTAAACCGCCGTCGCCGTCAGGCGGCCGTCGATGTTGTAGATGAAATAACGGAAGATCTTCGGCGTCAACGGCAGCAGGATGTGCAGGTTGCTGAACATGTCGACATTGGCCTGGAATCGCTCTTCGGCCAGCGCCTGCCCCAGACAGTGGATGGCGTAAATCATTTTGGCGTCTTCCACAATCAGATAGTAATATTTGTCGCTCGATTCCATCAGCGAAACGATGCGGAATGTCCTGTTCTTGACTTTGGAGCGTTCGGCGGCCGGCTTGTTTTCCTCATCCAGATCCGGCACCCCGACGGTGATTTCCCAGACCGGTACTCCGGGAGTGACTTCAAAGATAACGTCCTTCGATTGAAATGCCGCCGTCAGCGAGGGGTGCGTGATATAGACATGGCCGCGATAGATGCCCGACTTGTCCAGCTTGTAATATTTGTCGAGCTGCAGTTTGATTTCCTTGGTTTCACCGGCCCGAAGAATCAAGCCGGCCAGCGAGTAATCGGTCAGAGTCGAAGCGATCGGCTGGCGTTCCCGGTCGAGAATCTCGAATTTCAATTCCCCTTTCAGCCGGGGATCATCGCCGAAAACCAGCGGCTGCGCACTGTCGTTGCGCATCAGAACGGTGGCGATAATCGGCTCATAGCGCAGAAAATTCCGGCGGTTGAGTTTCAATTCCAGAGCGACCTGAGCCTGTGACAGCATCGGCATCAGCAGTGCGGCCAGACAGAACAGTGAAAGAATCAGACGTTTCATTAGAGCGACTCCCAAGCTGGTTTTATATTGAATCGTGTGGCGGAATTTCGGCCAGCACGGTGAGCATGTCGGCAGCGATCCGGGGGGCGTCCAACTGATGACAGGCCGGTAACATTTGATGCGGACAGCGGCGGCGCATGCACTTGACGCAATCCAGCGGCGCCTGATAGACGTGGTGAATGTCGCCGTAGGGACCGGTTTTCACCGGGTCGGTCGAACCGAACAGGGCGAACACCGGTATTTCCATCGCGGCGGCCAAATGAATCGGCCCGGTATCGCCGCTGAGCAGCAGATCGCAGCAGCGAACCGCTTCGATCATTTCGCCGATGTGAGTGCATCCGACGAGGGAACACAGCAACGGGTCGTCGCAGTGCTCCCGAATCGCCTGGACTGCCGGCATATCGTCGTTGGAACCGAGCATCAGGAATTTGACTTCACCGTCTTTGGCCCGGATTGCCTTGAGGATTTGGGCAAACAACTCGGCCGGAAACTGTTTGCTCGACCAGCGGGCTCCCGGCACCACGCCGATCAGGCGATCGGCCGGTTCGATCTGGAGGCGTTTCAGCTTTTCGAGCATTTTGCGCCGGTGATCCGGCTGCACCGGCACCGGGCAGGCGGCTGCCGCTCCGGGATCCAGCTGACAGAAGGTTCGAACCAAATCAAGATTTTTTTCCAGCGCGTGACCGGCATGACTTGCGGCGATGCGATGACGGTAAAAGCGGCTGGCAGCCGGTTCCCGCGGAGCGGCCCAGCCGACAGTCTGCCGGCCGCGGGCGGCAAAACCGCAGAGCGCACTGCGTAGAAGCCCCTGGAAGTCGAAGATTAAATCATACTTGTAACGGCGCAGCTCGCCCAGCAGACGCCAGGCGGTCGGCACGAAAGAGGACAGGCGGCCCAGATGCCGGCGATGGAAGAAAATCTTGCGGTCGACGCCGCCCGGACAATAATCCAGCGCATCGGCAAACGACGGATGCACCAGCCAGTCGATGATGGCGTCCGGATACTGCCGGCGCAACAACGCAATCGCCGGAAAAACATGAAAAATATCGCCGAGACTGCTCGGCTTGATGATCAGTATGCGCATATGAAACCTTCGCCGAAAGGCTCAGCTGCCGATTTCCAGCCGGGTGGCCAGCCGTTCAGGCAACCCGGCATCCAGCACTTTGCGCTGGGCTCCGGCGATGTCATAAGGCAGCCGATAACGCGAAACGGTCTTTTCCTGGTCATCGAAAATGGCAAAGGAGGCGCGCGGATCGTGATTGCGCGGCTGGCCGACGCTGCCGATGTTGAACAGGTACTTGTGGCCCGGTTCGATCGGCACGGTCAGCACATCCGCCTCATAAGGGCGGATGCTTGCCGCGGTTTCGCCGAGTTTTCTGGCCCAGTTGTCCATTTCGATGACGCTCTTTTCCATATCCTCGGTCATCGGCTTTTTGTCGAAAGCCACCGGGACGTGGGAGTGACCGCAGAAGCACAACTGAGTGAATTGGTAAGAAAAATTATCTTTGGCATGGTGGGTATCGAAGACATAACCCCATTGTTCCGGCGAATCAAGCGTCGCGTGAACCAGCGTAATCGGCGTGCCGGGAACGGTCATCCGCATCGGCGGCGTAGCCAGCCAGGCGCGTTCTTCCGGCGAAATTTGAGTGCGGGTCCACAGCACCGCGGCGCGGGCATTGGGATTGAAGCCGGTCATCTCCTCGTCGCCGGATGCGACATATTCGTCATGGTTGCCGCGGACGATGGCCATCAGATTCAAGTCCCACACTTTATACAGGCATTCGCGCGGATTGGCATTGTAACCGACGATGTCGCCAAGACAGAGATATTGGTCGACGCCGGCCTCCCGGCAACATGCCAAAACCGTATCCAATGCTTCCAGGTTGCTGTGAATATCACTTAAAATCGCATATTTTGCCATGGTGAATTCCTGCTGATATATTGAATAATTGTCAAGAAATGCGGATTAAGGAATTGACCGGAACAGGCTGCAATTGTTCCCGGCCGTTGAGAAAACCCAGCTCCATCAGGAATTCGGTGCCGACGATTTCGGCATCCAGCTTTTTCAACAGCCGGATCGCCGCCGCGGCCGTACCGCCGGTGGCCAGGATGTCGTCGAAAACCACCACCGTCTCCCGCGGTTTCAGCGCATCAATGTGAATCTGCATCGAAGCGCTGCCGTATTCCAGTTCATAGGATTCCGTATGGGTATGGAAGGGAAGTTTGCCGCTCTTGCGGATCGGGATAAAGCCGCAGTGCAACCGGTAGGCCAGCGCACCGCCGAATATGAATCCGCGGGCGTCGATTGCGGCGATGTAATCCGGCGGGCAGGATTGGTAGCGGTCGGCCAGAAGGTCGACGACGGCCGCGAACAGCACCGGATCCTGCAACAACGGGGTTATATCCTTGTAAATGACTCCGGGCTGCGGAAAATCGATGATATCGCGAATGCCCGCTTCCAATTTTTCAATATTCAAGCCGCTCAATTGCACCAGCTTCCTTTCTTCTGTATGTTGCGTTAAAAAATGTAACGACAGCATAAGCCGAATTCTGTTTCCCCGCCGGCCGGCGGAGACGGCAATCATCTGTCTAAGCGACCAGAACCCGGGATTGCTGGCGCTGCGAGCAGCAGCATCATCCCCTATTTGGTCTTGCTACGGGAGGGGTTTACCTTGCAGCGGCGCTCTCGCAACCGCCCGGTGGGCTCTTACCCCGCCATTTCACCCTTACCGCGACTTGCGCCGCGGCGGTATTTTTTCTGTGGCACTGGCCTTCCTGCGGCATATGGTCCGCAGTATCCTTCTTTTCAAAAGGACTCCCCGCTCTGTGTAGTCCGGACTTTCCTCTCCGTCCCGGTTTGCACCGTGCCGGAGCGACTGCCTGCTGTCGTTACAAAGTCGTTACTATAAGCTGTCGTACCGAATTAATCAAGACAACGAAGAAAATTTTTGCGCTATTTTGGTCCGGTCGATCGAACCTGAAAGCGTTTCCCCTCAATTGCCATTGGACGGCGACACGCGACAGCGACATTTTTCCGGCGCAGCGAAGGCGAAACAATGCGATCCCCCCGCTCGAAAATGGCGGCAGACGGGGGATCTGACTGCCCCGGCGCGACAAGACGGCGCATCAGGGAATCAGCTTGAACGCCTCGACGATTTCAGCGACCTGGGCGGTATTGATCGGACGCACCGAGCCGACGAAGCGGGCGGCCAGCACGGCACGGGCGCTGTAGTCGGCGACTTCCAGCCGGTCAAACGCCTCCAGCGGCGTCTTGCCGGTGGTGATGAGGCAGTCGTTCTCAATCAGGATGACCGGATCGCGCGGCGAAAGGGTCCGGCAGACCGTTTCGGCGTCCTGGTAACGGGCGTCGAATTTGAGCATCGGCATGTCGCGCAACAGGATATAGCTTTCCGGAATGGTCTTGGCATCGAATGGGATGCCGGTGACGCCGTAAGCCATGATGCTGGGCGGCTGGGCAAAGATGACGGCGTTGAGTTCCGGCTGGAGGCGGAAGAGTTCCCGGCAGAACCAGGCATTGCGGCTCAGCAATTTGCCGGCTTCGTAACAGTCGCCGTCGACCAGTACGAAGTCTTCCGGTTCGACGGCAGCCCGGTCGCAGTGGTGCGGCGTGATCAGAAAACGTTTGTCATCCAGCCGGGCCGCAAAGGTGCCGGTCGTGCTGTTGAACAGTGTCTGATCGTAGGCGCGGCGGACCAGCATGGCCAACTGGCGGCGCAGTTCGAGTTCCCGGCTGCAGTGAGAAACCGGCGTAAATTCCCGGAAATTACAGTTGCGGTCGAGCATCGCTACCTCGACCTGTGCTTTGCTCAATTGCCGCGGCGTGCCGATCTGGCTGCCGTTGTTGAGGATTCTGGCGCCGAAGTCCAGTGTTTCAAAACGCTGGAAGGCCTCCAGCAGCGTCAGGCCGGCGGTGCAGGCACCATGATTTTCCAGCAGAATGGTATCGCAGCCGCGCTGAAATTCCGCCGCGAGCTTTTTACCGAGTTCTTCGCTGCCCGGCACCGCATAGCCGGCGAAACCGACCTCGCCGCAGGTTGTCCGGAGGTTCGGCAGGATTGCCGTGTCC
Source organism: Victivallis sp. Marseille-Q1083 (assembly GCF_903645315.1). NCBI lineage: Bacteria > Pseudomonadati > Lentisphaerota > Lentisphaeria > Victivallales > Victivallaceae > Victivallis > Victivallis sp. Marseille-Q1083. Next base: position 758,750 of record NZ_CAHJXL010000002.1, read on the forward strand.
GGAATGACGCCGGCCAGGCTGTAGGCGACCAGCATCGGCGGATGAGCGTGCAGAATCGCTTTGACATCCGGACGGATGCGGTAGATGGCCCGGTGAAACGGATATTCGACGGAAGGGCGGTGCATGCCTTCGATGCTGCCGTCCGCTTTGACGCACATGATGTCTTCGCGCCGCAGCGCCCCCTTGTCGACACTGCTCGGGCTGATCCACATATCGCCGTTGTCATCGAGAATGGAAAGATTGCCGCCGGAGGTCGTCGTCAAGCCGTAATCGTAAAGCCTTTGCATAAATGTGACAATCTGGTCGCGCGGATGGGAGAATTTTGAGAGTTTCATTGCTGCCTTTCCCGAGAGTTGAACTCCGTTTCGCTTATATTGGTCACCAGTTTTTTGATTCTGGAATGAAATCTTGTCACTTTTAATAAGTATAGGATGAAAAATGGAAAAGTCAACTCGGGATGGAAGAATGTCGCAGGAGGGTGGGAGATTTGCAATTTGTAATCCATCGATAAGTGAGTTATCGTAAATCAATCAAAAAATGACATGGTTCTTGAATGAACGTCGCCGGGCGGTTGCCGGAAGTTGCGCCTTCGAGATGGGAATGGCCGGCGGCGGGCCAAACCGGAAAGGACGGAAGTAGTATGAAATGGCGTCGGATGTTTTGGATGGTGTGGTGCTGTGGATGGATGCCGGCGGCGGTTGCCGGAACTGACGGCGACCCGGTGGCGGCGGCGCAGACGCTGATGGACAAGCCGGTGGCGGCGGTGGTCGAAAAAATGGACCGGGCCATGTTCCCGGAGGGGAAAAAAGAAACTTATTTCTCCACCGAAGTCAAGATGAAAGTGACGGTCCCGCTGCAGCAGATGGCGATGGAGGTGACGACGTTGTACAAAGCGCCGGACAAGATGCTTTCCACTCTCCGGGTCGCCAACCTGATGGATATCAAGCAGGGGTACGACGGCCGGATCGGCTGGATGTCGACGGCCGGCCTGGGCGTTCAGCAGTTGAGCGGGAAAATGCTCGATGAAATGAAGTTTCAGGTGAAATTCGGCAATCCGGCTCTGTCGTTGAACGATATTTTCACCCGGATTGCAATGGCGCCGGACAAGGAGAAAATCAACGGTCACAACTGTTACAGGCTGATTTGCGAAATGCCGCCGGACAGCGGCATCGCGCCTTATACGCTGTGGGTGGATGACCAGAGCTATCGGGTGGTGCGGATGAAACTGACGGCGCAGTCTCCCAACGGCCCGGTGGAGGCGGTGAACGACATGGAGGAATACGGCACGTTCGACGGTGTGGTCATGCCGGTGAAGTTTACTTCCCGGATGCTGAATATCGAAACGCAGACGACGGTGGTCAGTTGCAAATTCAATGTGCCGATGGACGATGCGCTGTTCGCCATGCCGTCGGAAGATGAAACCCTGGAGTTCGATTTCTCAAGTGAAGATTAAAGGTATTTTCCGCGTCGCCTGGCTGGTTTGCTGGCTGGCTCTGCCGGGGATGGCGGCCGGGGCTGCCAGCGTGCGGCAGGAGCGGGCGCAGCGGGTGCTCGACGAAGTGTGGTCGCAGCTTGCCGCCCAAAATTTCGAGCCGGATTTCAACGAAAAATTCCGGGAGCCGGTTTACGAAAAATTTCAGCCGGAAGTATTGAGTGCCGCCGATGACGCCGAATTGGCCGGGGTGCTCGACCGGATGGTTCACCAACTGGGCGTCAGCCATCTCAAGGTGCTGCCGCCGTTGGGGATTCAGGCGTTTTCGGCCCTGGAGGCGGCGCGTCGGCCGCCGCGGAACGACGGAACGGAAAATTGGGACTTGTCGGTGCCCGGCGATCCCGGATTGAAATTGATCGAGGCGGAAAACGCGGTGGCGGTCTGGCGGGTGTGGCCGGAATCGGCGGCGGCGGAAGCGAAGATCGAAACCGGCGAACTGGTGTTGGCGATCGACGGGATTCCGCTGCTGGCCGACAAGGATACGCCGCTGGGCTGGGCGATGATCGGACAAGCGCTGTTGACCGGGCCGCCGGGCAGTTCGGTCGCCGTCAGGCTGCGCAACGCGGCCGGAGCTGAGCGTGAAGTGACGCTGACGCGGCAGCGGATGGGGACGAAATTTCTGGAGTTCGGCATCATGCCGCGGGCGTTTCTCGACTATTGGAGCGAATGGTTGCCGGGAGATATCCTTTATATTCATTTTTCCGCCTTTTATCCGGAAGCGGTCAAACGGCTGCGCTACGATGTCAGCAAGCGTTATCCCGGCGCCAGGGGACTGATTGTCGACGTGCGCAACAATGCCGGCGGTATTCTGACGATGGGGCAGTGGGTGGTTTCCTGGTGTGCGCCGAAGGTGCTTCCCTTGGGCGAAATGACGATCGCCCAGACTTCGTTGAAACTGGAATCCTGGCCGCAGCAGCAGACGTTCCGGGGACCGGTGGCGGTGCTGCTGAATCGGGATTCTTACAGTACGGCGGAAATTTTTGCCGGTTGCCTGCAGGATGCCGCCGGCGCCGTGCTGTTCGGGGAAACCAGTGCCGGCATGTGCCTGCCGTCCAACTTCGTCCTGTTGGAAAGCGGCTTCCGGCTGCAGACGGTGGTCGGCAGTTATGTGCGGCCGGCCGGCGGGGAAATCGAGGGGCTGGGCGTGGAGCCCGACCGCGTGGTGCCGGTTCGGCTGGATTCGCTGCGCAGCGGGAAAGACGACGTGGTGGACGCGGCGGCGGAATACCTGCGGTCCGAGCTGGGGACGCAGCCCTGAAGTAAACCGCTGTTTTTGTGGGAAGCCGCCGCTCCGACGCAGAACAAGTTGAGCGGTATGGCTGTCTATTTACGGAGTAAAAAAGTGTAGTGTTCGATTGGGCTTTGATTCGAAAGATAAAAAAGAGGTGATTATGCTCAAGGTGATTTTAGCTGGTTTATGGGTGGGGTTTGGAATCGGCAGCGTGACGGCGGCGACCCCGGGAAGCGGCAGTTCTCTGAATTCTTTTGAAAAAGCGCGCGTCAATACCGATGCTTACGGGCGGATTTCGGACAAAGCCTACCGGGCGCCGGACAGCATTGAGCGGATGCGCGACAATATGCAGAAAAAGGTCGACCAGTTGGACGATGCAAAATCGCCCCCGACGAGCCGTTACCGGGATTTGTCGGACGGTCCGGCCTACAGCAGCGACGATGCGGCCCAGCGGGTGACGGCCATCCAGGATTCGATCGACCGGCTGGATCGGGAAGTGAAGGCGGCGGAACCGTCGCCGGGCGCGACGCCGGTGACCTTGAATTCCCGGCCGGAAACGCCGGTTGTTCAGCCGGCCGAAGCAACGGCTAAAACGGCTGCCGAGACGGTGAAGGCGACGGCTCCCGATTCGGCGGTGGACTCGGTTACGGCGCTGCAGACGGAGAGCGCGGATAACAAAACGGTGAAACTGCAGGTGCCGCAGGTGAATGCCGCGGCCGTCGACGATGTGGCAAGCCCGTTGAACATGCAGGTGCAGAACAAGAAAAATGGCGATTTCCAGATCGTCTTCAAGCGGACGACCTACTACTACGATTATCTGGGCAACTATCAGGGCAAAGCCTGCCTCCGGGACAATAAAACCGTTTATTTCGATGCCAGCGGACGGGAAATCGATCATGAACCGGACGCCGCGGTGAAATAATTTCAGCTATGTTGTCGTTTTCATGGTAAATGGGACTTTCAAAAAGAGTGATGACGGCTATATTAGACCTGATATAGCGAATGAAATGTACGGCTGGCCGGCCGTATGACAACATGGAGCGGTGAATGTCCGGAAAGTGTCTGGCGATAATCTGGGATAATCGACAGCGCGTTTACGGTGTCCGATTGGAAAAATCGGCAGCGGGCGCGCTGGTGCTGACTCAGTTTGCCGAAGCGCCGGAGAGCCGGAAAAGTTTCGCCGAACGGCTGCGCAGCGTCTATGACGCGTTGACCGAATCCGGCGATGAACTGACCGTGCTGGGTGGCGCCATTGCCGACTTGGTTTGCGTGGAATTGCGGCTGCCCGATTTGAAACCGCAGGAATTGCACGAAGCGTTGAACTATCAATTGCGCTGCCTGCTGCCGGTTGAAATCGGCGATATCGCTTACGCGTTCCGCCGGTTGCCTCCGGATGAGCCTTCCCGCTGCCGCCTCAGGGTGGAAGTGGTGCCGAAGGCGCGGCTGGAAACATTGTTCGAGGATATCCGGCAATCCGGGGTGCGGGCCGATCTGTTGACGCACCCGTTCATGGCGGTCGATCCGCTGCTGGCGGACCGGGAGGTTTTTTTCCCGGACATCGACCCCGACTTTTCGTTATCGCGGAGCGGCGACGACGGTCTGCGTCATATCAACGTGCTGGAATTGCTGGGAGAACGCCCCGAGGAAATCCATCTGCCGGAATTGGTGAAGCGCAACCGCCGGAAAGCGCCGGACCGGCCGGTCTATGCGGCGGCGGCGCTGTTGGGCGCCTATCTGCTGAGTGGCGACTTGCGCCGGAACCGCCAGACGCTTCACCTGCTGCCGGATACGTTGCGGATTCGGCGCTATGTCGGTTTGCAGCGGGCGATTATTGTTTTTCTGGTCTGTAATTTCCTGCTGCTGGGGGGGATGTTCTGGAAGGAATTCGAACAGAGCAAAGAGCAGTTGGCCGCGCTTGACCAGGAGATCATGACCACCGAAGCGCTGATTCGGAAGCTGGAAAAAGATGAGGCGATGCTGAAGAGCCGCCACCGGATTCTCGACCGCTTCTGCAGCGGGGTGGTCGGCGAAAAACAATTGTTGACCTTTCTGGCCAAATTGACCGAATGCCTGCCCAATTCGATGTGGATGAGTTCCTTCAGCAACGCGGGCGGACAATACACGTTGACGATCAATCTGGGCAAAGGAGCGCCGGATATCATGAAAATCATCCAGGAAAGTTTGCCGGAATATGTCGTGAAGAGCTTTCTTTATACGCCGGGAGCCGAAGGGACTGCGGTGGTCAATTTGACGTTGGCGCCGCAGGAGGTGACGAAAAACGGTCAGGCGGAAGCTGTTCCGGAGGAGAATGCCAACGTGGAGGCGCAGCCATGAGTTCCGGACGAAAATGGTTCAATTCGGAGCGCCGGTTGCCGCTTTTGATCGGGATCATCGTCATTCTGGCGGCGGTGGTTGTCGTGGTCAATTTCGATATTCCGCTGCCGTGGGGAGAAAATGCCGGCACTCTTTCCGGCAAGAGCGCTCAGTTGGAAGAAGCGCTGCGCCGGCTCCGGAATTTGCAGCGGACGCTGGAGACGCCGGACCGCGATTTCCTCAAACGGGAGGATGTGCTGGTCTCGGAAACCGGGGAATCCCGGTTGATTCTCTGGCAGCAGGTGCAGGAGAAGGCGGCGCAGCACGGCGTCAGCATGAAGACGCTGGGGCGCATGCAGGATACCAAAATTACCGACGGCGTCATGGGATACGAATTGATGGTCGACGCGGAAGCGTCGGTCGGCAACATCTGTAATTTTCTCATCGAGTTGTCGCAGAGCAAACCGCATTTCATGTGGGATTCGCTGTCGTTGAAGCCGAGCGGCGGCAATGTCCTGCTGTCCGGGACCTTGAAGGTGGTGGTGGTCACTTCTCCGGCGGTAGTCAAACGTTTGTGGGGGGATGACGGTGCGTAATTTTTTGCTCTTTGTCAATATCGTATTGATTGCCTGCATGGCGGGATTGGGAATACAGATCCTGTTCGGTTCCGGGGTTGAAACGCTGGAACTGCCTTCGGAAGTGCCGGCGGCGGAGACCGGTCCGGTGATGCTGCCGGATGTCAAGGCGGAGCTGGACGCCGCGGCCGCGAAGATTGCCGAGCGCACTTTGTTTTTGAGTTCGCGCGGCGTGGCGGCGGCGCCGCAGGTTTATTCGACCCAGAAGCCGGGCATCCAGTTGATCGGCATCCTGACGTTCGGCGAAGAACGGCAGGCGATCATCATCCCGAACGGTTTCAACGTCAAGGAGCAGAAAGCCAGGCAGCTTTACAGCGTCGGCAATCAGGTGCCCGTTCCCGGTTGGGGGGACAATAATAAAGTATTTTTGAAGGAAATCAAGGACAATTCCATTGTCCTGCAGCTCACGGATGGTCTGTTGGAAATGTCGATCGTGCGCGATCAGATCACCAAGGATCGGGGGATCAATGTCAATCTGGTGCAATAATTACGGAATGGAGAGTCGCTGATGTCGAGACGGAAGCTGTCTAATATCCTGTTGTCCGGCGGTTTGGTGCTGATGCTGGCCGGGTGCAGTTATCTGAACAAAGATGAAGATGAGCGGGTGGAGCGGCTGACCAATCCGACGCCGTCCCCGCATGGCATGCTCAGTGATATTCAAATGAAGCCGGCGGCGCCTTATTCGATGGATTCCGGATCGGCGGGAACCCCCGGCATGGAAACGTCTTCCGGCATCAAAGACGATTTTGTGCTGGAGCCGAATTTATATGAAAAGGTCAGTCAATGGGGCAGCCTGGGCAGCAAGGATCTGGGCACCGATGCGATCAAAACGCCGGAAAAGCGGTTCAATGCTCTGGCCTTTGAAGCGGTGTTCAAGGACAAGGATCCCAGCCAGAAGGTTAAAATCGATATCAAATTCGACAATACCAATCTGGTGGATGTGCTGCCGGCCTTCAGCAAGGTGCTCGGCTTCGATTATGTGATGGACCCGGCGTTGCAGAGCACGGTGACGATGACGATGAACACCGAGTTGACGCTGGCGGATACCTGGTCGCTGGTCCAGCAGCTGGTGTGGATGGGCAGCGGTTTCTGCGATTACCGGGATGGGATGATGTACATCCGGCCGTTGAACAAAATCAGCAATGAATACGACCGCCCCGATTCCAATATTCAGGTGCAGGTCGTCACGATCCTGAATCAGGATGCCGGCCAGTTGAACGAACAACTCAAGCCGTTTTTGTCCGATCAGGCCAATTCGATGGTGATGGCGGCGCGCAACGCCTTGCTGCTGGTGGATACGCCGACGAATATGGAGCGGTTGGTCGGCATCATCAGTGAACTGGACAAGCGTTACAAAGAAGGCTGGTATACGATCGTCATCCAGTGCGACAAGGTTTCCGCCTCCAAGATCAAAACGGAGTTGATGCAGATTTTTCCGGTCCTGGGCTTCAATGTGACCGAAGGCGGCGCGGCGAACAGCACGCCGGGGGCGATTCACCTGACCAGTGTCGACCGGCTGCAGATTTTGGTGGCCAGTGCGGCGTCGCCGGAGCCGTTGACGGAAATGCGCAGTTGGGTGTCGCAGCTCAACACCGCCGACCAGGACGAACAGGAGCGGTTGTATATTTACAAAGTAATCAACAGCAAGGCGGACCGCCTGCTGCGCACCATTGCGGTAATGTTCAACATCGATGGGCGGGTGTTGAAAACCAACGATACGATGGAAACCGTGGCCGGTTCCGCCCTGGCGGAAAACCAGAAACCGAACAATGTTTTCGAACAGCCGGTGAAAGTGTTCGCCGATGTGGTCGACAACCGGCTGCTGTTCCGGACGACTGAGCGGACGTACGGCATTATCCGGGCGCTGCTGAACCGGCTGGATACGATTCCGCCGCAGGTGTTGCTGCAGGTGATGGTCGTCGAGATCGAACTGACCGATACCACCGAGTTCGGGATGGAATTTTCGATGGAGCCCCGGGTCGGCGGGCAGGATGTCAACATGGGGACCAATTATCCGGAATTGACGCCCGGACCGGTGCAGGACGTCGGATCCTATGGCGGCAAGCTGTTTATTACTGATCCGAACAACGAAAACCAGTTTCTGTTTTTGAAAGCTCTGGCCGGCCGGTCGAAGATGAAGGTGCTTTCCAGTCCGCAGATTCTGGTGGTCAGCAATACCGAGGCGATGGTGGATGTCGGTTCGCGCGTGCCGATCATCACCGGTGAAATTACCGACACGCAGTCGTCGGGCGGCGACAATACCGCCGTCAAGCGTTCGATCGACTACACCAATACCGGGGTGATTCTGAAAGCGACTCCTTCGATTACCGGCGGCGGGTTGATTTCATTGAGCTTGAGCCAGGAAATTTCCGAAGCGATGACGAATACCACTTCCGGTATCGCTTCGCCGATCATCAAACAGGACCAACTGAAAACGACGCTGATGATCCGCAGCGGCCGGACGATCATCATGGGCGGGCTGATCAAGGAAAAGCATGATGAAAATGTCAATTCCATTCCGGGAATCGCCGACATTCCGTGGCTGAACTGGTTGACCGGCAATTCGACGAGCGAATTGACCAGGACGGAAATTCTGGTGCTGGTGACCGCTTCGCTGATCAATGAATATTCGACGCTGGAAGATATGATCCGGCGTTACAATGAAGCGGTCTGGGAGGTGCATAACTTTGAAAACAATGTCTACAAGGATTTGATGCACCAGCAGGCGCATCCCGACAGCATGTTCGACATTACCCAATCGCCGATTTCACCGGCTTCGCCGGAGGAGAGCGCAACCGGACAGCCCGGCAGCAATGCGGCGGCAGGGGAGGCGGCGGTTTCGTCCGAACCGACCGCGCCGGAAGCGAATGCGGCGGAGACGCCGAAGGATGCCGCGGAAAAAACGCCGGAGGCGAATACCCAGAGTTACTGGGACATCGGTGAGGATCTGGGCAACTGATGGAAGTCAATCTGCATACGATCAACCGGAACCTGAGCAAAATCTATCCGGAATATCTTGCCCGGCTGGAGGCCGGCGGCGAACGGCGCAAGATCGATTGGGAACTGTGCTCCAGCGGTATTTTTTCCGAGCTGGAGTTGTTGCAGGCCTATTCCGAAGCATCCGGATTGCCGATCCTGGAGGAGGGCGACATCAAGCCCTTTCAGGTTTCGGATGCGGTGCCGCAGGAGTATTTCAATACCTGGAACGTGCTGGCCTGCGAGACGGAAGATCACCGGTTGCTGCTTTTGATGAGTGATCCCTATTCGATCGACCAGCATCGTTATATGTTCCGCAAACTGCTGGAAACCAGATTGCAACTGGCATTGATGCGGCACAGTACGCTGGAACGGCTGATCGTCGACTTGAATGCGCCGGAAGGGCGCTCGGAGGAGGACGACGAAAAAATCGTCGAAGACGAAGAGTCGCTGCGTTCGCTGGCCAGCGAAGCCAAAGTGGTGCGGCTGGTCAACGAAATGCTGTTGAGCGCGGTCGAGATCAATGCCAGCGACATCCACGTCGAGCCGGAAGAAGAACGCACCGTCATCCGCTTCCGGGTGGATGGTTTGTTGCGCGAATATGCCAGTCTGCCCCTGTCGCGGCAGCCGGCGATCGCTTCGCGGATCAAGCTGATCGGCGGCTTGAACATTGCCGAAAGCCGCCTGCCGCAGGATGGCCGGACCAACATTCAGCTGGCGCGCAGCAGCATCGACATCCGGATCAGCACGATGCCGACCATCAACGGCGAGAGTATCGTACTGCGGCTGTTGCAGAAAGGCGCGGTTTCCTTTGACCTCGGCGCCATCGGCATGCTGCCGGAAATGCAGCAGCAGTTCGAAAGTTTGATTCAGATTCCTTACGGCATCATTCTGGTGGTGGGGCCGACCGGGTCGGGTAAAACCACGACCCTGTACAGCGTCATTTCCCGGCTGAACAACAGTTCGCGCAAAATCATCACCATCGAAGACCCGGTGGAATACCGGATGGAGCAGTTGTCGCAGATCCAGGTCAATCCGAAAATCGGCTTGACCTTTGCCAACGGTCTGCGCCATATCGTCCGGCAGGACCCCGATATCATTCTGGTCGGCGAAATCCGCGACCGGGAGACGGCCGATATCGCCATCAACGCGGCGCTGACCGGCCATTTGGTGTTGAGTACGCTGCATACCAACGATGCCTCCGGGGCGATCAGCCGCCTGTTGGACATGGGCATGGAAAGCTTTCTGGTTTCCTCGGTGCTTTATGGGGTATTGTCGCAGCGTCTGGTCCGCTGCATCTGCAAAGAGTGCAATGGCCGCGGTACGCTGCCGGACGGCGGCAAATGTCCGCGTTGCGCCGGCTGGGGATATGCCGGCCGGACCGGCATTTTCGAATTGCTGCTGGTCCACAACGAGATTCGTGAGGCGATCAACCGACATGCCAGCAGCAACGAAATTGCCGCGCTGGCGAAACAGGGCGGGATGAAATTTTTGCTGGAAGACGGCATGGAAAAAGTCCGGATGGGCATTACCACCGAATCGGAAGTCAAGCGGTCGGCGATGGATTTTTAACGGAGTGGGAAGATGCCGCAATTCAAATTCAAAGTTTCGGAGGAGGACGGCAGGTTGCACGAGGTGTTGATCGAGGGGGAAAACCTCGACGATGTGCTCGTCAAGTTGCGTCATCGCAACATGGTGCCGCTGAAGTGCTTTGGAGAGGTGACGAAAAAAGCGTCGTCCAGAGTGTTCGGCGGCCGTAAGAACCGGTTTGATGTCTGCGACTTCACTTCCCGGCTGACTCCGCTGTTGAATGCGCATATTCCGCTGGAAAAAGCGCTGCAGATGCTCAGCGAAGGCAACCGGAATGCCGGCGAGCAGGAAATTCTCAACAATTTGCGGCTCGGGCTGCGGGAAGGCAAGAAATTTTCCGCCGTCATCCGGGAGCAGGGGAGTCTGTTTCCGTCGCTGTATGCCAATTTGCTGGAGGCCGGCGAGGAGACCGGCGGCTTGGCCGGGGTGATCCGGGAATTGCGAACCTTCCTGATTTCGCGGCGCGATTTGAAGGATTTTCTGGTGACCAGTGCCATCTATCCGGTGATGGTGTTGTCGGTAACCCTGGTGGTGTTGATTTTGATGTTCGTCTTTTTCATCCCGTATTTCGCCAAAATGCTGTTGGATATGGGAAGGGAATTGCCGTTGCCGATGCAGATTCTGCAGCAGATCAGCAATGTCTTGATCGGCGGCTGGTGGGTCTGGCTGCTGATCGGCACCGGACTGTGGCTGTTGTGGCGGCAGACCAAACGGGATATTCGCTTCGGGTTGTGGCGCGATCGGCTGCTGTTGAAATTACCGCTGGTCGGCGGCCTGTTCGAAGAAGCGGAAATCAGCCGCTTTTTCCGAACGCTGGCGATTTTGATGCAGAACCATGTGCATCTGCTGACGACGGTGCGAATTGCGGTCAATGTGTTGAACAACCGGGTGATCGGGGACAGTTTTGCCAAAGTGCCGACTGATCTGCGCAGCGGTGCGCGGTTGTCGGAGGCGATTGCCAAGAGTCCCTATGTTTCGAATATGGCGATGCAGATGCTGCAGGTGGGCGAGGAGTCCGGTGATGTCGGTCCGATGCTCAACGAAGTGGCGACCCTGCAGGAGGATCGGTTGAAAATCAAAATCAAGCGGTTGCTGTCGCTGTTCGAACCGGCGGTGATCATCTTTCTGGCTTTGACCATTCTGGTGGTGGTGCTGGCGATTTTCATGGCGATCATGGAGATGAATGAGATTTGAGTCGGATGGTAATAACGCGAACCCAAATATTGATGAGGAACGGAAGTATGAACAGAAAAAAATTCACTTTGATGGAAATGGTAATCGTCATTACCATTATCGCCCTGCTGGCAGCGGTAGTCGGTCCGATGTATATGAACCATTTGAAGAAAGCCAGGGTCAGCACCGCCAAAAGTCAGATCAGCATGTTGGAGCAGGCCGTCCTCGATTATCAGTTGGACATGGGCAATCCGCCGACGGAATCGGAAGGGCTGGAAGTGTTGATCCGCAATGTCAATAACTCGAAAAAATGGCGCGGCAAATATCTGCGGGCGACGGTGATTCCGCTGGACCCGTGGGGCAACCCGTATGTATACCGCTGTCCCGGCGAAGAGAATGATTTTGCGATCATCTCCCTGGGGGCCGACGGCAAGGAAGGCGGCGAAGGGGACAATGCCGATATTTCCAGCGAAAATTTGGGCAACGACACCGCCGAAACCGGCAATTGAGCCGATGCGCCGCCGGAAATTTACGTTGATCGAAATTGTGGCGGTGCTGGCGATCATGCTGCTGGTCGGCGTGCTGGTCATCGGCCGGTTCGGCAAGACGCCGGCCCTGGCTGCCGCCGCCAATGCCGCTTCGCGTTTGGAGCGGATTTTCAATTCCGCCGTGCTGTTGTCGACCCGGCACGGCAAAATGGTGGAAATTGCTTTTTACCAGGATGACAACCGTTTTCAGATTCTTCCCTGGGAGGGAACCGATCCGGCCAATGAAAGCGCGGACCAAACCTGGCGCGACGGTTTGATTCTGCGCCGCCAATACGAGTATCGGGCGTCCGGCGGTATTCGTTTTCAACTGGTGCCGGACCCCGGCGAGACAACCGGTGAAGACAACTGGCGGCATGACGGCTGGGTGGTGGCGCAGTTTTATCCGGACGGTTCCGCTTCGGCGTCGGAAATCCGGGTGGTCTCCGGCGGTCATCAGATCAAGTTGACGTTGTCGGCGTTGACCGGCGAATTGCGGCGCGAGGAGGTGCCGGAAGATGAGATGTTGTCGGAAGCGCAATAATTTTACGCTGCTGGAAGTCCTGATTGCCGTCGCAATTCTGGGTATGACGATCATGGCGATTATCGCGATGGTCGGCACGGCGAAGATCCGCAGTTTGACCGCGGCGCGGGATTTGAGGGAAAATCATATGCTGGTACAGGCGGTGGAATATTGGCTGCTCGACGTCGAGAGCAAAGAATTGCCGCCGGAATTTTTTCCATATCCGGAATATACCGCTGAACGCATTCTGGAAAATGTCGATGATTTGCCGAAGGGGATATCGGCGTCGCGCGGCAACTGGCGGCTGGTGAAAATGACGGTTAATCTGTTACGAAACGGTGAAATATGCCAAACAATTTCGGTCGAACGGCTGGCGCGTCAGCTCGATTGAACCGGCATGGTTCGTTTACGCTGCTGGAGATGCTGCTGGCGATCGCGATCTTCGCATTGGTGATGGCGGCGGTTGGTTTTACGATGCGCGGCATCATCGACAGTTGGCGTAAAATCGACAGCCACGGGACCTATATCCGCGAATATCGCCAGTTGGAACAATTGGCGAATTCGGCATTTCGCAATGCGGTTGTTTTTTATTGGAAAAAGCCGAATACCAATACGGAAATGCTGGCGTTCGACGGTTTGCCGGATGAGCTGTGGCTGTGCTATACGCATCGGATCGGCGTGGCCGGCGAGGGCGGTTTGCGTTTCCTGCACCTTTTTCGCGATGAGGAAGGCAATCTGGTTGCCGAATACCGGCCGCAGCCGCTGTTGTCGGATTACGACGATGATTTTGCCTCCTTTGGCCGGGACGCCGAAGTCGAAGACAAAGTGAAGCGTGAAGTTCTGCAGCGCGGCATCAGCGAGTTGAATTTTATTTACGGCGACATCAGCAGCGAAACGCTGAAGTGGGATGATACCTGGCGCGGCAAGAGCAAACGGCGTTTGCCGATGGCGATTCAGATGGAATTGGTCTGGGAGGACGGCCGGCGCGAAGTCTGGTTGCGCCGGATTGCCGGCAACACGGAATATCAGCGGATGGTGAACGAGGAGGAGTGACCGGTCCATGGTGAAAAACGGAGAACAAGGCTCGGCGTTGTTGATTGTATTGTCGACGCTGATGGTGCTGGCGCTATTGACGGCGTCAATCGTCGTGATCTCCCAGTCGAGCCGGCTGATGACGGCGGTCAACATTCAGATGGATCGTTCTTTTTATCATTGTGAAAGCGCCGGCGTGCGGACGATCTGGCTGCTGCTGGACGATATCGAGAATTTCAGCGACCGCACTCAAATCGATACGCCGCCGGATTTCAACGATCGCGAGCGGTTCATGGCCAACGGGCGGACGCATGTGATTACCATCGGCGGACAGGAGTTGGAAGTCCGGATTTTCGATTATTTCTCCGGTTTGCGTTTCGAGCATCCGGAACAGCCGTCGCAGGATCTGGATTTCGTGACGGACCGGCTGGATGACGAGCTTGAGATACGCAAGCGTTTCCGGGCAATGCTGAAAAAACTGGACGATTACGTCGATGCCGACTCCTCTTCCGGCAATGACGGACTGGAAAAATTGGGCTATCGCGATCTCGGCATTCCGGCGTTGCCGCGCAACGGCGAAATCCGCCGCCGGGAGGAACTGTCCTACGTCCCCGATTTGCTCGCCTTTTTTCCGCCCGACGAGGCCGGAAGGCTGCGTTATTTCAATTTGATGGTGCCGACGGTGGAGATTCCGGCGGAGCAGAAGCCGCAGATTCTCAGTGTGCCGGAAAATTTCCTGCTGGATACGCTGGATTTGGAGGAGCGGCAGGAAGAGCGGTTACGGGAGTTGATGGCGGAAATGCAGGACCCGGAAAAAACGTTCGACGAAGTGTTCAGTACCGAAAACGAATTGCTCGAACAGTTGAAAGAAGAATTTTCCTTCGAGGAATCCGGTTACTATTTGATTCAGATCCGACCGGCGCCGGGAACGCGGCAGCCCGGAAAATGGTTGGAATTCGTCATTCACGTTCCCAGGGAAACGGCCTTTGCGATTGACCAGACTTATTATTACTATTGGCAATTGTTGTAACGGCAGGAGGGAACGGGATGAATTTCACAATGTCGCAACGCACAGATTGCCGGCAATTCATTGAAGTAGCGAGACTGATTGGCACGATACTGCGGCAATCACCGGTTTGCTCATAACTGTCCGCAAAAATTCGGCAGAACCATCAACAGACCGAACAATAAACCGAGCAGGAAACCGAGCAGGTGGATGGCTCCTAACTGGTTGGCGGCCAGCGTATCAACCATGCGCTGAAAATCGCGGATATCCTGCCGGGCGACCGCGTATTCGATCTGCTTGCCGAAATTCAACCGCTGGAGCACCACTTCACGTCCTTCCCGGCGCAACCACCGGCGGATATAGCGTTGGGCCAGCGGCAGCACTTCTGCCCGCAGATATTCCCAGAGCTCTTCGGAATTGAGCAGTTGCCGGATCATTTTCGGTAATTCCGCCGTCAGGTAACTGCTCAGAAAGTCGGCGATATGACTTTTCAACTCCTCCAGATAGTAACCGGAACGCTGGTCGAGCAGTTGATTCTTGAATTGTTCGGAGACGGTGTGCAGTTCCGATTTGACCAGCTCCACCGTCGCCGGTTCGCCGAGTTTGGCCCGGATGGAAGTTTCCACCCGGTCCCAATTGACGAAATAGCTGATTTTGGCCGCCAGATTGCCGGTCAGGCCCAGTGAAAGCCGGTTGGCATAATGCCGCAATCCGTCTTCGACCGTTTCACGCACCAGTTCGGTCATCTGCGGCGATTTGCGCTGGATGGCGGCGACGATTTGCCGGGCGATCATTTCCCGGTTGTTTTCATTGCGCAGCCAACGGTCGATGACATCCGCCCAGAATTTACGAATTCCGTCGTCGCTGAGCTGCCGGTTCAACACTTCGGTCAGAGATTCGGCCAATTGCGGCAGTAGCGAGGCGATCAGCCGCTCCCGGCGCTGCGACAGAAAGCGTTCGATGCTGCCGCGGATTTGCGCCAGCAGTTCCGGGTCCGCCAGCACATCGTCCAACGCCTGGCTCAACTGCAGCGACAATTGTTCCGGTTTCAGCAGCCGGCGCGGAATTTCAACGGCCAGCTTGTGACCGATATTGGCACGGTTGGCCGGCAATACGCCCTGCTGCCACAATCCGCCGGTGAGCAGTTTCAACAGATGAAACTCCCGTTGGTAATAGGGCTCGAACAACATTTTGATCGCCAGGTAATTGGTCAGATAACCGATACCGGCCATCGCCGCCACCGGCATCACGCCGTTGATCAGCCCGTCCGGCGGCGTCCAATCGGTCAACAGCCGGAGCAAGGTCGCCACCGGCAGCAACGCCAGCGCCAACAGGCTGAACGGCAGGCAGAAGAACTCACTGCCGGCAAAAAAACGCCGTTTCGGCGGTAGCGCCGGGTTGGCGGCAATCCGATAAAGGTGCCGCCACCGGCTGGCGATTCTGCCGGGGAGGGAGGCCATGCTCAGCGCTCCGGCGCCGGCCGGTTGGCCGGCGTGAAAATCGCCGAACCGCGGGTGAAATCGATTTGCGACAGCGCCAGATAGATATAATCGCCGCAACGGTAACTCTGGCGGCCGTGAATGCGGTTCCACGCGTCGTCGGTGCGGAAATAGTCGCCGGAATCCATCGGGACGAATCCGTAAATGCCGAGTTCGGCAATATCGACCAGCATGCCGCCGGAGAGAATTTTGGCGACGACGCCGTGATAGAAGTTTTCACCGTATTTGTCCAACTGCATTTCCAGATAACGCAATTTCATCCGGTCGCTGGCAGTGTAATAGGCGTTGTCGTTGTTCTCTTCCTTGGCCGAGCAGTCCAGCGCGAGCTTTTCACAGGTGGCTTTGGAACGCAAACGCTGATTGAGGTCGGCATTCCACAACTGCTGATGGACGGCCAGGTCCGGATAACGCCGGATCGGACTGGTGAAGTGGCTGTAGAGCGTCTTGCCCAGGCCGAAATGCAACCCCGGCTGCGCCAGGTAATGCGCCCGGCTCATCGAGCGGAGGAACATGCTTAAAATCACCGGCCGGCGCGGGTCGTCCGGCAGTTTGGCCAGAAACGCGTTGCAGGCGTCCCGGTTGGTCAGATCCCCGGGCCGGACTCCGAAGGTGGCGGCGACCGTATCGCTGAATTCCGCCACTTTTTCCATGTCCGGCTCCGGATGCACCCGGAACAAGCCGGGGATGGATCGGGTGACCAATTCGGCAGCGACGGCGCTGTTGGCGGCCAGCATGAATTCTTCGACCAACTGGTCGGCCTCCTGCTGAACTTTGCGCTGCAATCCGAGGATCCGGTTGTTTTTTTCATCGCACAATATCCGGATTTCCGGCAGTTCCAGCTCCAGGAATTTTTCAGTCGCTTTGCGGTTGTTGCGCAACAACCGTCCGAGTTTCAGCAATTCGCTCAAATTGGCTTTGAAAGCGTCATCCCAGTCCGCCGGGGCCGCGCCGGTGTCGGCGAAGAGCTGGACCGTTGCGTAATCGAGTCGTTTGGCGACTTTGATCCGGCTGTGGCAGCGGCGGCTGCCGAGAATTTTGCCGCTGGAACGCTCCAGCGTGAACAGCACGGTATGGGCCAGACTCTCCTGGTCGGCGCACAAACTGATCCGGGCGGTCAAATCGCGTGGCAACATCGGCAGCGTTCGGCCCGGCAGATACGCAGTGAAAGAACGGCGGGCCGCCTGTTTGTCGAATTTGTCGCGCGGCGCAATCCAGGCGGCGACGTCGGCGATATGCACCGCGACGACAAGCTGGTCCGGCGATTTGCCCGGCAGCAGGCCGAGGGCGTCGTCATAATCTTTCGCGTCGGTCGGATCGATGGTGACCGCAAAGCAGCCGGTCAAATCTTCGCGCGGCATTTCCCGGGGCTCCAGCTTCAGCGCTTCGGCGTTTTCCGCCTCGGTGTAAGGGGGGACCAGGTCGTATTCGGCGCATACCGCGTCAAGGTCGAATTGAATGACGCCGCTTTCACCGAGATTGCGGACGACGGTGGCCTGGCGGGAACCGGATTTGGATTCGGCATTGTGCAATAATTTTATCTCTACCCAATCGCCGCGCTTGGCGCCATGACGGCCGCCGGTCAATTCGATCTCTTCCTGGATATGGCGGCTCATTGGTCGGACCGTATGGCTGCCGATCAATTCGCCGACCAGCGTTTCATGGGCGCGTTTCAACACGGCGACCACTTTGCCGGCCGGACCGTGGCTGGGATCGGTGTCCTTGAATTTTTCCCGTTCCGGCAGAATTTCGATTTTAACCTCATCGCCGTCCATTGCCGTGCCGAGCATTTTCGGCGGAATGAAAATGTCCGGCTGCGCCGTTTCCGATTCCGACTTGACGAATCCGAATCCGGAGCCGGAAATTGCGATGATGCCGTGCAGTTGTTGACCGCTGCGGCGATCTTCGCGTCGATCGGCCGCCCGCCTGGCGAGGCGTTGCAGCCGTTTCTTTTTTTCTTTCTTCATAATTGAACCTTAATCAAATAAACTGGCAGATTGTTCCGTACAGAAAAGATAACGCAATTTCGATTATTTGTAAAATCGGTTTGACTTCTTTTTGTAATAAAGTAGAGTTAATAGAGTAATTTGTGTATAAAAAGCGACCGCGGCCGGCGTGAATGAACATTTCCGGACGGCGGAAAAAATGAAAGATGCTGAAAAATGAAGAAGAAGACTGTCGGCAGTTTTCGCAAGATGAAGGAAAATCGGGAAAAGATCGTCATGATGACAACCTATGACGCGCCGACCGCGGCGTTGGCGGCCGCCAGCGGCGTCGATATCCTGCTGGTCGGCGATTCACTGGCGATGACGGTGTTGGGATTCCAGAACACACTGGCATTGACGCTGGAAGAGTCGCTGCATCACGCCAAGTCGGTGCGGCGGGGCGCGCCGGAGGCGTTCGTCATCGGCGACATGCCGTTTCTGACGTTTCAGACCGGTGAACGCGATTCACTGCTCAATGCCGGCCGTTATCTGCAGGAGGCCGGCTGCAATGCGGTAAAGCTGGAGGGTGGGGCTGAAACCGCCGCCATCGTTGCCCGCATGGTCGATTGCGGGATTCCGGTGGTCGGCCATATCGGCTTGATGCCGCAACGGTTGCTGACTTCCGGTGGTTATCATGTCGTCGGCCGCAACGAAGAGGCGGCCGAACGGGTGATGGCCGACGCGAAAGCGCTGGAGGCGGCCGGCGCTTTCATGGTCGTCCTGGAGTGTGTGCCGGCAGCGCTGGCGACCGAAGTGACTGCCGCGCTGAAGATTCCGACCATTGGAATCGGCGCCGGGGTTGGCACCGACGGACAGGTGCAGGTGGTCCACGATTTGCTGGGATTGTTCGGCGATTTTCTGCCGCGCCATGCCAAGCGTTATGTCAATTTGGGAGAGCAGATGTCGACAGCATTCAAGCAGTACGTACAAGAGGTGAAAAACGGGACGTTTCCCGGACCGGAAAATTCGTTCTGACCGGCTTTGCTCCGCCTGAATGCAAAAACTCCCCGTTTCCGGGGAGTTTTTGCATTTCCTTTGGTCTTTTAGATTCTGTTAACACTATTTGAAAATATCTGATTTCATGCTATACCATCAGCATGGAACAATTCGCCGACCTGCTCAACGCCATCCACACAATCGTCTTGGAGAAAGCCAAAAAACATTCAGGGAAAACTCCGTGCGCTCAAGTTGACAAAAATTGTCGATTTCATTATCGGCAGTATTGAAGAAAACTTAAATTACATGTATTTTTCTCATACCAATACCAAAGGGGCCCATCAATACATGGAATAGATAAATTGGGATGGTCATTTATTGATTAATTCGGAAGGAGTTATTCATGTATTGTTTAAAATTTTTATTTCCATTATTACTATTTATTTCCCTGGAATGTTCGGCAATAAATGGAGATTCGTTATTCATCATAAAAATTTCAGCCATGCGGAATAATAATGAAATGCTGGTTTTTAAGCAAAATGCTCCCATAAGCAATATAATAGGAGAAATATGTGGTTCCCTGGTTGGAGGAACTACAGCAGTAGTCCTATTCCCCTTCGATATAGTAAACTACGCGTTATGTTTTGATTATCAGAAATCTTATTTTCATTTCTTTTCCACACAATTTTCAAGAGCAATATATTCCGGGTCCTATCTGGCAACGGGAAGTCCGATGTATATGCTAGAAGAATTATTCTGGAATATTCCATATAATTATTTAGCCATTGAATAGCGATTTTGAGACAATATCAGATTTACAGTCATAAAATTACATATATTTGAAAAGAGGAATGAAGTGAATAATATGAGATTTTTTCTCTTTATATTTACAATCTGGGTATAGTACGGATAGAAACTGTTTTCGGAACCAGTTACAATGCAGGTAAAGATTAAAAGCAGAAGGCGGGAAATAAAGTGTCTGCGATACGGTTTTCTGAATTTTGACAACGGGTGCCCCTTGGCGTGATTTGCCGCCAAGCTATGGAGACTGGAAAAACCCATAAGCGTTTTTGCCGTTGGCGCGACAAGGGTGTGTGGGAGCGGTTATTGGAACAATTGATTGATAACCCGGAGTTTGAGTTGCTGATGATCGATGCCAGTCACGTCAAGGTTCATTCCCAGGGAAGTGGCGCTCGCGGCGGCAATCAGGATATGGCAAAGACAAAAGGGGACTCAATACCAAGATACGTTTGGCCGTGGATGCGCATGGTGTGCCGGTCAGAATCCTTATTACAAAAGGTACCACAGCGGATGGTAAGCAGGCTGAAGAGTTGATTGACGGTATCAATGCAAAAGTCCTCTTGACTGATCGGGGCTATGATTCGGATGCAATCGTTGAGAAAGTGGAAAAGGCTGGAACGAAAGCCGTAATCCCCCAAGAAGAAACCGTAAGATTCAGCGGTAATATGATAAGAAGCTGTATAAATTGAGGCATTGCATTCTTGAAGTTAAAGTGCTGGCGTGAAATTGTAACTCGATATGCCAAGAACACATCCTCATTTCTGGCTGCTGTGCAAATCAGATGCATTGCCGCTTGGATTTTAAACGATTGACGACACTATCTAGAAATTAAAAATGGATAATTTAATGATGAAAAGAACAATATTAAGCGTCATGGTGTGCATGACATTATGTAGTTGTAGTATATATGATGAAATCAAAAGTTCTAAGCTACAAGGGCAAGATAAAATAGATTATATGACAAATAGGATTAAGGAGCATCCAAACGAATATACTTATTATTTTGATCGTGGTGTAGGATATAGTTTAATGGATAAATATGATCTGGCGATTGATGATTATACTAAAACTATTACATTATTGCCTCGATACTACAAGGCATATTATAATAGAGGAATCATGTATAGTATGTTAAATCAGATTGATTTAGCAATAGCCGATTTTAAAAAAGTTATTGAATTTAGACCTGATTTTTTTCTAGCATATAATGAGTTGGGGCGTGTTTATCTTGAAAATGGAAAATATGAAGAATCTCGTGATATACTTGAAAAAGCATTAAAAGATCCTCAAAAATCAGTGAGAGAAGAAACATTGCTTTTTCTTTCTGCTTGTTATAGTAAATTGAATCAAAATCATAAAACCAATAGTATGTTAAGAGAGTTAGTTACAGATTACCCTGATTTTTATATGGGTTTAAATAATTATGTTAGTTTTTTACTTGAATGTGATGATAAAAAATTCCAGAATCATGAATTAGCTTTGCAAATTGCCAAGAAGAGCGCCCAAAAATTTAATAATGCGAGTTCCTACTATATGCTATCGCAAGCATATTATATGAACCATGATTTAAGTAATGCAATTACTTCCGTCAAAACCGCTCTTGATTTATATAATGATTCTGATATTGGTACTACAATTTTTGATGGAGGAAATCAAAATTTATATCAAGCTATTATTGATGATATTGCAAAATATAAATCGGAAGAAAAACTTCAAAAGTGTGAGTGATAAACTATTCTTAATTGATAAATAAACAAAAAATTAACAATTGAATCATAGAAAAAGCAAATAAAATGAAATATACAGTATCTTTTTTAAGTATATTTCTATTCTATGGGCTGTTATATGCTGAGAAAATTATAACATCCATTCCTGAAAATGTCAAGCTTATCGTCGGGCTGACCGACGATAAGGCTTATCTGCCTCGCGTTCAAGCCATACATGCACTGGGTAAAAAGCTGCCGCAGGACCAGATTGATGCTTTTTATGATTTTCTCTTTCAAAAGCTTGAAGATCAGGAATTGCCGGATCTGGAGTTTAACGGCTTAAAGAATGAATTGACCTGGGCATTGATCTGGCAGGAGAGAGTTCCCAAAGAGTTGGCCAAACATCTCGATACCATGTTCCGGGATAAGTCCTATGATGTGACCTGGCGGGATTACTGCGTGCAGTTTTTCGGCAAGTATTATCGTTACGTCGGAGAAGCCGACCGCAAAATCCTGAAAGCCGGGCTGGAAGAAGCCTTGAACGAATGGCAGAACCGGATCGCCGGAACAGCCGGTTATATGCTCTGGCAGATGTCCGACTATCCCGGATTCGACAAGCAGGCGATCATGGCGAAGTATTGAATCAGCCGGATTGTTCCAATGCTTCCAAATTACCCTTGCTGCAAGCCTGCGGAGAAGCCGGAGACAAACGTGCCTTGCCGCAGGCCCGGGAGCTGATGAAAACCAGCAAAGACATTATGCTCCGAGCGTCAGCCATCGCCGCCGTCGGTTATTTGGGTGACGCCACGGACATTCCCTGTCTCGAAAACCTGAGTAAGCAAACTGATCCCCGCGTGCAAAAGCCGGCCCAAGCCGCTTTGGAGAAACTGCAGCATAAAAAATGAAAAGGATATAAACCCAAAACTTCACTTGGCCCTGCGTTTCATCGTTTTTTTGGAAATGGTAAGAGTTTACTTACAATTATTTACGAATGAACTTGCCGAATCGCAAAACTTAAATAGAGGAATTGAGGAACCTCGGATGAAATCAACCCCGTTTGACGATGACCCTTCTAGCCCAAAAGTAATTTATCCGGAGGATTCAGTATCAGCAGAGTCAGAGCCTATCATTCGTCGGTGGTTTTATTGGCAGATAGAAAATGAAAGGCAGAGAAAAAAATGGAATAATCATTGTCAACCAGACGGATTTTCTTATCAAAATTAGTTGTAAACAATTAAATTATATGATGTGTAACAATATATGAAAATAACGTATATTCAGAAAAAAATATCGTATACTATTTATCGATTTTTAATCATAATTCAATCAACTTTTTTACAAATATTGATCAAATTAATGAACTATCCATATAAGGAGTTAGGACCAATAAAAATAACATATCTTACAAATTCAAAAAAAGAATATTTAGAAAATGACCTAAATAATTACCAGTTAAAACAATTGGAATATTTTTTTGAAAATAAACAATTTGCAATAGAAATCGATAAGATTCACAAGGCGAATATCTTATTACTTCTTGTTGATGATAATTACATGAACGAAAATTTCAAAAAAACCGGTCATCTTTTTTTTTCTAAAGAATAAAATAATTACTAGTTGGATTAGGATTGCAATCCTACTTTATATCGGAGTCGAAAATGATAAAAAAAAGATGGAATCATTTATCAATAAAATATCTATAAATTATAATAAAGATCTAAGTAATTGGCAGAAGTTCATAGATACAAGGAAAAAATATAATTTCTTCAAATAGAATATATAATTATGTATGGCCAAACCGGATCGCCGCAACTGCCAGTTATATGCATTGACAGATGTCCGGTAATTTTGATTCTGAAAAACGGTCGACCATTGACAAGGCTGTCGAAGTCTTAACTTCCGTCACCGGCGATCAAGCAATATATACAACCATAGATCAGTTTGATATACGTCGGAAGCTCTTTTTTCACAAGTATCCGGCGCGGAATAGCCGCTCAGACTTCCGGTGGCGTCATGCAGCTCCTCTTCGGCTGGAAACTTTGCGCTTGTCTGAAATGCCGTCGGTCATTAGTCTCTTAACGCTTTCCGGGGTAATCCGCACCAGGCGCGGACTGATTTTTACCAATCGGCAAAAAGGTCAAGTTGTTGCTCCTAGATCCGGTTTTCCATCTCTCCGCGGGCGCAATAGACTTTTTCATAAAGATATTGTCCATCATCGTCAAGATTGGTGACGATGAATCGATTATTGGGGGCGAATCTGTTGAATTCCGCTTTGGCAATGACCCGGCGAGGATATTTCCAGGTTCCTGCTGCGTACCTGAATTCAGTAAACAGTTTTGCTTTTTCATATGTTTCATTATAAGCTGCTTCTGCTTTGATTTAAAGTTCCTCTGAAAGCTTCAAAAGACGTGAATTTTTTGCCAGTCCGACAATGTATTTGACATTATTTCTATCACACCAGTTCAACATCTCCCGGCGGCAGAATCCGCTGTCGTCCCGAAAAATAATTCTGACTACAGGCCACTCCTGACGGAAGCGTTCTACCAATAGCGAGAGAATTGCCCGGGAATGTTTTGCTCCATCTATTTTTGACGGGCGCAAGTAAGCCGTAAGCAATTGATCCCGGCAGAAAACATACAGCGGAAGAAAACAATAGTGATCATAATAACCGTGAAAAAAGCGATTTTCCTGCATCCCGCAGGTGAGATCATCGGTGGCATCGAAATCAAGAATCAATTCACGAGGCGGCGCTGAAAAGCTCTCTATGAAGAATTCGACAAATAACCGACTCAAGTCGATGCAGGCCTGACGTCCCACCCCGTTTTCGAATCGACATAAAGTGCTCGGGGGTGGCGAGTGACCGGTCACGACCGACAACGGTCTGAATCAGCGGATCGTTTCGCAATTCATGGTGGTCATTGAGGTCTTCATTGCCCGCAACCAGCGCAAACACTCTTTGCCGAAGCATGTCCGGAAAAGAGTGTTTCACTTTGCCGGACTGTCGAATATCAAAAGAATCCAGCAGTTTACCGACGCGCCGGGTCAAACTGAGTTTGCGGTCGAATTCTTTAACAAAAAGCTACCCGCCGTCACTGCTGATATCTCCACCGGCGAAATTGAATTCAATTTTTCTGCTTTTCGGACCTTGAAAGACCGGAATCGAAACATTACATTTTGTCATTGGCAGACCTCGGCATTTTATTGTGACGTAAGATATTACAATATAATACGTTAGTCGAGAATCTGCCTCTTTGTTTTTGAAAATTTACGCAATATTCAGGTTAGCAGCGTGACAATGCCTGAATCTGGTCTGCAGGGTATTAAAAGTTCAGAACAATCAATTAATTTACCATGACTTTTTATTTTCGCAGAACTTTCCTTACATTATTCATCATACAGGCATAAAGCTTGCAAAGTGATGACGACGAGCGGCAATTCCGAACTGGCAATATTTTACCGGGGATCTACAGGGATTGCCGTATCTTACCTCGTACAGTCGAATACGGTTGTCAGGCGTTCGGCGGCGAGAACTTCGCCGGGTGTACCGGCGGCAATGAGCCGCCCCTGATGCAGAAGCAATGCGGCGTCGAGATAGCGCGGTGCGATGAACAGATCGTGGGAGACCATGAGGACGCATTTGCCTTCGCGGGCAAACTGGCGCAGCAACCGGTAAAAAGCACGCTGAAAACCGATGTCCAGCGAGCTGGCCGGTTCGTCCAGCAGCAGGAACGGCGTTGCCTGGGCGACGGCCCGGGCCAGCATTACCCGTTGCCGTTCTCCGCCGCTCAGGTTACTGTACGGCTGGGAGGACAATTCCGTCAGCTGGAGCCGGCGGATAGCATCTTCCACAACGGCCGTGTTGCCGGTACTTTTCCGCCACGGATAACGGCCCAACGCCACCACTTCCCGGACGGAGAGCGGTATGCGGGCCGGAATCTCCTGTTCGACAACTGCCAGGGTTCTGGCCCGCTCTGAAGCTGTCACGTAGGTCGGCGCGAGCCGGCCGGAATTGGGCGTCAACTCACCGGTAATGAGTTTCAGCAGCGTACTTTTGCCGCTGCCGTTCGGGCCGAAGATCCCGTAAAAACGTCCCGGTTCGAAACGGGTGGACAATTTGTTCAGCACCGGTCGGCCGGCATAGCCAAAGGTGACGTTTTCCAATTCAATCATGAGGCATTCTCCCGTGGCGGAGCAAGAGGTAAAAGAAGAACGGGCCGCCGCCGAGCGCGGTCAGTATCCCGACCGGAATTTCATGCGGTGCGGCGACGGTGCGGGCTGCCAGATCGGCGAGCAGCAGCAAGAGACCGCCGGTTAGAATCACGCCGGGCAGCAGTGTTCTGAATCCGGCTCCACTGAAAATCCGGACGATGTGCGGGACGGCCAATCCGACGAAACCGATGACGCCGCAACAGCCGACGGCAACGGCGGTCAGTACGGCGATGGTCAACATAAGCAGCGGTTTGACGGTTTTCAACGGCACGCCGGCCAGTTCCGCCGCCCGATCGCCGAGCAACAGCATGTCCAGCTCCGGAGCCAATCGCAGGAGAACAGTCCAGCCGGCCGCGGCGATCGGCGCCAGCAGCAGAATATCCCGCCAGCCGATTCGCCAGAAGCCGCCGAGCAGCCAGAATACCAGCGACGACAACCGTTCGTCGGCCAGATAGAGTGCACCGGAAGTCAATGCGGCGCAGAAGGCATTGACCGCGATACCGGCCAGGATCAGCGTCGCTCCGTCCCAGTGACGATATTTGCCGGGAAGAAACAGCAGCAGCAAAGAGAGAATACCGAACAGGATTCCCAGCGGCGTCATCAGCCACGGAGAAAGGAACAAACCGAGCACTGCGCCGAGTGCCGCCGCATTGACCACGCCGAGTACATGCGGAGAAGCGAGGTCATTGCGAAAAAGATTCTGCGCCGCCGCTCCGGCGGCAGCCAACATACCGCCGGCCAGAAGGGCGGCGAGCAGGCGCGGCAACCGGATATTCAGCAGAATAGTCCTGGCGGTTCCGGCTGGTTCGCCGCCGGTCAGGAGCAGCCAGAGATCGCACCAATCACAATTGCCGGCTCCCATTCCCCAGGAAAACAACAACAGAACCGGAAGCGCCGCCAGCAGATATTTCATATCAGACTCCGGCGACGATCCGGACGTCGAACCGGTCATCGCGTGTGGTCAGGTCCAGCGCTTCGGCGCCGGTCAGATGGGAACTGGCGACCTGCGACAGATAACTGCCGGCCAGTTGCCTGGCTTCAACCATTTCCACTTCGGAAGGGCGCCGCCACGGCTGGCCCGGCACCGGAATATAGCCCATGATATGAAACGGGATGGACGGATCGAGTTTCGCCAGGTAGCGGGCCAGGCCTTCCAATTCCCCCAGGCCGACCAGTTCGGGAATAAAAACCAGGTTGGCGCTCATCTGCAGTCCGGCGTCAAAAGCGCGGGAAAAATTGTCGTAAATCAAGGTCTTCGGCCGTCCGGTGAGCCGCCGGTGAAGCGTTGCGCTCCAGGCTTTGAAGCCGACATTGGCGCCGTCGAGCCAGGGAATCGGTAGGCGGCTTCCGTTGGTGTGGCCGAGCCTGGTCGTTGCGCCGAGTTCCTGTTTGGCGAACCGGAGCATCGCGTCGATTTCCGGGGCGATGGTCGGTTCGCCGCCCATGAAATAAACTTTGGCGGGCCGGAGGGTACGCAACGTTTCCCGCTGGGCGGCGATGGTCAGAAATTGTGCCGGTTTCGGTTCGGCAAAACCGGGCCGTCCGGCGGCGCCGCTGCGGAGCTTATAGCTGCAGAACGGGCAGTGAAAGGTACAGCCCCAGTTGTGCAGGGTGGCGAAATCGTATTTTTCGTTCCAGGTGATCCGATAAAAAGACATGTATTTACCTCATTTGGGCTTGCAGATATTCGACGGCTTCCAGCGGCGCGATTCCTTCGGTGATCAGCCGGCGCGGCACCGGGTAAATCCGGCGGTGCCGTACCGCCGGAATCGACGCGAAACCGGGCCGGGCGGCGATCTCTGCCGGATTGCCGAACCCTTCCGGATAAAAGATGATTTCCGGGGCGTTTTCAATGATTTTTTCGGCGCTGGCCAGGCCGGTCCGGGCGAAGATGCTGCGGCCGCCGGCAGCACGGAGCAGGTCGCCGATATAACTCTCTTCGCCGGCCGCTTTGCCGGGTGAATAGAGTTCGAAATAGACCGGAATGCCGGCGTTTCCCGCTTCGGCGGCGATTTGCGACAGCTCCCGGCGGAAGGTGCTGGCAAGAGCCTGGGCCTGGGCCGTTTGGCCGGTCAATTCCCCCAATTGCCGCAGGAAATCCGGGTATTGATTCAGGCGCAGAATTGGCAGCACCTCCACCCGAAGTCCGGCGGAACGGAAACGGGCGGCAGCCTCTTCCTGATAATACCAGAGAATGACACAGTCGATTTCAAGTTCGGTAATTTTTTCCAGCGAGATGGCGGCACCCTTGCCGATTACCGGCGGCGGAGGCGCATCGGCGGCGATGAGTCCGTATTCATCAATGGCGGCCGGCGGAAGATCAAGCCGGGTCAGGACGGCGGTGGCGGCGGCCGAGAGCGAAAGGATGCGGTTGGGGGGCCGCTTGGATTGTTCCGGCGCACAGCCGAACAGCAGGACCAGCAACAGCAGAACCGGCCAGCGCTTATGCCGTTTCGTCAGGAAGTGTTTCCCGCAGTCAGGAGGACAACATTTCCGCTTCGGTGCAATCGGAGCGGCCAGTGAAACCGCTTCGCCGGCCGTTGTCGGGCTGCCGCCTTTTGATGCGGGCGCTGGAGAAGGGATCGCTTTAATCATCAAATGTACCGTCCCAGGCATTCCGACAATCCCAGTATCGATATGGCGCCGATTCGAATTTCAAGGTTGAAACGTGACCGTCGGCAAAGGCGGCGTTGAAATTGTGTGCGGCGCCGGGGTGGCGGAACGACAAATTTTTGCAGAAGCCGTCGGCCACGCCGGTTTCGCCGCCGACATCGCCGAAGAGCGGGGATGCGATCGTCGTACCGATGTAATAGGCGCCGGCATCGGCGACGGTGAC
The DNA here is from genome assembly GCF_903645315.1 of Victivallis sp. Marseille-Q1083. NCBI lineage: Bacteria > Pseudomonadati > Lentisphaerota > Lentisphaeria > Victivallales > Victivallaceae > Victivallis > Victivallis sp. Marseille-Q1083. The sequence continues at coordinate 787,214 of NZ_CAHJXL010000002.1, forward strand.
GAATTCCGAAGGGGTGGCGATCAGTCCGGCATTGATGCCGTACCAGAGTTTATAAGCGTTTTGATTTTCATAGCCTTTGGAATAACATTGATTGATTCCATAACTCAATTTATTGACATCGCTGCTGCCGTAGACAACTTTGCGGTCCTCGGGACGGCTGTCGGCGGCACAGACAAAAACATTTCCGGCGCTCTGTTCGCTTTTGGCGGTCAGATAGGGCACCAGCAGATCCACCCAGCGGACCCCGGATTTGCTGACCGGCGGCGTGAAGTTCCAATCGGCGGTATAGCTGAAATAGGCCATTCCCTGCTGCTTCAAATTGCCGAGGCAGTGAATGGTGACGGCTTTGCTTCTGGCCGTCTGCAGCGCCGGCAGCAGTAAACTGGCGAGGATGGCGATGACTGCGATGACGACGAGCAGTTCCACCAGGGTAAAAGTAGGTTTCATCGTTTTTTTTATCTTTCCGGATTTTTATTGCTCCTTATTTCTTACCATAATGGTTAGAGTAGCTGTCAGTCAAGATCGTTTTTTTAAATATTGCGATTTTTTTCTTATGCAAGACTTGAATTGACGGCGCCGGATGGTCAGCGTGACGCCGTCATCCGAAAGACAGTCTGCCGCTGCCTGCAGGGGGCAAAATAGAGAATGCGAAGGGAGGCCCGGCCGGGGCCCCCCTTTGCATTCGTATTGGTCCGGCAACTGAAAACGGATTAGTTCTTTCCAGTATAGTGAAAGACGAGAATGCTCCCCGGATTTTTCATTTCTCCGGTAGGAATGAGCGCTTCGTCCAACCCGTTGCCGGCATTGTCCGTGATGACAAAGAGCCGCTCCCCGCTCGGGTCGATTGCGGCGCCCCGGTAACGGTTCCGGCTATGGAATTCTTTATCCACATCACCCTGGACTTGGCGGCCGCTGTCGCTCAATCTCACGATATAGACGGCGCCGTTTTTGAGGGCGGTGACGATCAGCGAATTGCGCCAGGCCGGCACCGCTGCATCCTTCGGATAATACAGAATGCTGGACGGCGCAATGGTCGGCCAGTCGATATAATCGAGCCCGGCGTCGGCACAGCGCAGATCGCTGTAATCATAGTTCCCGGGGACGGTGTAGAAGGTTTTGAGCGGTTCTTTGAAATTGGGCGCATTCCAGTCGGTCTCCTGCTGTTTCGGCACATCGTCGGGAATGAGGTTGGCATCCCATTTCAAGTCCTTGCAATTGGGTGCGGCGGAATAATTGGCATAGACATAACCGTGGTTATCGCGGAAACCGGCCACCTGCGGCCAGCCGTAATTGCCGCCGGCTTCCAGCAGGTTGATTTCGTCGTCCGAGGATGGCCCATGCTCACAGGAATACAGAATACCGTCCGGACCGAATGTCAGGCCTTGCGGATTGCGGTGCCCGTAGGTGAAAACGTGACTGCGGACCCCGTTCAGGACCGGATTGTCCTCGGGGATGCTGCCGTCGGGGTTGAATCGCAGAACTTTGCCGACATAAGCGGTCCAGTCCTGGTTCTTCACCTCTTCGGCCGTGGGCAGCCGCTGGGCTTCGATCGGCAGACAGGCATTGCCGAACTGGTTGTGCCCCATTTCTCCTTTGGACAAATACAATTTGCCGTCCGGCCCGAAAATCAGACGGCCGCCGTTATGATCGTTGCCGGCCGGCATTCCGTCGATCAGGATGACCGGATCGCCCATCGTCTGCCGCTTGGCATCATATAACGGGCGATGCGTCCCTGGCGTTGGCCGTCGACGCGGTGAATGTAGTAGACATACAAAGAATCATTGCCGCCGCCTTTGAGCAGCTCCGGCGATAACGCAAAGCCGAGGACGCCTTCGTGCGGCGTATCGGGATAAGCTTCGTCGATGGTGCCGACAACTTTCTTTTCGCCGGTATCCGGGTTGACGCGGGTGATTCGTTTTCCGGCCCGTTCCGAGACCCAGAGCCAATTGTCCGGTCCCCACACCAGATTCCATGGCGAATCAAGCCCTTCGGTCAAGACATATCCTTCGAATTGCGTCAGAGGCAGTTTTTTGAATTCTCCCGCATTCGTGCCGGTCGGAACCGTCGTCCCGCAACCCGCCGCCGCCAAGCACAGCGCGGCCAGAATGCCGCCCATTCCCGTTCTGCGAATCCACATGATCAACTCCTCCTTCAGTCTCAATCTTGTTATTCGGTTTTGCCAACCAAAAAGTAAAAACCACGTTATCCATCACGCAGTTTCTTAAACTATAATACGGAAAATATTCAATTCAAGATTTTTGTCGAATGATCTCGGTTGAATGATTCATCTTTTCATGGAGAAATATAGCAATATGGAAAAAAGTCTTGAATAAAAAGTGACAATTCCGGGAATGGCTTTTCCGGATCTTGTGATAGTCAAACCAGTCTGCTGGCCGGTGACGATATCATGTGTATCGCCTCGTCGACCGGGTGAGAACGGATTTTACCAGACTTCCGGTCATTTGATTAATGGATTGCCGGGAAGGCGTTTTTTTTTGAAAATGACGATTCTGCCGATCCAGAAAGGGTGGCAGATGAAAGGTATTGTGACAAAATAATGTCCATTGCATTGAGCTTATTTGTCCATTGTAAGTTCAGTGTTGTTGTTTACGCCTCTTGACAGATTGCCAAAAATTTGCTAAAATATGAAAAAGAAAGCAATAAGGGGGCCAAAAGGCAATGTTGGAGCAGCTCGAAAAAAGGCGTTATACCTGCCGTGATATTGCTCGGGAACTGGAAACTTATATTGTCGGCAATCAACTGGCCGAAGGCGTGGCTTTGTCCAGTACGGTCGATATCGCCCGGCGCTATGACGTTTCGGAAAAAACCGTTCACCGGGCCATCGGGCATCTGGTGGACAAGGGGATGGTTTACCGGGTGCGCGGCAATGGGACTTATGTCCGCAATGCCTTGAGTACCAGCAATAGTTTGCGGATCGGTATTTTTGACTTCACTTGTGCGACGATGGAAATTCCGGCGTTGGACCGCTTGGCGTTCGACAATGAAATGCAGGAATTTTATCATGCGCTGGAAAGCGGCGGTCATTCGGTGGAGTTATTTTTCGACTCTTCGCCGGCGAATGTCCGGGCGTTGTTGCGCGTCAACCTTGAGGCATTTGATGTGATCGTGGTCAAAGCCGGTTATCTGGATAATCTGGATGCCAGAAGGAAATTGCTTGAAACCAAAACCAAAATCATTTTGTATGGCGACGACGCTTTCAATTACGGTCCCTGGCATCAAGTCTTTTACGATTACCGGAATGGCTTTAAAAATGCTTTGCTTTATCTATGCGATCGGAAATTCAAGGAGATTTTTGTTGCCGGCTGCATGGGGTTGATCACTTGGGAACGGCGTTTCGGTGCCTTGGCTGGGATCGCAGACGAAATCGGTTTTGGCGCAGAACATCTGCATTTGATGCCAGGACCGGTCAATTTCGATTTGCCGGTGTTGTTCGGCAGGGAATGCGGTAAATATTTCCTCCGTCACTTTAAATGCAATACCGCCATTGTTTCTTTGAGCGATTATCTAACCGTCGGCATCATGGATGCGTTGAAAGATCATGGTTTGCAATTGGGCCGTGATGTCATTCTGGTCAGTTATGACAATTTGCTCCGACAATTGCCGTCCTTTACCAGCAAATGTCATTTCAGTTCGATCGTTCACCCGTTACCGGCGGCTTATCGGCAGATGTTGAAATTGGTGACGGAAGTGGCGTCGGACCGACACAATGAATATTTCCGGGCCTACGCCATCGCCGCCCATGATTTTATTTATGAAGATTAGAAAGTGATTGGCAAACGGTAACTCTATTTGTGCAAAAAACAAACAACCGGTAGATTAAAAAAATCCAACATTCAGGAAAGGAAAACAAAATGACGAAGAAAAATTTTACATTGATTGAATTGCTCGTCGTGATTGCGATCATTGCAATTCTTGCCAGTATGTTGCTGCCAGCTCTGGGCAAGGCGAAAGCTACGGCGCAGATGATCAAATGCCGCAGCAATTTGCGGCAATGTGCTCTATTTGCCAATATGTATCAATTGGATTATGACGATTACCTGATCGGCTACTGGACTTACCCGGCGGAAGCCTTCGGCGGCCAACCGGCATCCGCCTGGATCAGTTGGCAGGTGACGCTCCAGCACTTTTACGGCGCGCCGAAAGAGTTGTTTCTCTGTCCATCTTCTTCGTCGGCGAGCTGGGATGAGGCCGACAATCCGATTGCCCCCAAGCAGCCGAACACCACGATCGGCCTTAATTTCGGTACTTTCGGCTACAGCTTTTCACATGGTGATGCCCGTCATGTCAAGGCCGCCACGGTATTAAGCAATTGTAAAGACGGCAATATGCCGCTTTATTTTGCCGACACGCCGTCATCAAGTCTGAATGGCAGTGGAACGCATTATGCCGGGGATTACTTCAATGTCACCAGTGTGAATACCAGTCTGGGCAACGATTCATTCTTCACCGGCGGCAACCAGTGCGACCGTTGGTATCCGATGGCGGCCATTCATTCCGGCATGCGGGTAAACGCCGCCTTTATGGACGGCAGTGTGAACGGTTTGACGCCGGCGGAGATTTGCGCTGACTGGCAGAAGTATTGCCGGCCGGTCCAGGTGGGCGGTGCCTGGATGGCCGAATAGCGCGGTCAAACGGGCGATCTATCAAATCCGGGAGGTGACGGCCGATAAAAATATCGGCCGCCAGCCTGGGCCGGTCATGAAAGATTGAGGAGGAAGAAAATGATATTGAGAGTTTTCCTCTGTCTGCTGTTCCTGGGCAGTATGATGCTTGGATGTCCGGGAATGGCCGACGCATGGAGTGACTATACGGTTGGGACAAAGGATAATCCGCTGAAAGAGGTATTGATCAACGGTAATTTTAACCGGGGTACTGAAGGCTGGAACCTCGGGGAAGAATTTCGGGCGACCATGGGAGGGCGCAGTGACACCGGGGCGTTGCAATGCGTTCGGCAAGAAGATGAAAAATATACGTTGGCCACCCAGCCGGTTGAATTGCGCCCGAATACCCGCTATCGCCTGAGCGGTTGGATTCGAACCGAAAATATGACCGGGGAGGGGGCGATCTTCTGTATCGAATGGTATGAAAACGGTCAGTATGTCGGTGGTCGTTACAGGCCGGGAGTGACCTCGAACGACTGGACGCTATTGACGGATGAATTTACGACTGTCGACAATCCGCAGGCCGAATATCGGGTCGCGCTGCTGATCCGGAAGGGGAGTACCGGAACGGCTTATTTCGATGACTTTTCCCTGGTGGAGAATCGCCCGGTCTGGAATTGCTATCTGATCAATCCGCAGCCCAATGCTCTGACGACGGAAGGCGGTCAATTGGAATTGGGCAGTATCGTGGTCGGGAAGTTCGAATATGACCAATCCGCCACGCCGGAACTGGCGTGCCGGTACTGTCTGTCGGCCGGCGATGGCCGGATATGGGCCGAAGGAACGGCAGAACTTGGAGTCGACAATCGATTCGAATTGGTGTTGGACGCCTTGCCGGCCGGGGAATATCGTCTGCGTTGTCAATTGGTTGACCGGACCAACCAATTGATCCTGGCCGAAAAAATTTTGCCGGTGGAAATTGTCACGCCGGCCCAGTTAAGTGGTCGGCGGGTCAGAATCGATCGGCTGGGGCGGACGCTGGTTGACGGCAAGCCCTACCTGCCGCTGGGCCTTTATTTCAGCAATGTCAATCCGCAGAATCTGGCGGAAGTGATCGACAGTCCGTTCAACTGCATCCTGCCTTACAGCAGCGCCAATTTGACGTTGCGCCGGGACGGCAAGGCAGACCGGGACAGCATCCGGGAAGTGCTCGACTATCTGGCGGCACATGAAAAGATGATCATCTTTTCACTCAAGGATGCTTACCCGGACACTCAGTGGCAATTGAGCGAATGGAATGGCGTGAAAGGTTGTGATGAAGTGGTCGCGGCGATCGTCGAGACCTATAGAGACCATCCGGCGCTTCTCGCCTGGTACAGTTGTGATGAAATGGAGTCGGCACGGGCCGGGGAGTTGTTCGCGCGCCGGGAGTTGCTGCATCGATTGGATGACAATCATCCCTCCTGGGCGGTATATTACCAGTATAACGATTTCCCTTTTTATGTCGGCGCCCAGGATATCATGGGCGTGGACCCTTATCCGATTGTGGCAAAAACTTCCCGGGATCAAAAAGTGGTGCTGCGCCATCTGGAACAGGTCCGGCAATTGCAGCGGAGCCGGAACGGAACGGTGGCGCTGTGGGTGGTGCCGCAGGCTCACAACGTCGGCATTTACCGGAAAGATGACAGTTTGTTCCATACCGACTACCGTTATCCGACCCGGCAGGAGATGTTGTCGATTGCGCTGCTGGAAGCGATTTATGGAGCCAGGGGATTCGTGTTTTATTCTTACTTCGATCTGCTGGCCGGACCGGATGAAGACCAATATCGAATCCGCTGGCCGGAACTCAAGGCCGTGGCGGCGGAACTGAAAGCGCTGGAACCGTTCCTCTTGTCGAAGTGGCCGATCCGCACTCCGGCGATCGGAACAGAAAGCGGAGAAATCAATGCCGGAACGTTCCAGAGCGATGACGGCCGGACTGCGGTATTGATCAGTGCGATCGGTCCCGGTCCGGCTGAGGCGACACTGGAGGTCGGGATTGTCGGGCTGCAAAGCCGTTGCGGCAACACGACTGAAATTGCTCCCGGTGTCTACCGGTTTGCCGGAGAGGATATCTGCGGCGATATTTTGCGTTGAAATGAGGAATACCGCCGGCGGCCGTCCTGCTGCTCCGGCCGCCGGCGGTTCTTTTATGGTTGAGTCACTGACAGCAGCACTGCCGGGTATTGGTGATTTTCGACCGTCTTCAGCAGTTCCCGGTAACCGCCCGGCCGGCGCTGCAGCAGATTTTCGGCGCATTCCGGATCGGTCAGCACATAATCGCAGGGAGGCAATTCTTCGTCGGTGGTCACGTAACTGTACGGCCGGTCGATGAAGAAGATCAACTCCGTATTGAAGTCGTCGTAAAAGACCAGTCGCTTGCCCGGTTCCATGTACTGCCTGGCCTCTTTGGCGAAGAACTTGACCGTCTTGAAGCCGTCGGTGCCGGGTTGGATGATCGCATGGTAACAACTGAAAATTCCCAGGATGATGATGGCGACGCCGGTGAACACTTCGAAAAATTTCCGTTTCTCCAACAGTTTTCCGAACCAGAACAATACGCCGAGCGTGACGGCCAGCGCCGGGATTACCCACAGCAGGTGATCGTTCAGGAAATTGCCGATCATGATCATCGTCATGCCGTCGCGCCTGGCCAGGTGCGGAATCCGGTCATCGACCGCCATCTGGCCGATGGTTTCGATAACGCCGAAACCGTTGAGCGCCATCATCAGCAGGCTCAACGCGCCGATGCCGTAAAAGACAATCTGCCAGCGCCGGTGCAGCGCCGGCGGATTGCTGCAGAAACGGTCGATCGCCCGGGCGGTCAGGATGGCCAGCGCCGGGTAGAGCGGCAGCAGATAATCGCCGCGTTTCAAGGCCGACAGCGTGAAAAAGAGAAAACCGGTGATCACCCACATCGCCAGAAAGACGGTGTCCGGCCGGAAACGCAGTTTCCAGAGGTTTTTGCGATAGCCGATCAGCGCCAGCACACTGACCAGCGACCAGGGCAGGGCGCCGGCCAGCAGTTTCGGGAAATAATAAAGCCAGGGCATCCGTTCGCCGTTGCGGTAGGTCGACCCGATGCCGGTGAAGCGCCGGATATTCTGGTCGAGCAGGAATTCGCGGAAAAATGCTCCATCGGTACGGATATTTTCCTGAATGTACCAGGGCGCCGTCACCGCCAGGAAGAGCAGCGCGCCGCGGCACGGCCGCAGTTCCCAGATCATTTTCCAGCGCCGGCTCCACAGCAGCATCCCCAGCACGACCAACCCGGCCAGCAGCAGCGCCAGCGGTCCTTTGAAAAGGACGCTCAAGCCGAGCAGCAGATAAAACAGGTAAATACGCCAATTGGCCTGCCATTGCTGAAAATAGCCGAAATACAGAAATACCATCGACCAGGTAAACGCGCCGGCGAAAGTCATATCGATGTGCGCCAGCCGGGCGAGGTTGGCAAAGGTTGCCATCGAACTGAGGACCACGACGCTGATACAGGCGGTTCGTACTCCGTAGATGCGGCCGGCCAGCAGCGCCGCTCCCAGGACGGTCAGCAGCGCCGCCAGCGCCGAAGGCAGCCGGACCGCCCACTCCACCGCGATGATATCCGGGTTGCCGTCCAGATGGAATAAGGAACCGAACGCGGCGCAAATCCAGTAATAAGCGATCGGCTTCTCGTTGTCGATCCCGCCGGGAAAATGCATGTTCATCCAATCCCCGCTGCGCAGCATCTGCCGGGCGATGATGGCGCTGCGGCCCTCCTGGGCGGCGTAAATGCCGTCGGCGCCGAGATTGATGAAGAAAATCGCCGCGGCGAAAAGCAAGGCGGCATAGAACCATTTCTGACGGAAAAGCTGCTTGAAATTGAAAAGAATCGTCTGCTCCATTGTTCTCCTCTGGATTTGAAAATAGCCGGTGAAATATCGCGGTAATATACCAGCGGAACCTCCAAAAAGCAAGATGGTCTCAATCTTGAAAAAAATGATGAAAAAAATCAGTAAAAATTATTACTCTTTCAGTTGTTTCCAGGCAAAAATCATTGTATAGTATATACGGCTGTGAGCGTACATATGGAAGAGTTTTGATCAATGAGAAGAGAAAAGACTGGTGCTCGACATGCTGAACCGGCCGTACAGATTACGGCGAACCTGAACTTGAAAGCCTGACCCCGGGGAGTTTTCTCCAAGGCGTCAGGCTTTCAAATTTGTTTGGGGACCGTTTTCAAACCAGCAGCACGATGCGGCGCTGGCAGTTGGTGCATTCAATGTTCTGACCGACGTATTCCTTGCCGCCCTGATATTTCTGGCCGCAATAGGGACAGAAGAACGTATAAAGAGTCTCCTTCTTTTGCGAAGGATCCATCGGTTGATAATTGAGCAGTTCGTTGTTCAACGCTCCCATGATTTCCCGCAGATGGTTTCGGCGTTTTTCCGGCGGCCGCACATTGTTCAACAACGCTCCGGTCGGATTCGGCACGGTCAGAATGGTCACCGCGGCAGACTGATTGTCACAGTTGGAAACCGTGATGGTCAGCTCCTCGACCGAAGAAAATAAAGCGCTCTGTGCTTTCAGGTGAATGCTATGCTGTTCGGCGTCAAGGCCGACGGTTTCGAAGCCTTCCAGTTTTTCGATTGCGCTCTGAAGCGCCTGGAAGGTATCTTCCAACGAATAATTGACCTGAAATCTGCTTTCCTGCTCATTGCTGCTCATAGCGACTCCTGCGGCGTGGGTTCATACTTTCCTGATTCTAAACAATGCCATCGAAATCGATGAAATACAACCAAATTCATCATTTTTTCATAAAAATTGGCCTTTTTTTCTTTTTGCGGTTGAAAATGGATTAAAATGGAATATAATGGAATATAATGGAACGAAAAAGAGGAAAACTGCGTCATGTTGCCTTTTTGCGGACAGGACAAATGTTCCGTCGATGCCAACGGGCGAATCAAGTTGAGTCCCCGTCTGATCGAGGATTTCATGGCCCGCTGCAGCGGCGAGGTGGTGATGCACTGCCTGCCGGAAGGCGCGATCGCGCTGTATCCGGAAGAGGTCTTCCTCGAAATGCGGCGGCAGGAGACGCAGCCGATGGAAAAGATCGGTTCGAGCCTGGTCCTGCGGCGTTCGCTGCGCCGGTTCGGCGCGATGAGCCTGCCGGATAAAATCACCCGGCAGGGACGGCTGACCATTCCGGCCAGTTTTCGCGCGCCGACGTTGTTGACGCCCGGCGCGGATGCTTATGTCATCGGCATTGAAATCGGTGCGGAAATCTGGAATGCCGCCCGGTGGAATGAAGAGATGGAATTGATCGCCCGGCATCAAGTTGACCGGGGGGAATTTGAAATGAACCTGGATTTACGAAAGGGAAGTGAAAATGATTGAAAAATTGCGTTGTTCACGGCCCGGTATGACCTTGAAGCAATGTCATAACCGCTCTGTGGTTTTCGGCTTGATTGCCCTGGCGTCGATTCTGTTGCTGGGGTCGGTGGAATCCGGTGTGGCGATGAAGCGGCAGGGGCCGGTGACAGCCGAGGTGGCCGCCCGCCAGTCTCAAACTTTTCTGAATGATTTGCCATCCGGCGACCAGGCTGCCTGGCGGCGGGTGATCGACCGGAATCCCTTGCTGCTGATCAAGCTCAACAGCAACCCGAAGTAAGAGCAGGCGAACCAAGCGGTGTTCAGGTTGATTTGTTTCCGATTCCGGTGTATGGTAAGAGGATGAAATTCGACAACGGACGGGATGGAAACAGTGAGCACTTTGATTCAACAGCGAATTGCCGACCTGGCGCCGGCGCCGGTCTTTGCGGTGCAGCCGGTTGACGTATCGGGCGGCCGGGGAATTTTGTTGCGTTCGCCCAATTGGCTTGGCGACGCGGTGATGACGTTGCCGGCGCTCAAGCAGTTGCGCATGCTGTTGAAAGAGGGACAGCGGCTGATGGTGATCGCCCCGCCGGGGTTGAAGGATTTTTTTCAGGCTTTGCCGCTGGTGGACGACGTTTTGACGCCGGAAGCGGCGCATCGCCGCTGGTCGAGGACTTTTCGTGCCCGATTGGCCGCGCTGCAGCCGTCGCTGACGGTGATGTTCACCAATTCCCTGCGCGACGTCCTCCAGTTGCGGCTGGCCGGAATCAGCCGTATTTACGGCGCCAAAGCGCGCGGCCGCTCCTGGCTGCTGGAACGTTCTTTCGCATTTCCGCCGCGCCGGAGCGGCGAACTCAATGCCTTGCATCATGCCAACAAATATCTGGCGATGGTGGCGGCTCTGGGTGCCCCGGCTTGGGACGGCAGCTTTCCGGAGTTTGTCGTCGAACCTCTGTCGCCGGCGAAGTGGCCGCAGTTAACTGCTTCCAAACCGCTCATGACGTTGGCGGCCGGCGCCGCTTACGGGGCCGCCAAACGATGGCCGTCGGAATATTTCCGCGCCGTGGCCGAAATGTGGATCGGGCGGGGCGGACAAATTGCGGTGCTGGGCAGCGGCAAAGAGGTGAAAATCGGCGGGGAGATCGTCGAGGGGCTGCCGGCCGGCGTCGCCTGGAATCTGGCCGGACGGACGAGCTTCGGCGAGCTGGTCGGCTGGCTGCGGCGATCGAAATGCTGTGTCGCCAACGACAGCGGCGTCATGCATCTGGCGGCGGCGCTGGGCGTTTCCGGCGTGGCGGTGTTCGGCCCGACCGATTATCTGGCGACCGGCCCGGTGTCGGACCACTGGGGACTGCTGTTTGAAGGAATCGACTGCGCACCCTGCTTCAAGCGGGAATGTCCGAACGGTTCGGCCCGGTGCATCCGGGAGATCACGCCGCGGCAGGTGATTGAGGCGGTCGATACGATGATTGGTGACCGGTAACTTTCCGATTTCCCTCACTCCAGCCAGAGACTGGCCATCGCCTCCGACGGCATCCGCCAATCCCCCCGCGGCGACAGCGCGATGCTGCCGACTTTCGGCCCGTCCGGCATGCAGTTGCGTTTGAACTGCTGCCGGAAAAAGCGTTTGAGGAAGGTGCGCAGCGTCGCTTCGATGAATTCGGCCGGATAACGGTCATGCCAGGCTTGCCGGGCCAGATAGGCGATTTTGTCCGGTTCGGCGCCGTACTTCAGGAAATGGTAGAGAAAGAAATCGTGCAGCTCATAGGGGCCGATCAATTTTTCCGTTTCCTGCTGAATAGTTCCTGCCGCCGACGGCGGCAACAATTCCGGACTGACCGGCGTGGCGATGATGTCGTCCAGCACTGCCGCCAGATCCGGCGGCGCTTCCTGCGCAACCGTTTCGATCAGGTAGCGGATCAGCGTTTTGGGAATGGAGCAGTTGACGGCATACATCGACATGTGGTCGCCATTGTAGGTGTTCCAGCCCAAGGCGATTTCCGACAGGTCGCCGGTGCCGACCACCAGGCCGCCGGTTTGATTGGCCAGGTCCATCAGGATCTGGGTGCGTTCGCGCGCCTGGACGTTTTCATAGACCACATTGTGACATTCCGGATCATGGCCGAGGTCGGCAAAATGCTGCCGGCAGGCTGCCCGGATGTCGATTTCCCGGAATGCAGTGCCCAGGTAGCGGCATAACTTCACCGCATTGTCATGGGTGCGGCCGGTCGAACCGAAGCCGGGCAGCGTGACACCGAGCACCGTATCGGCCGGTTTGCCGAGCAGCCGGCAGCTTTCCACCGCGACCAATACGGCCAGCGTGGAATCCAGGCCGCCGGAGACGCCGACCACCAAACCGGCGGCGGCGGTGTGTTCCAGCCGTCCGGCCAGGCCGGCGGCCTGAATCGCCAGAATTTCCCGGCAGCGCTGGTGGCGGTCGGCGGAATCGGCCGGGACGAAAGGCCGCGGCGGATTGTATGCCCGGGTAATGTCCGGCGCGGCCGGAACCGGCCCCAGCGGAATTTGCCGCACTGCAATTGCGGCAAGCGGCACCGCCTCCAGGAAGGAGCTTTCCGAACGGCGCAGGGCGCCGAGCCGCTGGAGATCGACATCGGCGGCGATGAGGTCATTCCGGCGCTGGAATCGCTGATTTTCCGCCAGCAGCCGGCCGTTGTCGGCGATGAGCGCCTGGCCGCCGAAAACGACATCGGAGGTCGATTCGTGAACGCCGGCGGCCGCCAGGACATAAGCGCTCAGGGTCCGGGCGCTTTGCTGCCTGACCAATTCCCGGCGATAAGCCGCCTTGGTGGCCAGTTCCGGACTGGCCGACAGATTGAAGAGCAGCCGGGCGCCCCGCAGCGCCAGCGTGGAACTGGGAGGCAGGACGCTCCACAAATCTTCGCAGATTTCGACCCCGAAACAGAATGGCGTTCCGGCCGCCTCGAACAGCAGGTCAAGGCCGAACGGAACGGTCCGGCCTTCCAGTTGAAATTCCGTTTCCGCCAATTGGAAGCCGGAGGTAAATTGCCGTTTTTCATAGAATTCCCGGTAATTCGGCAGATACGACTTCGGGACCAGGCCGCGGATTTTACCGCCCTGCGCTATGGCGGCGGTATTGAACAGGGCCTCCCGGCAGACGACCGGCAGGCCGAAGATTGCGACAGTGCCGCTGCCGGCGGTCGTTTCGGCCAGCGTCAATGCCGCTTCCAGCGCCCGGCGCTGCAGCCGCTCCTGCTGGAACAGATCGCCGCAGGTGTAGCCGGTGATCGACAATTCCGGAAAGACCACTGCTGCGGCTCCCAGCTCGGCGGCCCGGCGGTAAAGGGTTTGCAACTGGGCGAGGTTGTAGACGACATCGCCGCAACGCAATTGCGGGATGGCGGCCGCCAGGCGATAGAAACCGAACATCTTTCCGCTCCGGATTTATTTGACGTCGTGGTCGGCGTACCACTCCGGCGTGATGCCGAGGCGGCCGATTTTATAATGGATGACCCGCGGCGACAAGCCCAGTTCCCGGGCGGCCGCCGACATATTGCCGTGGTGGCGCTTGAGACTTTCGACGATCAGTTCACGTTCGAAAGAATCCACCATCGTGTTGAAGGAGGCGTTGCCGCCTTCCGGCAGCAGTTCGGAACCGCACTCCTTGCCGGTCTGCAGCGACGGCGGCAGATTGTAACCGTGGATGCAGTCGTCGGTGGCGGTCAGCACGGCCCGTTCGATGCAATTTTCCAGTTCCCGGACGTTGCCGGGCCAGTGATAAGCCATCAACATGTTGATCGCCGGGGTCGACAGCCGGACGACTTTTTTATTGTAACGCAGATTGTGCTTGGCGATGAAGTGTTCCGCCAGCAGGATGATGTCACAGCGGCGTTTGTTCAAATCCGGCATGACGATCGGAAAGATGTTCAGCCGGTAATAGAGGTCTTCGCGGAATTTTTTCTGCGACATCAGTTCCTCCAGGTTGCGGCTGGTGGCCGCCAGGAAACGGACATTCGAGCGCAGTTCCGCACTGCTGCCGACCCGGGAGAAGGTGCGTTCCTGAATGAAGCGCAGCAATTTTACCTGGGTCTGCAGACTCAAGTCGCCGATTTCGTCCAGAAACAGTGTGCCGCCGTCCGCCGCTTCGGCCCGGCCGATCCGCCGGGAAACCGCCCCGGTGAAGGCGCCTTTTTCGTGACCGAACAATTCGCTTTCGACCAGATTTTCCGGCAGCGCGGCACAATTCAATGTGACGAACGGTTTGTCCTTGCGGTTGCTCAGATTGACGATGGCTCGGGCCACCAGCTCTTTGCCGGTGCCGGAGCTGCCGCGGATCAGCACGGTCGCATCGCTCGGCGCCACCTGGCGGATCAGCGCATAAATGGCGCGCATCGTCCGGCAGTTGCCGATCAATTCGCCCGGATTGCCGTTGAGCAGGTCGCGCAACTGGCGGTTTTCTTCCAGCAAAGACTGGCGTTCTTCGTGTTCCTTGAGGCAGACCGCCACCGCTTCGGCCGTGATGTTGGCGATGATTTCCAGCAGCATCAGATCGCGTTCGAGATCGGTTTCCGGCGTCACCAGCCGGTCGATGCTCAACGTGCCGATGACCCGTTCCATATGGATGATCGGCACGCAGATGAAGGCGATTTTGCCGGTTTCCTTGCGCGCCCCGGTCCGGTTGAGGAAGCGGCTGTCTCTGGCGATGTCCGGCACCATCTGCGGTTTGCCGGTTTCCGCAACGTGTCCGGTAATTCCTTCGCCGAGATGATAGCGGCCGCGCTGTTTTTCACTGCTGTCGATGCCGTGGGAGGCTTCGATCGACAGCGTGTCGCCCTGCAGCAGCGTGAAGGTGCCCCGCAACATATTCATGCGGAGATTGAGCACCGCCAGAATTTTGTTCAACAGTTCGTCAACATTGCGTTCGTGGACGACGGCTGAACTGATCTCTTCCAGGACGGTGATTTCAATTCCGAGATTTTTATTCATCTTCAATCCTGTCTTTTTCGATTTGTTACAAAATGTCGCGCGCCTCCGCAATGCGATTCAGCGCCTCCCGGGTTTGGTCCCGGTCGCCGAAAGCGGTCAGACGGAAATAACCTTCTCCTTCTTTGCCGAATCCGACTCCCGGTGTACCGATGATCCGGCAGGTTGACAATAATTTATCAAAAAAGTGCATTGAATCAAATCCATTTGGCAGTTTCCACCAAATATATGGAGCGTTTTTACCGCCATAGACCTCAAACCCGCCTTGTTCCAGGCCCGAACGGATCAAGTCGGCGTTGGTCATATAGTAGTCGATCAGGCCGGCTACTTCCCGGCGTCCGTCCGGCGTGTAAACGGCTGCGGCGGCCCGCTGGACGATGTAAGCTACCCCGTTGAATTTGGTGCATTGCCGGCGGTTCCAGAGGCTGTGCAGTGAAACGCCGCCATATTGCAGTCGCCGGGGAATGACCGTATAGGCGCAGCGCAGCCCGGTGAAGCCGGCGGTTTTGGAAAAGGACTTGAATTCGATGGCCACCTCGTCGGCGCCCGGTATCTCGTAAATCGAACGCACCAGACCCGGTTCCCGGATGTAATCGCTGTAGGCGCTGTCGAACAGCAGCAAAGCCCGGTGGCGGCGCGCATAATCGACGAACTTGATCAACTCTTCCCGGGGCAGGACCGTTCCGGTCGGATTGTTCGGAGAACAGAGATAAATGACATCGACCGGTTCGGACGGCAGGGCCGGGGAGAAACGGTTTTCACAGGTCGACGGCAGGTAGACGATCCGCCGCCCGGCCATCAGGTTGCTGTCCAGATAAACCGGGTAAACCGGATCGCTGATGGCGACGATGCAACCGGCGGAGAAAATTTCCTGAATATTGCCGACATCGCATTTGGAGCCGTCGCTGATGAAAATTTCCGCCGGGGCGATGTCCAGACCGCGGGCCCGGTATTCATGGTCGGCGACGGCCTGGCGCAGGAATTCGTATCCCTGTTCCGGCCCGTAGCCGTGAAACGTCTCCCGGCGGGCCATCTCGTCGGTGGCTTGATGCAGCGCGGCGATGACCGTTGGCGTCAGCGGTAAGGTCACATCGCCGATTCCGAGACGGATTAAATCGGCGTCCGGCTGTTCCGCCAGAAACGCCTTGACCTTCTGCTGAATGGCGCTGAACAGATAATTGCCGGATAAATTCAGATAATTTTGGTTGATTTCAAACATGATAGCTCAATACCTTTCCAGATATTCGCCGGTGAATACTTCCCGGGCCGGGCCGGTCATGTAGACGTGGTTGTCGGCGGCGGAATATTCGATCTGCAGTTCGCCGCCGTCCAGTAAAATGGTGACATTGCGGCCGGTGCGGCCGGTCAGGACGCCGGCAACTGCCGTCGCGCAACTGCCGCTGCCGCAGGCCAGCGTGATGCCGCAGCCGCGTTCCCAGACCCGCATTCGTACCATCTGCGGACTGATGACTTCGACGAATTCGACGTTGGTTTTGTTGGGGAAACAGTCCAGACATTCGATTTTGGCGCCCCAGTCCGCCAGTTTGACCGTATTGATGTTCGGGACGAAAATGACGACATGCGGATTGCCCATCGATACCGCCGTGCCGATGAAACAACGTGAGCCGATCTGCAGCGGCAATTCCAAGGCGTCGCGGTTGGCTTCGCCGGCGACCGGGATTTCGCCGCGTTTCAGCCGGGGAACGCCCATGTCGACCCGGACGGTATTGTTCTCCTGGACGTTCGGCCGGATGATGCCGCCCGGGGTGTGAATGCCGAACACATTGCCGGGCGCCAGCTTGTGCTGTTTGATGTACAGACCGACGCAACGGGTTGCGTTGCCGCACATTTCACTTTCGCTGCCGTCGGCATTGAAGATGCGCATTTCGAATGCCGTGCCGCCGAGCGGCCGGAGAGTCACCACCCCGTCGGCGCCGATGCCGAAATGCCGGTCGCACAACCGTTTCGCCAGCCCCTGGAAATCGGTGCCGGAATTTTTACCCGGCTCGACGATGATGAAATCGTTGCCGAGTCCCTGCCATTTCGAAAATTTCATGATTCCAACGTTCCTCCCAGATAATTGTTCAATTGATCGGCGACCCGTTTGCCGTCGGCAAGGGCGCGGACGACCAGCGACGGGCCGCAGGCGGCGTCGCCGCAGACGAAAACGCCGTCGGCCGGATTGCCATTCAGAATGCCGCGCGGTCCGATTGACAATTGCAATTGTTCCGCCAGCCCTTCGGCCGGCACACCGGTAAAACCCATCGCCAGCAGTACCAGATCGGCTTCGATCCGTTCGGTCGAGCCGGGCAATTCCCGGAATTTCAACGGCTTGCCGGCGGCGGACAGTTCCCATTCCAGATGAACTGTTTCCAGCGCCGTCACCTGGCCGTTGCCGCCGAGAAACGCCTTGGTCAGCAAGTTCCAGCGCCGCTGGCCGCCTTCGCGGTGGCTGGATGAGGTGCGCAATTGATACGGCCAATCCGGCCACGGCGTCGAAGTGGAGCGCTGTTCAGGCGGTTGCGGCAGCAGTTCAATTTGCAGCACGTCGACGGCGCCTTGCCGCCAGGAAGTGCCGACGCAGTCGCTGCCGGTGTCGCCGCCGCCGATTACCACCACCCGTTTGCCGGCGGCGCTGATCGGCGTTTGGGCCAATTCACCGGCATTGACCCGGTTCTGGGCGGTCAGAAATTCCAGCGCGAAATGAATGTTGGCCAATTCCCGTCCCGGCACCGGCAGGTCGCGGGCCGCCGGTGTGCCGCAGGCGATCAGAATGGCATCGAACCGGCGGCGCAGGTAATCGGCGGCCAAATCCTTGCCGACTTCGCAGTCGCATTCGAATTCAATACCGGCCAGGCGCAACAGTTTCAGCCGCCGGTCGATGACCTCTTTGGCCAATTTGAAGTCCGGGATGCCGTAGCGCAGCAGGCCGCCCGGCTGTCGGCTTTTTTCAAAAACGGTAACGATATGGCCGGCCTTGTTCAATGCGACTGCCGCCGCCAGTCCGGCCGGACCGCTGCCGATGACGGCGACATGCCGCCCGCTGCGCAGAGCCGGCGGCTCCGGCTTGACCCAGTTACATTCGAAGGCGTTTTCGATGATGGCCTTTTCAATTTGGCGGATCATTACCGGCTGTTCGTTGAGCCCGCAGGTACAGGCGCCTTCGCACAGCGCCGGACAGACCCGGCTGGTGAATTCCGGAAAGCTGCTGGTCTGATGCAGCAGCTCCCAGGCGCGGCGCCAATCGCCGGCATGAGCAGCGGCATTCATTTCCGGAATGATGTTGCCGAGCGGACAACCCAGGCCGTGGCAGAAGGGAATGCCGCAGGAGAGGCAGCGTTCCGATTGGCCGGTAATTTCTTCCGGCGTCAGCGGTCGTTCCACCTCCGCGTAGTCGTGGCGGCGGACGGAAATCGGGCGGTAGATATCGGTAATTCGTTCCATCGTTTTCATCAGGTTTGCTCCTTATGGCGGTAATTCATTGTTCAGCGATTGTTCCGCTGGGCCAGCGCCAGACGGTATTCGACCGGGAATACTTTGACGAACTGGTTGCGGCGGTTCTCGAAATCTTCGAGGATTTCAGCCGCTTTCCGGCTGCCGGTCGCCTGCTGGTGCAGCCGGAGCAGCCTCAGGAGTTCCTGTTCGTCTTCCGAATGCGGTTCGATGGTTTCCAGGTCGACGGTTTCCGGATTGCAGCGCAAATCGAAATCGTTGGTCTCGTCCAGCACATAGGCCAGCCCGCCGGTCATGCCGGCGGCGAAATTGACGCCGGTCGGTCCGAGTACGACGACCCGGCCGCCGGTCATGTATTCGCAACCGTGGTCGCCGATGCCTTCGACGACCATCGTCATGCCGCTGTTGCGGATGGCGAACCGTTCCCCGGCCTGGCCGGCGAGCAGAATGGTGCCGGAAGTGCCGCCGTAACCGATGACATTGCCGGCAATGACGTTGCCGGCGGCCGGAAAGGCGGCGTCGGCCGGCGGCCGGATAATGATTTTGCCGCCGGACAAACCTTTGCCGACGAAGTCATTGGCTTCTCCGGACAACTCAAAGGTAATGCCGGGGGCCAGAAATGCGCCGAAGCTCTGGCCGGCACAGCCGGAGAAATGTACCTTGATGCTGTCTTCCGGCAGGCCGGCGGCGCCATAACGGCTGTCGACTTCACCGGACAATTCAGTGCCGACCGTCCGGTTGATGTTGTGCAGCGTCCTGGCCAATTCCTGCCGCTGGCCAGCGGTCAGCGCCGGCTGCAGCGCGCCGAGCAATTCCGTCCGGTCGAAATTGACCAGCGGTTCCCGGGTGGTAGGCTGATAGCGTATTTCGCCGCCGGCGGCCGGCGTCAGCAGGCCGCTGAAATCAAGATTTCTGGTCTTGTAAAAATCGATCGCCTGATTGACCAGCAGCAGATCGCTGCGGCCGACCGCTTCCGACAGGGAACGCAAGCCAAGCTGCGCCAGATATTCCCGCACTTCCTGGGCCAGCAGCCGCAGGAAATTCTCGATATATTCCGGTTTGCCTTTGAAACATTTCCGCAAAGCCGGATCCTGGGTGGCGACCCCGACCGGACAGCTGTTTTCGTGGCATTTGCGCATCATGACGCAGCCCAGACAGACCAGAATGGTCGTGGCGAAACCGAACTCTTCGGCGCCGAGCAGTGCGGCGATGACGACGTCGCGGCCGGTTTTCAATTGGCCGTCGACCTGGAGCTTGACCCGGTCGCGCAGCTGGTTCAAAACCAGCGTCTGCTGCGCTTCGGCCAAACCGAGCTCCCACGGCAGGCCGGCGTGTTTGATGCTGGTCAGCGGCGAGGCGCCGGTACCGCCGTCGTGACCGCTGATCAGCACGACGTCGGCATGGGCCTTGGCGACGCCGGCGGCGACGGTGCCGACTCCGACTTCCGAGACCAGCTTCACCGAAACGCGGGCCTGCGGATTGGCGTTGCGCAGATCGTAGATCAGTTGGGCCAGATCCTCGATCGAATAGATGTCATGGTGCGGCGGCGGCGAAATCAGGCTGACCTGCGGCATCGAATGGCGGATGCGGGCGATGAATTCGTCCACCTTGTGGCCGGGCAACTGGCCGCCTTCGCCGGGTTTGGCGCCCTGGGCCATCTTGATCTGCAGCTCTTTGGCGTGGCGCAGATAGTCGATGGTGACGCCGAAACGGCCGCTGGCGATTTGTTTGATCGCGCTGCAGCGGTCTTCGCCGTCCGGCCCTGGCTGATAACGCGCCGGATCTTCGCCGCCTTCGCCGCAGTTGCTCATCGCGCCGAGGCGGTTCATCGCAACGGCAATCGCTTCATGGGCTTCCGGACTCAGCGAGCCCAGCGACATCGCGCCGGAAACGAAACGGCGGACGATCGCTTCGACGCTTTCGACCTCATCAATCGGTACCGGCCGCGCCGGCGCGAATTCAAACAGGCCGCGCAGCGTGCAAAGGTGGGCCGCCTGTTGATTGATCAATGCGGCATATTCCCGATATTTGGCCGGATCGTTGTTCTGAACCGCCTGGCGGAAGGTCGACAGACTACCCGGCGTCCACAGGTGCTGCTCGCCGTCCTGCCGGTAACGGTATTGTCCGCCGGACGGCAGCAATGCCGACTCCCGGCGGATTTCGGCCAGGCGTTTTTTGATTTCCTGTTCGATAGCCGGCAGGTCGATGCCGCCGATCCGGCTGGCGGTTCCCGGAAAGTAGCGGTCGATGACGCTGCGGTCCAGGCCGACCGCCTCGAACAGTTGGCCGGAGCGGTAACTGCGCAGCGTCGAAATACCCATTTTCGACATCACTTTCAGCAATCCTTTGTCGACGGCATTGATGTAATTGCCGGCGGCGGTCACTGCGTCGGCCGGCACTTCACCGCGCCGGACAAGGTCGCCGACGCTTTCCAGCGCCAGATAAGGATTGATTGCGGTGGCGCCGTAGCCGAGCAGCAGGGCAAAATGCATGATTTCACGAATTTCTCCGGATTCGACGATCAGCCCGGCGTCACAGCGAATGCCGGTTTGGACCAGTGCCCGGTTGACGGCGGCGACCGCCAGCAGCGACGGAATCGGAGCCATCTCGCTGGAAAGCTCGCGGTCGCTGAGAATCAGGATGCGTTTGCCGTTTTTTACCATGGAGATGGCGGCATTGCACAGTTCGTCGAGCGCTTCCGCCAGCGAGTTGGCAAAACCGAGCGGCAGCGTGCCGGACTGAAAGCCGGACTGATGCACCTGGCGCAGCCGGTTGAGTTCGTCGTTGGTCAGCACCGGCCTCGGCAGTTTGATCAATCGGGCGTGTTCCGGTGTTTCGATCATGATGTTGCCCTGGTTGCCGATATAAGTGGTCAGGCTCATGACCAGCTCTTCGCGAATCGGGTCGATCGGCGGATTGGTCACCTGGGCGAACAACTGTTTGAAGTAGTTGAACAGCAGTTGCGGCCGTTCCGACAGGACCGCCAGCGCCGCGTCGTTGCCCATCGAACCGATCGGTTCGCGGCCGTTGGCCGCCATCGGTTTCAGGATCAGTTCGAGATCTTCCCGGCTGTAACCGAACAATTTCTGGCGTTCCAGCAGGTCGGCTTTCGGTTCCGACGGCGTCAAAGTCGAGAACAGCCCGTGCACCGAAATGCGGTTCTCCTCCACCCAGCGGCGGTAGGGACGGCGCCGGGCGACCAGGTTTTTGATTTCGGCATCTCGGATCAGCCGGTGATTTTCCAGATCGCAATAGATGATTTCACCGGGTTTCAGCCGGCCTTTGGCGACCACCCGGGCGGCCGGGAGATCCAGCACGCCGGTTTCCGAGGCGAGGACGAACAGGTTGTCGGCGGTCAGGGTGTAACGGGCCGGACGCAAGCCGTTGCGGTCGAGGATGGCGCCGGCATTGACGCCGTCGGAGAACGCGACGGCGGCCGGACCGTCCCATGGTTCCATCAGGGCGGAATGGTATTCGAAGAAGCTGCGGACGTCACGGCCCATATGGTATTTCTTGCCCCAGGCCTGCGGAATCAGCATCAGCATCGTATGGCAGAGGCTGCGGCCGGAGGCGAGCAGCAGCTCGAACATGTTGTCCAGACTGGCGGAGTCACTCTGGCCGGGAGTGATCAGCGGCAGCAGATCGGCGATGTCGTCGCCGAGCAGATTGCTCTGCAGGTAAGGTTCCCGGGCGGCCAGTTGATTGAGATTGCCGCGCAGCGTGTTGATTTCGCCGTTATGGGCCAGGTAACGGAACGGATGCGCCAGGTTCCAGGTCGGAAAAGTATTGGTGCTGTAACGCTGGTGCACCAGCGCCAGCGGCGATTGAAACAGCTCATCGGCCAGATCGGTATAGAAATGCTCCAATTGGGTGGCCAGCAGCAGGCCTTTGTAGACGATGCTCCGGCTCGAACAACTGCAGATGTAATTGCCGGGCAGTTGTTTTTCGATCAGCCGTCGGATGACGAACAGCTTGCGTTCGAAGACGTCCTGATCCTCGAACGTCTCTCCGCCGATGAACAATTGCCGGATTTCCGGACAGGTTTGCCGGGCGCTCCGGCCGATTGCCGACTTGTCCACCGGTACGGTTCGCCAGCCGATGACCCGGCCGCCTTTGCCGGCGACGATCGCTTCGATTTCCGCCTGGCCGACGCCGCCGAAGATCATCGCCACGCCGTATTGGCCGCGCGGCGGGAGCTGCGGAATTTCGCGGCGGAAAAATTGATCCGGCAGCGCCAGCAGCAATCCGGCGCCGTCACCGGTTTCCGGGTCGCAGCCGGCCGCCCCCCGGTGCATCAGGTTCTTGAGCACCGTCAAGCCGTGGAGGACGATTTGATGGCTGGGAATATTGTTCAGATCGGCTACCAGGCCGACGCCACAGGCATCATGTTCGTTTTCCGAATGATACAATCCGTAGGTCTGGACCGGGTAGCCGCCTTGCTGTCGAACCGCATTATTTTCCATAGATATCAGCTCCTGAATTGGGTTGTTTCCACATTTTTGTAATAATGTAGCAAAAATCATGCCAACTGGTATGCTGGTGGGAAATGGCGGCAAACGGCTGATTTGTTTTACAAAAACGTAAAAGACGGTTGCCTGGTTTTTACAAAAATGTCGAACCGGAACGGCGGCTTTTGCCATTTTGCCGTTCAAAAAATGGGGAAAAAAGTTGGCATGCCGTCTGCTATATTCTCTGTCAACAATATCATTTCACAGATGCCCAAGCAAAAAGCAAGGAGTGAAAAATGAGCATGACCGATCGAAATGTTGCCGTCAACACCATTGCCGCCCTCGATCCGATGCCGGCGCGGGAAGTCGCCGCACCGGTGACGCTCGATTATTATGGCGAGGATGTCTTCAACACCGCGGCGATCAACAAGTACCTGCCGCGCCATGCCGCCGAAAAGCTGCTGGATACGATCAACAACAACGCCTCGCTCGATCCGGCGATCGCTGCCGATGTCGCCCACGGCATGAAAGAGTGGGCATTGAGTCGCGGCGCGACGCATTATACCCACTGGTTTCTGCCGCTGACCGGTTCCACGGCCGAAAAGCATGATGCTTTTCTGGAACCGGACGGCGACAAAGCGATTATGAGTTTTTCCGGTAAAAATCTGATTGTCGGAGAACCGGACGCCTCCAGTTTCCCGTCCGGCGGTTTGCGCTGTACCTTTGAAGCGCGCGGTTATACCGCCTGGGATCCGACCAGTCCGGCTTTCATCAAGCGTCATGCCAATGGCGCGACATTGTGCATCCCGACCGCGTTCTGTTCTTATACCGGCGAGGCGTTGGATAAGAAGACGCCGCTGCTGCGCTCGATGCAGGCGCTCTCCGTCGCAACAAAGCGGCTGATGAAATGTTTCAAGCAGTCGGAGGCCAATGTCAAAATCACGCTGGGACCGGAACAGGAATATTTCCTGATCGACAAAAATTTCTATTTGCGCCGCCCCGATCTGGTACAGTGCGGCCGGACGCTTTTCGGCGCGCCGCCGCCGAAGCATCAGCAGTTGGAAGATCATTATTTCGGTTCGATCAAACGGCGGATTCTCAATTTCATGTCCGAAGTGGAAGTGGAGCTCTGGAAATTGGGGATTCCGGCCAAGACCCGCCACAACGAAGTGGCGCCGGCCCAGTTTGAATTGGCGCCGATGTTTGAAGACGTCAATCTGGCTGTCGACCATAATATGCTGGTGATGGAAGTTCTGCGCCAGGTGGCGGACCGGCACGGGTTGGTCTGCCTGCTGCATGAAAAACCGTTCGCCGGCATCAACGGCTCCGGCAAGCACAACAACTGGTCGCTCTCTTACGGCAGGATCAATCTGCTCAATCCGGGCAGCGATCCGCATCAGAACGCCATCTTCCTGACGGTGCTCTGCGGCATCATCAAAGCGGTTGACGAACACAGCGATCTGTTGCGTGCCGCGGTGACCGGCGCCGGCAACGACCATCGGCTCGGCGCCAACGAAGCGCCGCCGGCGATTATCTCGATGTACCTGGGCGACCAGCTCAACGACGTCATCGAACAGTTGGAAAAAGGTGCGGCGACTTCCTGCCGGCATCCGTCGGCGATGCGGATCGGCGTCGACACTCTGCCGTCGCTGCCGCGCGATGCGACCGACCGCAACCGGACCAGCCCGTTCGCCTTTACCGGCAATAAGTTCGAATTCCGGGCGCCGGGGTCCAGTCAGTGTTGCGCCGGCGCGATGATGACGTTGAACACCATCGTCGCCGATGCGTTCGATGCGCTGGCCGAGCAGTTGGAAAAGCTGCCGGCGGAGAATTTCAACGTCGAACTGCAGAAGGTGCTCAGCCGGGTCATTCGGGAACACAAGCGGATTATTTTCAACGGCGACAATTACACCGCCGAATGGCGCGAAGAAGCCGCCCGCCGCGGGTTGCCGAATGCGCCGGACACGATGGCGGCGTTGAAGGCTTTGACCGATGAAAAGAACATGGCGATGTTCAACCAATACGGCGTGTTCACCCGGAAGGAATTGGAATCGCGTTATGAAGTGTTTCTGGAGGAATATCACCGCCGGATTCGGATCGAAGGGGAAATTGCTCTGGAAATTGCCCGCAGCATGATCATGCCGGCGGCGGTCGGCGATCTGGAAAAGAATATGAAGACCTTCCAGGCGGCATCGGCGGCCGGTATCCCATTCGGAACGGCGGCGTTGAAGAGCAACATCGAGGCGCTGGGGCGCGGTGTCGACGAATTGAGCGAACAGTGCGAGGCGCTGGCGACGGCGCTGAAAGGGTGCCATGAAGAGATTTTGGCGGCGATGAGTAATTTGCGCCAGACGGTCGACGCTCTGGAAAAAGTGGTCGCCGACGAGGTGTGGCCGCTGCCGAAATATCGTGAAATGCTGTTCGTCTATTGACGGAAGAAATGTGATATGTCCGATTGTATCAAACATGAATGTGCGGTGACGCTGCTCCGGCTTCGCAAGAAGCCGGAGTACTACCAGGCCAAATATGGAACCCGTTTTTACGGATTTCAAAAATTGACGCTGCTCTTGGAGAAGCAGCATAACCGCGGCCAGGATGGCGCCGGCATCGCCGCGATCAAATTGAACCCGCAACCGGGTTGCCCGGCCTTCGTGGTGGAAAAGTCGGCGTCCGGCGCGCCGCTGGCCGATCTGCTGGAACGGATGGGAAAGTCGATCGCCGCCGTGACGGAACCGGACCGTTCGCCGTTGGCCGGCGAGCTGCTGCTCGGTCATTTGCGATACGGCACTTTCGGCCGGCAGGGGGTCGGCGCCTGCCATCCGTTCGTCCGGGAAAATGCCTGCCTGGAGCGTACTTTGCTGTTGGCGGGCAATTTCAACCTGACCGATACGGCGGAAATTTTCGAACAATTGCTGATCACCGGTCATCATCCGGCCAGCCGGCAGGACGGCGCACTGATTCTCGGTTTGATCGGACACTATCTGGAACAGGCGTTGACGAACCGGCATGACTGCGATCTGGGCGGCGTGCTGCAACGGGCGGCCGGCAGTTTCGACGGCGCCTTTACGCTATGCGGCATGCTGGCGGACGGCAAGGCGTTCGCGTTGCGCGATGCGGCCGGGATTCGTCCCGGCTTTTATTATGTTGACGACGAAGTGGTGGTGGTGGCCTCCGAGCGGCCGGCGATCCAGACCGCGTTCGACCTGCCGCCGGAACAGGTCAAACCGCTGCCGCCGGGAGACGCGCTGCTGATTGATCCGCGCGGCGAAGTGAGTTTGCGGCGCTGTCTGCCGGCCAGGCCGTTGCGGCAATGCGTTTTCGAACGGATTTACTTTTCGCGCGGCAATGACGCGGATATTTACCGGGAGCGCAAGGCCCTGGGGCGGGCGTTGCTGCCGCAGATTCTGGCGGAAACCGGCGGCGATCTGGAGCACACTTTTTTCTCCTACATTCCGAATACCGCCCAGATCAGTTTTCTCGGCTTGCTGGAATCGTTGCTGAAACTGCCGGGACATCCGGAGATCCGGTTCGGCCAAATTGCCGTCAAGGACGCCAAATTCCGGACCTTCATCACCAATGCGGCGGCCAGGAAGGATTTTTTCAAACACATTTACGATGTCACCTACGGCCAGATTGCCGCCGGAGTCGACACGCTGGTGGTGCTTGATGATTCGATCGTCCGCGGCAATACGATGCGCAATGCGATTCTGCCGATGCTGGACCGGCTCAAACCGCGGAAAATCGTCGTCGTCTCGGCGGCGCCGCCGATCGCCTATCCGGATTGCTATGGAATCGATATGGCCAGCTTGAAGGAACTGGTGGCTTTTGAAGCGTTGATTGCGCTGCTGGAGCAAGCGCGGAAACAGGACCTGCTGGAGGAGTGCTACCGGCAGGCTTTGGGGGTATTGAACGGCGGGGAGACATTGAAGAATTGGCTGACGCCATTGTATGAGCAGTTCAGTTTCGAAACATTGTCGCAGGCGATCGGCGACCGGTTGCGGCCGGCCGGCTTACGGGCGCAGTTGAGCGTCATTTTCCAGCGGGTGGAGGCGTTGAAAGTCTGTTGCCCGGAATATAGCGGCGATTGGTATTTCACCGGCGACTATCCGACGCCCGGCGGCTACCGGGTGGTCAACCGGGCATTGGTGAATTATATGGAAAAGATTGACGGACGGGCTTACTGAGCAAGCAGAAACGAGGTAAAAATGTTGTGCAGTCATCTGGAACGGCGTGAACGCCGTGCATTTCTGGCTCTGGCCGGCGGCGAAATTTTTCGCGGCTGGAGTTTCGGCGCCCCGGTCGACCGGGTCGGAGAACTGGTGTTCAATACCGGCATGTCCGGCTATCAGGAGATCGTTTCCGATCCTTCCTACGCCGGACAGTTCGTCACGCTGACGGCACCGGAGATCGGCAATTACGGCTGCAATGCCGCGGATATGGAGTCGCGCAGTTTATTTCTCAACGGGTTGGTCGTCCATGAACTGAATGAACCGTCCAACTATCGTTCGGAGATTTCCCTGGCCGGGCTGCTGCGGAATTACGGAGTGCCGGCCATCGCCGGCGTGGATACCCGGCGTTTGACGCTGCTGCTCCGCTCCCGCGGCACCCAGAAAGCGTTTCTGCATGTTTCCGGAGCCGCGGTCTCCGAGCCGGAGGCCGTCGAGCACGCCCGCGCCTGGTGCGGACTCGACCGGCAGGATTATGCGGCGCGGGTGTCGACCGAAGCGCCGTATGACTGGAACCATACCGGGAAATACCGGGTCATTGTTCTGGATTATGGAATCAAGCACAACATTTTACGCCAGTTGGCCGCCCATGATATGCAGATTACGGTAATGCCGGCTGCCACCGGTGCCCGCGAAATCCTCAAGGCCCGTCCGGACGGCGTTTTCCTTTCCAACGGTCCGGCCGACCCGTCTGCCGTCAAGTACGCGATTCAGGCGGCGCGGGAATTGATCGGCAAGGTGCCTTTGATGGGGATTTGCCTGGGACATCAACTGCTGGGTCTGGCGTTGGGGGCCGCCTGCGGCCGGCTGAAATTCGGCCACCACGGCTGTAACCATCCGGTGAAGAATTTGACGACCGGCGCGGTAGAGATCACTTCGCAGAATCACAATTTCGCCCTGCAGCGCGAATCGCTGCCGGGATGTGTGGAATTGACCCATTTGAATTTGAACGACAATACTGTCGAAGGGTTGCGTCACCGGACCGAGCCGGTGTTCAGTGTACAATACCATCCGGAAGCGGCGCCGGGGCCGCACGATTCGGGGTATTTGTTTCGACAGTTTCAGCAATTGATGGAGCAGTGAAAATTATGACAAAACATATTTTCGTCACCGGCGGGGTGGTTTCCAGTCTGGGCAAGGGCATTACCGCCGCCAGCCTGGCTTTTCTGTTGAAACAGCGCGGTTACCGGGTGGCCATGCAGAAACTTGATCCGTATTTGAACGTCGATCCGGGCACGATGAGTCCGTATCAGCACGGTGAGGTATTCGTCACCGACGACGGGGCGGAAACCGATCTGGACTTGGGGCATTATGAACGTTTCGCCGAGATCGATTGTTCGAGGGCGAGCAATTACACTTCCGGCCGGATTTACGGCAGCGTCATCGCCCGGGAACGTTCCGGCGGCTATCTGGGCGCCACGGTCCAGGTGATTCCGCATGTGACCAACGAAATCAAAGCGGCGATGCGGTCGCTGCACGCGCCGGATATCGATGTGGCGATCACCGAAATCGGCGGCACTGCCGGCGATATCGAGTCGTTGCCGTTTCTGGAGGCGGCCCGGCAGTTCATCTTTGAAGCCGGCCGCGGCAATGCGATTTTCATCCATCTGACGCTGGTGCCTTATATTCGGGCGGCCAAGGAGTTGAAGACCAAGCCGTCGCAGCATTCGGTGGCGACGCTGCGCAGCATCGGCATTGCGCCGGATGTGCTGGTCTGCCGGACCGAAGTGCCGTTGGAACCGGATCATTTTGAAAAGTTGGCGATGTTCTGCAATGTTTCCGCCGATCTGGTTATCGAGGAATTGGATGTCAGGCACTCCATCTATGAGGTGCCGCCGGAGTTGGCCGGACAGCAACTGGATGTCAAAGTGCTTGAGTTGCTGCGTTTGCCGGCCGGCAAGCTGGACCTGACTCGATACAACGATTGGCTGAATAAAGTTTTGCACCGCCGCCGGCATTGCACGATAGCCGTGGTCGGCAAATACATCAGACACCAGGATGCTTATAAAAGCGTTTACGAGGCGCTGGACCACGGCGGCATCGCCCATGATGCGGAGGTGGAGTTCCGCCGGATTGAAGCGGAGGAGCTGGAACGGGGCAACCCGGCGGAGTTGCTGGGGGAGTGCGACGGTATTCTGGTTCCCGGCGGCTTCGGCGACCGCGGCGTGCCGGGCAAAATCGTCGCGGTGGAATATGCCAGAACCCACGACATCCCGTTTCTGGGAATCTGTCTGGGCATGCAGTGCGCAGTCATCGAATTCGCCCGGCATGTGGCCGGCCTGAGCGGCGCGAACAGTACCGAATTCGACCCGTCCACGCCATATCCGGTCATCGAACTGCTCGATGAACAGCGCCAGGTGACCGCCAAAGGCGGCACCATGCGGCTGGGACAATTTCCCTGCCAGTTGAAAAATGGCAGCCGGAGTGCCGGTTTGTATCGGGCGGAAGCCGTCGGAGAACGGCATCGGCATCGTTATGAATTCAACCCGGCCTACCGGGCCGAACTGGAAAATGCCGGACTGGCGGTCGCCGGAACTTCGCCGGATGACAAACTGGTCGAGATCGTCGAATTGCCCGCGTTGCGTTACTTCATCGGCTGCCAGTTTCATCCGGAATTCAAATCGCGGCCGCGTCAGGCGCATCCGCTGTTCGCCGGATTGATCGCTGCGGCAATGCAATATCAGGAGGAGAAGGAAACATGCCGAAACGGACGGATTTGAGGAAAATTATGCTGATCGGCTCCGGGCCGATCGTCATCGGGCAGGGCTGCGAGTTCGATTATTCGGGCGTACAGGCCTGCAAAGTATTGAAAAAGGAGGGCTTCGAAGTCATTCTGGTCAACAGCAATCCGGCGACGATCATGACCGATCCGGAATTTGCCGACCGTACCTACATCGAACCGCTGAACTGCGATATCCTGCATGAGATCATCCGGCGGGAACGACCGGACGCGCTGTTGCCGACGCTGGGCGGCCAGACGGCGTTGAACCTGGCGATGGAATTGCACGATCGCGGCATTTTGAAGCGGTATCAGATCGAATTGATCGGCGCTGATGCCGAGGCGATCAAACGGGCGGAAGACCGCCAGTTGTTCAAGCAGACGATGCAGGGCATCGGCCTGGAACTGCCGCGTTCCGGCGCCGCGCATTCGCTGCAGGAAGCGCTGGCGATTGCCGAAACGATCGGCAGTTGGCCGCTGATCATCCGGCCAGGCTTTACGCTTGGCGGCACCGGCGGCGGCATCGCCCTCTGCCGAGACGAGTTCATCGAAATTGTCAACCGCGGTCTGGCGGCCAGTTTGAACACCGAAGTGTTGATCGAAGAATCGCTGCTCGGCTGGAAGGAATTCGAGCTGGAAGTGATGTGCGACCGCCGCGGCAATGCGGTGATCGTCTGCTCGATCGAAAACCTTGATCCGATGGGCGTTCATACCGGCGACTCGATTACGGTGGCGCCGATTCAAACCCTGACCGATGTCGAATACCAGTTGATGCGGGATCGCAGCTTGCAGGTGATGAAGGCGATCGGCATCGCCACCGGCGGTTCGAATGTCCAATGGGCGGTCAATCCGGTCGATGGCCGTCAGATCATCATCGAGATGAATCCGCGGGTGTCGCGTTCTTCGGCGCTGGCCAGCAAAGCGACCGGTTTTCCGATCGCGAAAATTGCCGCACTGCTGGCGGTCGGATATTCGCTGGATGAATTGCTGAACGATATTACCGGGGAAACTCCCTGTTGTTTCGAACCGGCTCTGGACTACATCGTCACCAAAATTCCCCGCTTTACTTTCGAGAAGTTTCCGAAAGCTGACAATACGCTGGGGACGCAGATGAAATCGGTCGGCGAAGCGATGGCGATCGGCCGTTCGTTCAAGCAGTCGTTTCAGAAGGCGCTGCGTTCGCTGGAAACCGGCCGGGCCGGCTTCGGCGCCGACGGCAAGGACCGGGTTCACGAGCAGTTGGACGATGAAAGTTTGGCGGCGGCGTTGCGCAAACCGCATGCCGAGCGGATTTTTGCCGTGCATGCCGCCTTGAAACGGCAATGGTCGATCGAGGCGATTTTCGAGTTGACCCGGATCGACCGTTATTTCCTGCGGCATCTGGCCGAGCTGGTGGAGCTGGAAAACGAACTTGGTTCGGTCGGTTCACTGGCCCGTTTGCAGCAGGATGTGGCGCTGTTCCGGCAGGCCAAGCAGTTCGGTTATTCCGACCGGCAGTTGGCCTGGCTGCTGCATTCCGACGAAGTGGCGGTCCGGGCGGCGCGCAAAGCATTGAAGCTGGAACCGACCTATTCGCTGGTCGACACTTGCGCCGGAGAGTTCGAAGCGCAGACCACTTATTACTACTCCACTTACGGAGAATATTCCGAGCCGGTGAAGCCGCGCGGCAGCCGCAAATCAATCATGATTCTCGGCGGCGGTCCGAACCGGATCGGGCAGGGCATCGAATTTGACTATTGTTGCGTACATGCCGCCTTCGCACTGCGGGAAGCGGGGTGCGAAAGCATCATGGTCAACAGCAATCCGGAGACGGTGTCGACCGACTACGATACCAGCGATAAGCTTTACTTCGAACCGTTGACGTTGGAAGACGTCATGCAGGTATATGAACGGGAACAGTGCGATGGCGTCATCGTCCAGTTCGGCGGCCAGACGCCGTTGAATCTGGCCCAGCAGTTGAAAGCCGCCGGCGCCAACGTCATCGGCACCAGTCCGGACGATATCGACGCGGCCGAAGACCGGGATTTCTTTCAACAATTGGTGACCCGGCTGGGAATCCGGCAACCGGAACACGGCATCGCCGAGAGCGTCGACGAGGCGATCGCCATCGCCGGCCAAATCGGTTATCCGGTGCTGGTGCGTCCTTCCTTCGTGCTGGGCGGGCGCGGCATGGTCATCGTTTACCGTGAAAAATATCTGCGAAAATTTGTCGAAGAGGCAACCATGGTATCGCCGGGGAAACCGATTTTGATCGACCGGTTTCTGGAGGACGCCACCGAACTCGATGTCGATTGCATTTCCGACGGCAAAACGACGGTCATCGGCGCGATTATGGAACATGTGGAACCGGCCGGCATCCATTCCGGCGATTCGGCCAGCGTCATTCCGCCGATGACATTGTCGCAGCCGGTGCTGGACAAAATTCACCGCTATGCCTACGATCTGGCCCGGGAACTGCGGGTCTGCGGCTTGATGAACATCCAGTTTGCCGTCAAAAGCGACGAAATCTACATCATTGAGGTCAATCCGCGCGCTTCCCGTACGGTACCGTTCGTCAGCAAAGCGGTCGGGGTGCCGCTGGCCCGTCTGGCGACGCGCTGCATGATCGGCGAAAGCCTGGAATCGCTCGGTCTGATCAAAGAAGTCCAAATTCCTTATACGGTAGTCAAAGAGGCGGTATTTCCGTTCGTCAAGTTCCCGGGCGTGGATATCGTCCTGAGTCCGGAGATGAAGTCGACCGGGGAAGTGATGGGCATCGACCAGGATCGCGGCCTGGCGTATCTGAAGTCACAGCTGGCGGCGGGAAATGCGCTGCCGACCAGCGGCAGCATCTTCATCTCCCTGCGTGACGAAGATAAAGCGCCGGCGGTGGAACTGGTGCGGGAGCTGACCCGGCTCGGCTTCAAAATCTATGCGACGCGCGGTACTTCGACGATGCTCTACGACGCCGGAATTCCGGCCCGGGCCGTTTTCCGGATTTCCCGTGGCCGGCCCAACCTGCTGGATCTGGTCGAGGCCGGTAAAATTCAGTGGATCATCACCTCGGCGGAAAGCGGCGCCGAAGCGATGGTCGATGAAATCCAGATGCGTTC
The DNA here is from genome assembly GCF_903645315.1 of Victivallis sp. Marseille-Q1083. Taxonomy (NCBI): domain Bacteria; kingdom Pseudomonadati; phylum Lentisphaerota; class Lentisphaeria; order Victivallales; family Victivallaceae; genus Victivallis; species Victivallis sp. Marseille-Q1083. The sequence goes on from NZ_CAHJXL010000002.1 coordinate 820,127, forward strand.
CCAGGCGGTGATCCACGGCATTCCGATTACGACGACGCTGGCCGGCATGGCTGCGGCGGTGGAAGGCATCCGCGATCAACTCGATTTCGGCCGGCTCGAAGTCTGCAGCTTGCAGGAATACCACCGGCACGTCGAGCATGGAGCCCTGTCTTGAACGGTCATTGCCGTTCGGCGGCGGTCCGGGAGCGGGCCCGGTAACTTTTGATCCGTTCCGCCGCGTTGGCGGCCAGGTTGCGGTAAAAGAAATAAAGATCGTTCATATGATAAATGCCGTGGCCCATGATTCTGGCGTCGTATTGGTCCGGTTCGGCCAATTCGACGAGCAGGACGCCGCGTTCGGGATCGACGGCGGCACCGCAGAATTCCGGCACGACGGCGGTCACCTTGTTATGACCGTCGAAGAATACCGCGCCCAGGTTTTCTTCGGCGGCTGCCGGAGTGCCGTCCGTCCGCCAGTTGAGCGGGTTGATGCAGACGGCTGCCGGTTTTTCGAATGGCGACGGCGCGGCGTCGGGTGCGACGGTGTTGTAGGAAACAATCACGCCGGTGTCCGTCGCCGCCGCTGCCGCCGTCAAATGCGGAAATGCTTTCAACTCTTCCGGGGTGATTGCCACGCCGATCAGGTAGGCGGCAATCAACTTGTCCTGCAACTCCGGCCGTTGAAATTCCCGCTCCATCAGCATCAGGAGATCCATGGCCCCCTGGCTGTGCCCCAATAAAATGAAGGGACGGCCTTCATTGTAATGAGCCAGGTAGTACAGAAACGCCTGGCGGACATCTTCGGCGCCGACCGCCATGGCGCAGTAATCCGGTTTTTCCAGTTGCAGCGCTTCCATCGCCCGGTAAAATTCCAGTTGGCGGCAGTATGGGGCGTAAACATTGCCCAGCCCGGCGAAGATCCCGGTTTGCTGATCGGTGATGTCTCCGGTCTTCCGGCGTAATTTTTTGTCGTCGAAATGCATCAGTGGCTGCTCCCGATCGGCGACGACGGTCGGATAGACATAGAAAATATCGACCGGCAGCAGCTCCTGGTCCGGCTCCGGAAGCCGGACCCAGTTGGCAGGATCGCTGTAATCGACTGCCGCAATTTCACCGGTTGCTGCCGCCCGTGCCGGCGGAAGGGCCAACTCGCCGGAAAATGAGACGGTGAAGAATAATAGAACGACAAAATAACGGAACAATTTCATAATACTTCCTTTCCGGCAGTTCAACGACTCCGACTCCACCCGAATGAACAACTTTGCGGATAATTTAGCACCGGATCGGCGGATTGAAAACGGCAACCTGGAATCGGCGGCAAAAGATTTTACAATTGTATATGAAAAAGCGACAATCGTACCTTTTTTTTCGAAGGAAAACGCCTACATTGAAAATTGGAAAAAGTGACCGGGAGCCTGGGTGAAAAATAAGTTGTAAATTTCGGAGACAAAGTAATGAAAAAAATACTGTGGTCCGGAGTGACCCTGCTGGTATCTGCCGGAATGGCCGTCGCATCGCTGGCCGCGAATGAGGCGGATGGCCGTTTTGCCGAAACTGTTTTGTCCGACTGGGAAAATGACCGGTTGTCGATTGCCGGCGAGTGGTCGGTGACGCTGCCGGACGATCCGGTCCTTTATCCGGTGCAATTGCCCGGCAGTCTGGATGAGGCTGGAGTCGGTACGCCGCTGGAAAAACCGGAACGCGGCGCACTGTCGCGCTATGTCCGTTATATCGGGCCGGCCGTTTACCGGCGCGAAATCAATATTCCGGAGAACCTGGCCGGCCGTGAACTGGAATTGTTTCTGGAGCGGGTATTGTGGCAGTCGCAGGTGAAGATCGACGGCCGGCTGCTGCCGGAGCCCCGGCAGTCGCTGGCGACGCCGCACATTCACCGATTGGGCAAACTTGCCGCCGGCCGACATACCCTGGAATTGATCATCGACAATTCGATGATCTACCGGCTCGGCAATCATGCCCATGCCTATGGCGAATCGATGCAGACGATCTGGAACGGCGCGGTCGGCACGCTGGAAATCCGTCCGGCCGATCCGATTGCGGAGCTGCGCATCGATGCCGCGTTTCCGGCTGAGGCGCTGGATATCCGGTTTCGAGGGCCGGCCGGCCGCTATCTGGTGCAATTGACGCCGCGCAATTTTGCCGGCGAGGCGTATCAGGCGATTCTGGCTTCGGTAGCGGCCGAAGATGGCCGGCAATTGCTTCATTTGCCGTTTCCGGATACCAAACCGCAGGCGTGGTCGGAATTTGCGCCGTGTTTGTATGACTTGACCGCCGTCCGACTCGACCGGGACGGCGCTCCGGCGGTGATCGCCGAGGAGGTGGGGTTCCGGACCGTGCGGCGGGAAGGAAATCGCTTGTTTCTCAACGACCGGCCGCTGTTTTTGCGCGGCAATCTGGACAATTGCCATTTCCCGCTGACCGGCTACCCGGCGATGGACAAGGCGTCCTGGCTGCGGCTGATGCGGATTTCCAGGGAAAATGGTATCAACAACATTCGTTTTCATTCCTGGTGTCCGCCCCGGGCGGCGTTTGAAGCGGCCGATGAAGTTGGCGTTTACCTCGAACCGGAAGTGAATTTGTGGATCGACGGCTGGATGGGTGATGAGAATGGCCGGCCGTTGACCGGAATCGGCCGGGAAGACCGGGATTTGAATCGTTTTATCCGGCAGGAGCTGCACGATATCATCGCCGTTTACGGCAATTTGCCGTCGCTGACGATGCTGGAATTCGGCAACGAGCTCGGTAGCGCCGATTTCGATGTGCTGGGGCAATGGCTGAATGAAATCAAACAGCAGGACCGCCGCCGGCTTTATTCCGCTTCGACGGCCAGGAGCATCAGCGGCGCCGACGATTATCTGGTGACGCATGACTATCCCGGCGTCGGCGGCACCCGGGGGCGGATGTCGGCCGGGACTGCCTGGAACTATGAGGATATCTACGGGCGCACCCAGCTGCCGACGATCGCCCATGAAATCGGTCAGTGGCCGGTCTACCCGGATTACCGGGAGATCGATCTTTATACCGGAGTATTGCATTCGACGGCGCTGGAGACCAGCCGCCGCCAGGCGGAGGAGGCCGGTGTGTTGCGCTTCAATCGTGAATATGCCTTTGCTTCCGGCATGCAGAGCAAGATGATGTATAAAGATGAAATCGAAGCTTTCCTGCGCACTCCGTCCTGCGCCGGGCTTCAGTTGCTGGGAATGCAGGATTATTCCGGGCAGGGAGAGGCTTTGATCGGCTGGCTGGACAGTTTTTACCGGAACAAAGGGGTTTTGCCGCCGGAGGAAGTGCGGTCGTTTTTGGCGCCGACTGCCGTTTATGCCGAATTTGCCAAATATGTCTGGACGGCGACGGAAACCCCGGAAATCGGCTTGGTGATCCATCATTACGGCGAAAACGATCTGCGGGATGGCCGTATCGCCGTGACGCTGCGTAGTGCTGATGGCAGCACAGTCCGGGAAGAGCTGATGACGATTGGCGGCATTCCGGTCGGCACGGTGAAAAAAGCCGGCGCCGTTCGTCTGCCGTTGAACGACCTGACGAGCGGCCGTTATGAGTTGACTGCAGAGGTGCTGGATGGAGAGCGGCCGGTCAGCGGGCCGAACTGCTGGCCGCTGTGGGTGTTGCCGCAAGAAATCACCGTCGCCTGTCCGGCCAATGTGGTTTTCACCGATAAGAGTGAAGAAGCATTGCGGGCGTTGGCTTCCGGACAAAATGTCGTACTCGACGCCCACGCTTTGGGCGTGCGTCCGGATTACCTGCCGGCGGACTGGGGATCGGTTTACTGGTCGACCAGTTGGTTTTCGGGACAGGCGCGCCGTACGCTGGGCTTGTGGCTGGAAGAGGACAGTCCGGTGTTCATGCATTTTGGCGCTCAGGGCTTCGGCGACTGGATCTGGTTCCGGCTGGCAGAAAACGGCCGGGCCTTCAAGTTGACCGGTTTGCCGGCGGATTATTGTCCGATTGCCATGCCGGTGCCGGATTTTCATTTCAATCAACTGCTTGGCACCATTTTCGCCGTCAAAGTCGGCGAGGGTAAATTGTTGGTCAGCGGCTACGATTTGAGCCGGGAATGGCCGGAAACCCGGCAGTTGAAAGCGAATCTGCTCGCCTGGGCCGGCGCGTCCGGATTTGAACCGGCGGCGGAAGTCTCCGCCGACTGGGTGCGGCAGTTGTTCCGGACGTTGGACACGGCAGCTTTGCCGCGGCCGGAGGAGTTCCGCCAGGCGGCCGTCTATTTGGAGCCGGCCGCCCGGTTGACTGAAATGGGGCGCGATGTGAATTGGGAGGCGAAATTTGACCGGGCCGATTTGGCCGACGATTGCAGTTACGAAGTGAGGAATGTTTCTTTGTGGGCCGACAGCGACGGACAATACTGGGTATTGCAGCCGAATAGTCTGATCACCCTGAAATTCCCGTCCGGCGAAACCGGCCGGCTGCTGGTGCGTTTTCGCGATCCGAACCGCAACAACCGCAGCGGCGAGGGCGTGTTCGAAGGCCGGCCGTTCTCCGTGCCGGTTCATCAGGACAATCCGGCCGGCGTCTATTGGCTGGAATTGCGTGTCGACCGGGAGGACTCGCTGGATGGAGAACTGAATTTCCAGGTGACGCCGCAGAGTGGGCCGAATTTGATGATCGACCGTTTCATCTATCTGCCGAACCGGTAGAACGTCGGCCGTCGGCCGTTTTCAGAGAAACAGCGGCAGCCGGCCGGGACCGTGGCGGTCGAGCCGGCCGCTGGACAACAGTCGGTCGAGCTGGCGCAGCAAGGCCGGTTGGCCGGCCGGGAAACGGCCTTCCAGCGGAACCGGGTTGGAGCTGTGGTTGGCGCGGAAGACCGTTTGATGGAGTTCCAGCCGGGAGACCAGCGTCTGCAGTTCCTCGATGACCTGGTATTCGCTCAGCGCCTGGAAGCGGTCGAACGGTGTCTGGTCCGGCAATTCGACGAAACGCAGCGCCGACAACAGACGGGGCTGCATTCGGTTCAGGATCGCGGCGGTCCGGATGGCATGGCCGGCGGAATATTCCGTCCCGCCCAGTCCCAGCAGAATCATCACCGAACAGCGCAGCCCGGATTGCTGGGCCTGGCGGACCGCTTGCACCATGCCCTCCGCCGATTCCGTTTTACCGACCCGGTCCAGCAGCTGCTGGTCGCCGCTTTCCAGGCCGATATAGAGCGTATGGAGTTTCGATTGCCGCAGTTGCCGCAGTTCCGCCTCGGAATATTTGAGAATGGAACTGGCGTTGGCATAGATGCCGACGCGGGCCAGTTGCGGAAAGAGTTCGTTCAAATTTTGCAGATAACGCTGCAAACGTTCGAACGGCAGGAACATCACGTCGCCGTCCGCCAGAAAAATCCGGCGGGCAGCCGGATAGCGCCGGGCGCCGGAGACGAACTCCTGCCATACTTCTTCCGGCGGGCGCGGCGCGTAACGCACCGTTTTGTACATGCCGCAGAAACGGCAGCAATTGTGCGGACAGCCGTAAGCCACTTGAAAAATCAAACTGTCCGCTTCCGCCGGCGGCCGGAACAACGGTTCACGGTAATGAATCATCGTTCAATTCCAGCCGAACATCCAGACATTCAAATATCGATTGCAAAGCACCCAGATCAGCAATGCCAGCAGCAGCACGCCCAGACAGCCGATGCCGGAACGGGCCCGCTGGGGCTCTCCGGCCGGCCAGCGGGTGCCGCAGTGGTTGCAGACCATTTCGATGTCGCTGCCGCCGAGCAACCCCAGCAGCAGGCCCCACCAGCCGAACAATAACCAGCCCAGGCAGCCGCAGCCGGGACTGTATTCCCTTCGAACCGCTGAAATTTGGGTCGAGCCGCAATTCGGACAGCGAACCGGCGGGGCGGACGGTTCCGGTTCGGTCATGGTACCGCAGTTTGGACAGTAATGCTGTCCGGCTTCCAGTTGGCTGCCGCAGTGATCGCATTGTTTCATAAAAACATCTCCATTTGGTTTTAACATATCACCGCCGGAAGCGACTGCAAGTTTCCGAAGGAAAAAAATGAGCTTGCTCATTTGCATTCCGCCCCGGCGCGATACATCTTATGACAAGATTTTTTGATTTGAAATGATCAATTCAGCAGTGAGGAGACCCATGAATATTGTCATCATCGGCGGCGGCTGTGCCGGCTTTGAAGCGGCGCTGGCCGCACGGCGGCAGAATCCGGATTGTGCCATTCAATTGTTCAGCGAAGAGAGTGTCCGGCCTTATCGCCGGCCGGCCCTGCCGCGTTTGCTGACCGAAACCGTCCCGGATTTGCAGTTTTATCTGAAGGATGAAGCATTTTTTGCCGAACAGAAAATCGAATTGGTCCTGAATCGAAAAGCGGTGGAAATTGATCGCGACGCCCATCTGGTGCGATTCGCCGACGGGTCCAGCGCCGATTATGATAAATTGTTGCTGGCGACCGGCTCCAATCCGTTTCGACCGCCGGTTGAAGGCAGCAGCCTCGAAGGCGTGCTTTGTTGCCGCTCTTTGATCGATGTGAAACGGATTGCGGCGGCGATTGAAGGCGGCGCGAAGCGCATCGTCGTCATCGGCGGCGGCTTGCTGGGATTGGAATTGACCGACAATCTATTGAAGGCCGGGATGACGGTAACGGTGGCCGAAGGCTGTCCGACCATTCTGCCCAAGCAACTGGACAGTGAAGGCGCCGCACTGCTGGCGCAGTCGATCGCGGCGCAACCGGGGCTGTCGGCTCATTACGGCGCCTGTGTGCAGGCGCTGCTCGGCAAAGAACGGGTGACGGAAGTGGCGTTGGCGGATGGCGCGGTGGTGCCGGCCGATCTGGTCATTTTGTCGGTCGGCGTCCGTTCCAATGCCGCGCTGGCGGAGCGCGCCGGATTGCCGGTCGAGCGCGGGCTGGTCGTCGATGAGCATTTGCAGAGTGCCGATCCGGATATTTACGGCGCCGGCGACTGTGCATCGGTTGCCGGATTCTGTCCGGGGTTATGGCCGGTGGCGCGGGATCAGGGACGGGCGGCAGGCATCAATATGGCCGGCGGCGCCGCCGCGTTTCAACCCGGCAATTATCCGGCCCGGCTGGTGGCGTTCGGCACCAAGCTGTTCAGTATCGGTGACAACGGCGCCGGGACCACCGGGGCCATCCAGGTGGCCGATCGGATCTATCGCCGGTTGAGTTTCGATGCGCAGGAACGGCTGTGCGGCGTTATCCTGATCGGCGAAATCGGCGATGCTGCCAGATTGCAGCAGGCGTTGGAGCAAAAAATGACCCGGACGGAGTTGCAAAATAATAATTTGCTGATATAATGGATGAGGTAGAGCAGTAATTGCAGTTTTAATTTCGAAAACAATCTGGAGGAAGCATCATGTCGACAATCAGCACCATCCATGCCCGGGAAATTCTCGATTCGCGGGGCAATCCGACCGTCGAAGTCGAAGTGGTTCTGGAAAGCGGCGCCGTCGGCTCGGCGGCGGTGCCGTCCGGCGCCTCGACCGGCAGCAACGAAGCGCTGGAATTGCGGGACGGCGACAAACAGCGTTATGGCGGCAAGGGCGTATTGAATGCTGTCAAAAACGTCAATGAAATTATCCAGCCGGAATTGGAAGGCATGGATGCGCTGGACCAGCTCGGCATCGATCAGACGATGATCGAACTGGACGGTACTGCGACCAAGAGCAAACTCGGAGCCAACGCCATTCTCGGGGTTTCGCTGGCGACGGCCCACGCGGCGGCCAATTATTTGAACCTGCCGCTGTTCCGCTATCTCGGCGGAGTCAACGGCAAAGTTTTGCCGGTGCCGATGATGAATATCATCAACGGCGGATCGCATTCGGATGCGCCGATCGCTTTTCAGGAATTCATGATCCGGCCGGTGGGTGCCGAGTCATTCAGCTCCGGGCTGCGCATCGGCGCGGAAGTGTTCCATGCGCTGAAAAGTATTTTGAAGGAAAAACGCCTGAGTACTGCCGTCGGCGATGAAGGCGGTTTTGCCCCGAATTTCAGCGGCGGCACCGAGGAAGCGCTCGGTTGCATCCTGAAGGCGGTTGAGTTGGCCGGTTATGCGCCGGGAACGGATGTGAAAATTGCGCTCGATTGCGCCGCTTCGGAATTTTTTGCCAACAACATTTATGATTATACGAAATTCGAAGGGGCTTCCGGCGCCAGACGGGATGCCGCCGGGCAGGTGGATTATCTCGAAAAATTGATCGATTCCTATCCGATCGATTCCATCGAGGATGGCATGGCGGAGAACGATTGGGAAGGCTGGCAGCATCTGACCGAACGGCTCGGCGGCCGCTGTCAGTTGGTCGGCGATGACCTCTTTGTCACCAATGTCAACTATTTGGCCAAGGGAATCGCCATTGGCGCCGCCAATTCCATTTTGATCAAAGTCAATCAGATCGGTACTTTGACCGAGACGCTGGATGCTATCGAGATGGCGCACCGGGCCGGTTATACGGCGATCATCAGCCATCGTTCCGGCGAGACGGAGGACACTTCCATCGCCGACATCGCGGTGGCGACCAATGCCGGCCAGATCAAGACCGGCTCGCTGTCGCGGACCGACCGGATCTGCAAATACAATCAACTGCTGCGGATTGAAGAGATGCTTGGCGCGATGGCGCGCTACGGCTGCTAATCGCGAAGGCAGTGGTTCTCAAACCTGGTCCCGGACGGAATGAAATCCGGCCGGGACCAGGTTTACCGGCCTTGCGCGGCTGATGATTACGGCTGCGGGGTCCGGCGTAACGTTGCCATGACCGGACGATGGTCGGAAGCCATCACTTCGCCGATGACCTGGTGGCGGACGATTTCGAAAGCATTTTTGGGCGTGAAAGCGATATAATCGAGTTGTTGTTCCGGTTGGTCGGCCGGCCAGGATTTACTGCCGCCGTGATCGTTGGTCAAGGTCCAGTTTTTTCGCAGCGCTTCGATGCAGGCGGCATCCGGCTCCTGATTCAGATCGCCGACCAGAATTGCCGGATAATATTTTTTACTCTGCACCAGTTGGTCGATTGCGTCGACGGATTGGAGGCGGAGGTCTTCCAGTTCCGGTTCCCAGACAAAATGGGTGACGATGAAATAGAACGGCTGTTCGGCGGCGACTTTGACGACCAGTGCGGCACGGGGTTCGGCGTTGCCGTCGCCGGGCAGCGGAAGTTTGTCGACGACTTCCAGCGGATATTTGCTGAGAACGGCATTGCCGTATTGGGAGGTGCCCTCGTGAAAGGCAACCGCCTTGATGAAGGCGGGGTGCATATTGAGCAATTGTCCCAGTTCCCGGGGGATGTCGCTGCGCTGGGAACGCGGATTGTTGATATCCACTTCCTCCAGACCGATGACATCCGCCCCGTTGGCGCGAATCACTTCCGCCAGGCGCGGCAGATTGAACTGGTCGTCCATGCCGATGCCGGCGTGGATGTTGTAGGTCATGATTTTGATCTCCTGCGGCGCAGCGGTACCGCAGCCGCCGATCAGGACGCCGGCACTCACCAGGCCCGGCAGCAAACAAAATTTCCCCAAACGCTTCATAATCGGTTCTCCGGTGTATAATAAGGTTCTCTCGTTGGTTTTACAATATGGGATAAACGGCAGTGTGTCAAGATCGGAAGCGAAATTTCGGCGAGAGTTGAGGAAATATGATACTTTTTCGGTCGCGTCATTTGCGAAGCGAGGCTTGAAGGTGTATTTTCCCCGTTGACTTATTGTTTGATTTGAGTTGATTTATGAACTGATAAGTGGAAACATAACATAGGAGACCCAAGAACATGTATCACTACACGGTATCGACTGCAATTTTGGCGGCGGATGGCAATGCGGAAGCGCAAAACGCGGCACCGGTGGCTCCGGCCGGCGGCGAACAGTTGCAGGTGACTATCGAAGGCCAGCAGGTGCCGGAAGAGGCGCCGGCGCAGCCGCAGGCCCAACAGGGCGGAATGCTCGGCATGCTGCCGTTCATCATTTTGATTGCCCTGATGTTCTTTCTGATGATTCGTTCGCAGAAAAAGCAGGCCAAGAAACGGCAGGAAATCCTTTCCCAGATCAAAAAAGGGGACAAAGTGGTCACCAATGCCGGTATTTACGGTGTGGTGCAGGAAGTGAAAGATCAGACTTATATTCTGGAAATTGCCGATAAAGTCCGGGTGGAAATGGTCAAGAACGGGGTGGCCGGCAAAGTCAATTCGGCGGAAGCGGCCGACGCCGGCAAAAACGCCTGAGAACCAAACCAGGCAGGCAACGGGGAATTATGAATAAGAAACCGTATGTATTGCGTCTTATCATCGCATTGGTGGTGGTGGCGATTTTTTCCTTTTCGATTTATCCGCTGACGCAGCGCGATTTTTACGATACGTTTCAGAATCTGTTGAAGGATCCGAACAGCGCCGAGGCGGCCGAATTGATCGCCGAAGCCAAATTGATGCAGGCGGCGGATGCGACGATTTATCCGTCGAATGCGCTGTTGGAGGCCGCCAACGCCAAAGGCATTCAATTGAAAAACCTGGTGAAAGGCAAGGATCTTCAGAACAACCGTGATGTCATCAGTCTGATCCGCAAGGAGAGCAGCAGTTCGATCCGGCTGGGTTTGGACCTCAACGGCGGGGTGGAGTTCATGCTGGAGCTGGTGCCGAATCAGGAGTTCCTGAGCAAATTCGAAGGCGCCGACAGCGAACAGTTGCAGAAGCGGATGCAAAGCGAGTTCAACAAATTCCGCGACCAGGCGATTGAAACTTTGCGCAAACGTCTGGAAGGGCAGAATATTTACGAAGCGGAAATCACCCCGGCCGGGGACAGTTTTATTGCTTTGCGGGTGCCGATCGTTGCCAAGGACGAAATGCTCAAGTTGATGGATATCATCAAGATGAGCGCCCGGCTGCGTTTCCACCTGGTTCATCCGCAGAACGACGAGTTGCGGAGTGCCTATCGGAGCGATCCGGAGCATTTTCAGGTACCGCCGGAATACATTCTCATGGAAAGCATCGAGGCGGATAAGGATGGCAACCCGTACAAGGAGGTGTATTTCCTGAAACGTCGCTGGGAGATGGACGGCCGGAATATTGTCGAAGCCTCCGCCAGCAAGGATATGTACGGCCAGTTGAGTATTTCCCTGGGGTTCGACAGTACCGGGACCAAGCGTTTTAGCGAAGTGACCAGTGAAAACATCGGTCGCCAGTTGGCGATCGTGCTTGACGACAAACTTTATTGCGCTCCGATGATCCGGGTGGCCATCACCGACGGACAGGCCCGGATTACCGGTGATTTTTCCCAGGAAGAGGCGAAAAATATCGCCGACGCCCTGGTCAGCGGCAGCATGCCGTTTCAGATCAATGTCGACGCGGTGTTCATCACCGACCCGACGCTCGGCAAGGACAATGTGGCCAACGGTATCTGGGCGGGGATTCTCGCTCTGGTCTGTACGATGTTGTTTGTCGGCGTCTATTATCTGCGCGCCGGTCTGGTGGCGGTTTTCGCGCTGGCGGTCAATATGATATTGGTACTGGGCATGATGGCCGCTTTCAGCGCGACGCTGACTTTGCCGGGTATTGCCGGTATTATTTTGACGATGGGGATGGCCGTGGATGCCAACGTGCTGATTTTCGAACGCATCCGCGAGGAGCTCAACGCCGGTAAAAATTTGGGAACCGCCATCGATCTCGGTTATCAAAAAGCATTCAGTGCAGTGCTGGATGCCAATTTGACCACTCTGTTCACCGCCCTGATTCTGATGTGGGTTGGGACCGGTCCGGTCAAAGGGTTTGCCATCACTTTGACGATCGGTATTGTTACCAGCATGTTTACGGCGTTGTTTCTGACCAGGCTGGTCTTCGATATCATCGGCCGCTACTTTAGCTTTAAGACGATGAAGATGTGTGCGTTTCTGTCGCATCCGAATTTCAATTTCATCGGCAAACGCAAAATTGCGTTCTGCATTTCCGGTGTTCTGATTGCCGGGACACTGATTCTCGCGGTTGTCAAGAATACGTCGATGTTCGGTGTCGATTTTACCGGCGGCACGCTGATCACCTTCAATTATCAGGAGCGGGTGCCGCAGGATGATATCGTCAAGGCATTGAAGAGTATCGGCTACGATGCCCGGGTGGCTTATAAGGAAAGCGCTTCGGTCGCCGACAACCGCAGTCTGGAAATCATGATCCGGGAGAATGAAAAAATCCAGCAGGATTTGGCGACCAGCAGTCCGAAAGAGAAAATCGCCGAATGTCTCAATCGGACATTTCCGGCGGCGCAATTCGACGGCGGCCAGGAATCCTCAGTCGGCGGTTTGATCGGTGAAGAGTTCAGCAAATCGGCGTTGATCGCCATTGCGATGTCTTTCCTGGTGATCATCATTTACATCTCGTTCCGGTATGAATTCGGTTATGCGATCGCCGGCATTGTCGCGCTGATCCATGACGTCATCGTGGCGACCGGCATCTTTTTGCTGGTCGGCCGTGAAATCACATTGCCGGTGATCGCCGCTTTGCTGACGATTATCGGTTATTCGCTGAATGACACCATCGTCATCTTCGACCGGATCCGGGAAGACCGCAAGCTGGTTACCGGCAAGAGCTTCGCTGAAATCGTCAACCAAAGCATCAACGAGACGCTGAGCCGGACGATCCTGACCTCGCTGACGACGCTGCTGGTTTTGATCGTACTGTTCTTCTTCGGCGGTATTGCGATCAACGATTTCGTCCTGGTGATGCTGCTCGGGGTGATAATCGGTACGTATTCGTCGATTTTCATTTCGAGTTCGCTGGTCATCGGCTGGCACCGGCCGGGGCGGGCGGAAAAAAGCGCCGAGGTCAAAACTGGCGCCAGGGAAATTGCCGGTTGAGGCAAAAGACCATTGTAAATGATTGAAAAAATGCCCGTCGAGCGATTGTTTCGGCGGGCATTTTTATCTGAGGACGGATTGTTTTGTCCCGGAAAAACGATTATATTTAAGCAAATGAATTTGACGATAATTGGAGAAAGTTGAATTTTTATGGAATTGACGATGCGTTCCCTCAAATTCGGGGCGGCCGGTATGCGCGGAATCGTCGGACGTGGCCTGACGCCGGAAGCGGTGACCAATTTTGCCGCTGCTTTCGGTACGTTCTGCGCCGGGGAACCGGTGATGGTGGCGACCGATAGCCGGGTGTCGAGTCCGATGCTGAAAAATGCGGCGATCGCGGCGTTGAGCAGTTGCGGGTGCGAAGTTGTCGATGCCGGAATTATGCCGGCCGGAGTGGTTCATTACCTGATTCCGCGATTGAAGCTGAAAGGCGGCCTGCTGATCGGCGGCGGGCATCAGTCCTCCGGCTGGAATGCGATGATTCCGCTGGGAAGCGACGGCGCTTATTTCAACGCTCTGCGGCAGCGCGAACTGCTGGACATTTACCACAGCAATCGTTTCCGGTCGGCGGCATGGGACCGGTTGGGGAAAGTGAGCGCATTGCCGGTCGGCGCGGTGTCGGAATATTGGGACGCGCTGTCCGGCCGGGTGGATGCCGCGGCAATCCGCCGGGCCGGCCTGACGATTATCGTCGATTACGGCAATGGCGCCGGTGCGGTGCTGCATGAACAGTTGGCGGAGCGCTTTGGCTTGAATGTCATCGCGATCAACGACCGGCCGAACGGCTTTCTGCCGCGCGATCCGGAACCGCGGCCGCGGGCCGGGTCACCGTTGCGTTCGATTATCAAACCGCTGCACGCCGCACTGGGCGGTGTCTTCAACAGCGATATGAGCCGGCTGGAAATCGTCACCGATCAGGGAGAGCCGCTGTCGGAGGAATTGACCTTTCCGCTGGCGGCGGATTATTGGCTGAGCCGGCGGCCGGCCGGAGCCGGGGTCGTTGTCAACAGTTGTTCTTCGCGAACGCTGGAAGAGGTCGTCGCGGCCCGCGGCGGCCGGTTGGAGAAAACCCGGGTCGGGCAGGCGTCGGTGATCGACGCGTTGAAGGAATCCAATGCCCAGTTGGCCGGCGAAGGGGCCGGTTCTTTTGCCTGTTGCGACTGGGTGAAGGGCTTCGACGCACTCTATGCTCTGCTGGTTGTGGTCGAAGCGGCGGCGGTCCGCGGCAAGACGGTTACCGAACTGGTGCAGGCGCTGCCGCGTTACCGCATCGTCAAGCGGACGTTGCCGTGTCTGACGGCGCATGCCTATGCGCTGATCCGGCGGGCGAAGCAGTTGTTTCCGACGGCCGAGTTATCGGAAGTGGATGGATTGCGGTTCGATTGGCCGGATGGCTGGCTGAGTATCCGGCTGGCTTCCACCGATCAGGTGATCCGGCTGATCGCGGAGGCGGACCGGCCGGAGATTGCCCGGGAACGGGAGATGACGGTCCGGACATTCCTCGAACGGGAGATGAATTTATGAGTAATCTGAAGTTTTCCGAGAGCGGCGTTCGCGGTGTCGTCGGCGAAACGCTGACGCCTCAATTGGTTACCGCGTTGGCTGTGGCGTTCGGCAAATATGTCGGCGGCGGAACGGTGGTGGTGGGGCGGGATACCAGAACCAGCGGCCCGATGTTCGAGCAGGCGGTTATCGCCGGTCTGCTGGCTGCCGGCTGCCGGCCGGTGCTGCTGGGGATTGTGCCGACGCCGACCGTGCAGATCATGGTCGGAGAATTGCGGGCGCACGGTGGAATTGCAGTGACGGCCAGCCACAATCCGTCACAGTGGAATGCGCTGAAATTCATCGGTGCCAGAGGCATGTTTCTGGACCGCAACGAGGCGGCGGAACTTTTCGATATCTACAATCAAGGGGTGCCTTATTGCGAGGAAGAGGCCGGTTTGCAGGTCGCCGAGTCGCTGCCGGACGCTTTTGCCATCCATCAGGCGAAAGTGTTCGCCGCCGTCGATGTGGACTTGATTCGCAGTTGCCGCTTTAAAGTGGCGATCGATTGCTGCGATGGCGTCGGGGCGGTGTGTTCGGTGGACTTTTTGAAGGCGTTAAACTGTGAAGTGACGGCGCTGCATACAAGGACCGACGGTATTTTCGGCCGTCCGCCGGAGCCGGTCGATGAGAATCTGGGTGATTTGTGTTCGGCGGTCCGGGAGAACCGCTGCGCGATTGGATTTGCTCATGATCCGGATGGCGACCGGATGGCTTTGGTCGACAATCTCGGCCGGCCGATGGGAACCAATGCGACAATCATGCTGCCGGTGGCGCATGTGTTGTCGAAACATCCCGGGCCGGTGGCCGTCAATCTGCAGACGACCAAAGCGGTGGAGGATATCGCTGCGGCCGTCGGCTGCCGGGTGTTCTACTCGAAGGTGGGCGAAATCAATGTCGTCGAGAAGATGCTGGCCGAAAAGGCCGAGATCGGCGGGGAGGGCAGTTCGGCCGGTTTGATCTGGCGTCGGGTGCACGCCGGCCGCGATGCTTATGTGGCGATGGCGCTGGCGCTGGAAATGCTGGCGAGTCGCCGGGAAAGCGCTGCTGAAATTTTTGACAGTTTGCCGCGTTATCACAACTGCACGGCGAAATTCGAGGCTTCGCCCTATGCGGCCCGTGAAGTGATTCTGATCCTGGCGCGGCGCTATGAGGCGCTGCACCCCTTGACCATCGACGGGGTGCGCATCGATTTTCCGGAAGGCTGGGTGCTGGTACGGCAGTCGAATACCGAGCGGGTTCTCCGTATGAACGCCGAAGCCGGTACCGCTGCCGCTGCCGAAGCGCTGTTGCGGCGGTTGCGGGCGGAAATCGAGACTATTTTACAGGAATTTAACGGTTGAACGACGGGAGGAGTGACGGATGTCGGAAGTGAAACTGCATCTCTTTGATATGGACCATACGCTGATGGACAACGACAGCGATCTGTCATGGAAAACGTATGCCGTGCAGCGGAAGCTGGCGTCTCCGGAGGCGCTGCAGCAGGCCGAAGCGTATTTTGAACAATATTCGGAGGGGCGGCTCGACATCGATGCGTTCATCCGTTTTCAATTGCAGGAGTTTGTCGGCAATACGCCGGAAACGATGCGGCGAATGTCGCAGGAGCATTTCACCGAATTGGCGCGTCCGAAAATCTATGCCGACGCCGTAGCGTTGGTCCGTTCGCTGCGGCAGAACGGCAAATTGGTCGGTTTGCTGACGGCGACCAATTTGGTGCTGGCGAAGCCGCTGGCGGATTTTTTCGGTTTCGATTATGTGCTGGGAACCAATCTGGAAGTGCGTGACGGCAAATATACCGGCGGCATTGCCGGCACCTATGCCGGGGGGGCCGGTAAAGTGGTCATCGCCCGGGAGTGTGCGGCAACGCTCGGTCTGGATTTGGCGGAAGTGGCTTACTATGGCGACAGCATCAACGACCGTTTCATCCTGGAAGCGGTCGGCGCGCCGACTGCGGTGAATCCTTCCAAGCAGTTGTCGGCTCTGGCCGAACAATATCGCTGGCCGGTACTCAATTTCGGCCCCGGCGGCTATGTACTGCAACCATGATTTGAGAAAGGAAACATGATTTCTGATGTGGAAACAAACGCAATTGAGTTGGAGTGAGCGGGAAACGCCGGAGGAGTTGCGGCGTTTGCTGGTCAGGTTGGGGGAAGAATATCCGATCCGGCCGAATGGCGAAGGCCGCCGGTTGGTTTTCTGCCAGGCGGCCGCCGGTTGTGCCGGGGCCTGTTGGGACGGCGATCATGTCCGCATTGAATACGGTACGGTGACCGATGCGGCCCGGGCGATCGGCTCGGCGTTAAGCCGCCTGGAAACAAAGGAAAAGACGGAGTTCCGGCTGCTCGGCATCATGCTGGATTGCTCGCGCAACGGCGTGATGACGGTGCCGCATGTCAAAAAGTGGCTGCGGCGCCTGGCTTTGATGGGATACAATACGGCGATGCTTTACACCGAGGATACCTACCGGTTGCCGGGGGAGCCGTATTTCGGCTATATGCGTGGCGCTTATACGGCGGAAGAAGTGCGGGAAATCGACGCCTATGCCGCCGATCTCGGCATTGAAATCATCGGCTGCATTCAAACGCTGGGCCATCTGGAGCAGGTCATCAAATGGGGCGGCGCTTACCAGGCGGTGACCGATACGGCCCGGGTGTTGCTGGTGGATGAGGAAAAAACCTACCGGCTGATCGATAAAATGATCCGTTTCTGGTCGGATAATCTGAAATCCCGCCGGATACACATCGGGATGGATGAAACCCACGACCTGGGGCGTGGCCGTTTCATGGACCGGCATGGTTACGAGCGCGGGTTTGAAATTTTCAATCGCCATTTGGCGAAAGTCAATGAAATTTGCGGCCGTTATGACATGCGGGCGATGATCTGGTCGGATATGTATTTCCGGATGGGCAACGAGGATTTGGAATATTACGATGTCAATTGCAATATTCCGCCGGAAGTGCGGGCGCAAATTCCGGAAAATGTCGATTTGGTATACTGGGATTATTATCATGAGGATCAGGCTTTTTACGAACGGTTTATCCGGCTGCATCGGGATCTGGAGCGTCCGGTGCTGCTGGGCAGCGGCATCTGGACCTGGTCGAAAATGTGGCTGGATTACCAGATGACCCGCGATGCGGCCGGTCCCTGCCTGCGCGCCTGCAAGGCGACCGGGTTGCGGGATTTGTTTTTTACGATGTGGGGGGATGACGGCAGCTATTGTGATTGGGATTCGGCGTTCGTCGGCCTCTCCTGGGCGGCGGATGTCGCATACGGCATGGCGGAAGAAGCGCCGGAGTCGGTGACGCGCTTCGAGGCGATCTGCCAGGCCAGTTATTTGCCGCAGGTGGAAGCCGGCAAACTGGATCCGCGTCTGCCGTACGGCACGGAGGGCAAATATCACTATATCCGCAATTTCATCTTGCTGTGGGATGACCCGATCATGGGAATCGGCTGGAACGGTTATAAAATTCTGGACGAGGCGTTCGATGTCAAGGTTGAAGCTGCCTTTTCCGAATTGATCGACAAGCTGTTGCCGTATCAGGCGGAAAAGAATGCCGGCAATGTGGCGCACGCGATCAAGTTGGCGCAGGCGATCGTGGTAAAATTGCGGTTGCGCCGCGAACTGCTGTCGGCGTATGAGCGGCGGGACATGGCCCGGTTGCGCCGGCTGGCGGAAGTCGATATTCCGGCGGCGATCGCCGCTTATCGGGCGGTGTTCGACTCCTGCCGGGACCTCTGGCTGGCGACGTTCAAGCCTTTCGGACTGGAAACCATCCAGATGCGCAACGGCACGATGATCGTCCGCTATGAAGAACTGGCCAGGCGGCTGTCCGAATTGATTGCCGGCAAGGTTGCGGCGATTCCGGAGCTGGAGGAAAAGCTGGATGCCGGAATTGCGACGTTTCCCGCCTGGACCCGCGGCGTGATGTGCGGTTCGACATGGTGGTAAACGGAGCAGAAAAGACAGCGGGGCTGCCGGGTGTTTTCGTCGCGGGGAAATATCCGGCAGCACTGTTTTGATTTCAACGCCGCCGTTGCGTTAACTTTTGACGGTAATACGTTGGAAAGTAAGTTGCAAAATTGCGTTGAAAGCGTTAAATTACTTGAAATATTTTTTATGGAATGGTATTTGGCAGTCGTTGCCGGAGTTCTGCTGTTCTTTTTGTAATTTATATATCCGGAGGATAAGATGAAAGTATCGTTTTCCAAGTATGTGACAAAAGATTCTATCGTCGTACTGAATGGGAAAAGTAAACTCGAAGTTTTGGACGAGCTCATCAATCGGGCTGCCGATCTGTCGCATCTGGATCGCGATCTGATTTTCCGTTTGACCTGGAAGCGGGAAAATATGATGACCACCGGCGTCGGCAGCGGGTTGGGATTGCCGCATATCCGGGTCAGCAATATTCCTTATCCGGTCATTTTGATCGGCATTTGCACCAATCCGGTCGAAGATTATCAGAGCCAGGATGACCAGCCGGTCCGGGTCATTGTTTTTATCGTCGCTACCGATGAAGATCCGGAAGCTTACCTGCAGTTGCTCGGCAGCATTTCCAGAAAAATGCGCGATCCGAAGATGGTCGACAAAATTGTTGAAAACATCGCCAAGCCGGATGAAGTGTTGAAACTGATTGATGATTCGGAAGAATAATCATTGTTTTTGGAATCTCCTGCCGGGATGCCGGCGGAAACTATAATCACGGAAAAAATTTATGTCGAAAACTTCCCAGAATATCGGCGCCAAGGCGCAGATTGACTTTCATTGTCTGGATGATCATTGTGATGGAATTGTCAAATTCAATCTGGCGGATGTTTCCCGGAAAGATTTTCAGGCGGTTTGTCCGAAGTGCCTGCGGACCTACGAATTGGACGCCGCTTTGCGTGACAAGTTGTCGCGCATGCTTCATTTGATTCAGGCAATCCGGGAAGCGGAAGATATCCTCGGCGACAGCAATGTATCGGTCAACGTGGCGAACGGTGAAGTCAGAATCCCGTACGCGTTGCTGTTGACGCGGCTGAATACTTTGATCACCTTGAACTTCGGAGAACGCCAGGTCGACTTTCACTTGTGGATAGAACCCTCTTCGCCGGATACCTTCCGGTAAAGGAACAGTTGGAATTGAGAACATGACGGAACAGGAAATCATTCGAATTTTTGAAGAGTCCCATGCATTGTTGAATGGTCATTTCAAATTGCGCAGCGGCTTGCACAGCAATCGCTTTTTTCAGGCGGCGCTGTTGTTGCAGTATCCGGACAAAGCGGAACAGGTCTGCGCTTATCTGGCGGCGAAATTCAAGGATGCCGGCGTGGAGACGGTGATTTCTCCGGCCGTCGGCGGTTTGATTGTCGGCCAGGAGATTGCCCGCGCCCTGGGCTGCAAGGCGATCTTTGCCGATAAGGAGGAGGGGCGGCTGGTTTTGAAGCGCGGTTTTTCTCTGCGGCCGGGAGAGCGGGTGCTGGTTGCCGAGGATGTCATCACCAAAGGAGGCCGGGTGCAGCAGACCATCGACCTGGCCCGCTCGTTCGGCGCCGATGTCGTCGGCGCTGCCGTGCTGGTCGACCGCAGCGGAGGGGCGGCCGGTTTCGATGTGCCGACTGAAAGTTTGATTCGGTTGAATTTACCGACTTTCGAACCGGACCAGTGTCCGTTGTGCGCGGCCGGCGCCCCGCTGGACACCCCCGGGTCCAAATAAAACGATTGGTTAGTCCGTCTGGCGGAAAGCGGGCGGTGGAAGGAAATTGTTATTTATGATTGAACGCATTGTCAAAAAAATCTTCGGCAGTAAATCGGCGCGCGATTTGAAAAAAATGCGTCCGTTGGTCGCCAGGGTCAACGAGCTGGAGGTTTCTTACCAGAATCTGTCCGAAGCGGAATTGAAGAACAAGACCGTGGAATTCAAGGAACGCCTGAAAAATGGTGAAACGCTCGACGACATCATGTGCGAGGCGTTCGCCGTGGTCAAGAATGCCTGCCGCCGGCTGGTGGGGCAGGAAGTGGAAGTCTGCGGACAGTCGATGGTTTGGGATATGATCCCGTTTGACGTGCAGATTCTGGGGGCGATTGCCCTGCACAGGGGCAATATCGCCGAAATGGCCACCGGCGAAGGAAAAACGCTGGTCGCCTCGATGCCGCTGTATTTGAACGCCTTGAGCGGCAGAAACTGCCAGTTGGTGACGGTCAACGATTATCTGGCCCGCCGTGACTCCGAGTGGATGGGGACGATTTATCGCTACCTGGGCTTGACGGTCGGTTGTCTGCAGGGACAGATGCCGTCGAATATTCGCCGCGAACAGTATCGCTGTGACATCACCTACGGCACGAACAGCGAATTCGGTTTCGACTATCTGCGGGATATGGGGATGGCCACCGAGGCGCGTCATCTGGTGCAGCGCGACCACTTCTATGCGATTATCGACGAAATCGACAGTATTTTGATTGATGAGGCGCGGACGCCGCTGATCATTTCCGGTCCGGTGCCGATGTCCAGCCACCAGTTCGACCAGTTGCAGCCGAAAGTGGCGCAGCTTTTTTCGAAGCAGAATCTGCTTTGTTCGAAGTTGGTGCAGGAGGCGAAGTCGACTCTGGAGCGCGAGGGGATTTCTGCCGAAGAGCGGGAAAATGCCCTGCTGAAACTGCTGCAGGTGAAATTCGGCATGCCGACCCACAAGCAGTTGCTGCACGTCCTGGAAGACGGCAGCATTCTCAAGGAGGTGGAGCGGCTGGATTCCAAGGTGCACAGCGACAACAATCGCGGTCTGCTGCAGGAAGTGCAGGGAGATCTGTATTTCGCCATCGATGAAAAATCGCATGGTGCCGATTTGACCGAAAAGGGACGCAATGCGCTGTCTCCGAATGATCCGGAGGCATTTATCATGCCGGATCTGCTGCTGGAGCTGCACAATATTGAAAACGATGCATCGCTGAGTGAAGAAGAACGGTTGGCCAAACGCCAGAAATTCGAAGCCGATTATGCGGTCAAAAGCGAACGGCTGCATGATTTGTCGCAGCTGTTGAAAGCGTATTGCCTGTTTGAAAAAGATGTGCATTACGTCGTGCAGGACGACAAGGTGATGATCGTCGACGAGCACACCGGCCGGTTGATGCCGGGCCGGCGTTTCAGCGATGGTTTGCACCAGGCGCTGGAAGCCAAGGAACGGGTGAAAATCGAGCAGGAAACGCAGACGCTGGCGACGATTACCATTCAGAATTATTTCCGTCTTTACGAAAAACTGGCCGGCATGACCGGCACAGCGGAAACCGAAGCCAACGAATTTCATCAGATTTACAAACTGGATGTCATCGTCGTGCCGACCAACCGGCCGTGTCAGCGTATTGATGCCAATGACTCGATTTTCAAGACGCGCCGCGAAAAATTCAACGCGATCGTCGAGGAAACCGCCGCCCGCCACGCCAAAGGGCAGCCGGTGTTGCTGGGAACGATCTCGGTGGAAGATTCTGAAATTGTCAGCCGGATGCTGAAGCGGAAGAATATTCCGCACAATGTCCTGAATGCCAAGAACCATCAGTTGGAGGCGGAAATCGTCGCCAACGCCGGCCGGGTGGGCGCGGTGACGGTGGCGACCAATATGGCCGGCCGCGGTACCGACATCAAGCTGGGGCCGGGAGTGGCGGATTTGGGCGGTTTGCATGTTATCGGCAGGTCCCGCCCCGATTCGCGGCGGATCGACCGGCAGGTGCGCGGCCGCTGTTCGCGCCAGGGCGATCCGGGGGCTTCGAAATTCTATGTGTCGCTGGAAGACAATTTAATGCGCCTTTTCGGCGGCGACCGGGTCATCAAGATTTTTGAGCGTTTCGGCTTGGAAGAGGGCGAGGAGTTGGAGCATCCGTGGTTGAACCGTTCGATCGAAACGGCGCAGCGTCGGGTGGAGCAGCAGCACTTTGCAATCCGGAAACGGACGCTGGAATTCGATGATGTGATGAACAAGCAGCGCGAGATCATTTACGGTCTGCGGAAAGATGCGCTTCTGTCCGAGAAGCCGCTGGATACCTTGATGTATCTGGTCGAACAGCATGTGTTGAACAAAGTGCAGGAAATCGCCCTCGGGCCGGCCAAGGGAGAAGCCCGTACCCAGAATGACGGTGAATTCGATATGGCCCGCCTGGTTACCTGGCTGAAGGCGACGTTTCCGATCGACTTCCAGGAGAGCGAGCTGACTGCCGGATTTAGAGCCGGTTCGAAAGCGGCCGGCGACGGTCGCGGGCCGCTGCGCGATCCGAGCGCGTTGACCGAGCAAATCGTCGATAAGATCGAAGTTGCCTATAACCGGAAGAATGAGATCCTGCCGCGGGAACAGTGCCGCTATCTGGAACGCCATACGGTGCTGGATGCGATCGACCGGTTGTGGCAGGAGCATTTGTATACGATGGACAGTTTGCGGTCGAGCATCTATTTGAGGGTTTACGCCGCGCAGAAGGATCCGTTGGTGGAGTACAAGCATGAAGCGTTCAAGGCCTTTGAAGTGTTGATGGGGCAGATCGAGCAGGAAGCGGTTGCCAATATGTTCCGGGCGACCATTGCGACATTGGAGAGCTTTGAGCGGTTGCTGGAATCGCTGCCGCAGGAATTGATACACCGTTCGTTCGGTCAATTCGATATGAATGAACTGTTGAGCGCCGGCCGCAAGGACGGTCGTCCGGCGATTCCCGGTTCCATTACGATCAGCAATCCGGCGATGAAGCCGAAGGACAATGGTCCGCGGCGTTCGAAATGACCGGTAACGTTTTAGCAGAGCAGAAAAGGAAGGCGTAGTGCCGCATGAATTATCGGATTGAAATTTCACCGTTGCGCACCTGGCGGGATGCGCGCGGAGAGGGCGTCAAACAACAGATAGTCGACTTTCTGAAACTGAATGTCGATGCGGTTTGGACGCGGGATGTTTATACGATCGCTGCCGACGTCGATGCGGCGGAAGCGGGTAAAATTGCCGAATTTCTGGTCAACCCGGTTACCCAATATACCCGGCTGGGGGAAGTGCCGGCGGTGCGGGCGGAGGACGGCGACTGCAAATTCATTATCGCCATCGGCTTCAAGCCGGGCGTCACCGACAACGTGGGGCGTACCGCTCACGAGGCGATCGGGGATATTGTCGGCCGGCGGCTGCGGGATGACGAGAAAATTTTCAGCTCGGTCGAATACCTGTTGTACGGCGAACAACTGACCCGGGAGACGGTGGAACGGATTGCCCGCGATTTGCTCGCCAATGAGCTGATTCAGTCGGTACGGATTTTTTCCGGAGACCAGTTGCAACGGCCCTTGCCGTTGAATCTGCCGGCGGTCAATGCCGTCGGAGGCGGAGAGGTGCGCAAGTATAATTTGGAAGTCAGTGACCGGGAGTTGATGGAAATCAGCCACAAAGGCATCCTGGCTCTGTCGCTTGAGGAGATGAAAGCGATTCAGCAATATTTCCGGGAAGCCAGGGGCAGGGAGGCTTACGGGCTGGACCGCAATCCGACCGATGTCGAGCTGGAGGTGCTGGCGCAAACCTGGTCAGAACATTGCAAGCATAAGATTTTCGCGGCCGAAATTGATTATGAAAACCCGGAAAGCGGTGAAAAAGAGCATATCGTTTCCTGCTATAAATCTTTTATCAAAAAGAGCACCAATGAGATCGCCGAAAAGGTGGACTGGCTGGTGTCGGTGTTTCACGACAATGCCGGTGTCATCGCTTTCAACGACAAATATGACTTGGTATACAAGGTCGAAACCCACAACAGTCCGTCGGCGCTCGATCCGTACGGCGGGGCGATGACCGGTATCGTCGGCGTGAATCGCGATCCGATGGGGACCGGGCAGGGGGCTGAACTGCTGATCAATGTTTGGGGATATTGTCTGGCGTCGCCGTTTACCGCCGATGCCGAAGTGCCGCCGGGCCTGCTGCATCCGCGACGTTTGCGCGACGGCGTCCACAAGGGCGTCATCGACGGCGGCAATCAGAGCGGCATTCCGTATGGATTGGGCTGGGAATATTTCGATGAGCGTTATCTCGGCAAACCGCTGGTCTATTGCGGAACGGTGGGGATTCTGCCGAAGAAGATCGGTGAAGTCAGGGGATCGGAAAAGACGATCAAGCCGGGCGATTATATCGTCATGGGCGGCGGCCGCATCGGCAAGGACGGCATCCATGGCGCCACCTTCTCCAGTGAGGAGCTGCACAAGGACAGTCCGACTCAGGCGGTGCAGATCGGCGATCCGATTACCCAGAAAAAACTGAGCGATTTCATCTATGAGGCGCGCGACCGCGGCTTGTATCGGTTTATCACCGACAATGGCGCCGGCGGATTGTCGTCGAGCGTCGGCGAAATGGCATCGTTGTGCGGCGGGTGCCGGCTGGACTTGGCGACGGCGCCGCTGAAGTATGCCGGCATGGCGCCGTGGGAAATCCTGGTTTCGGAGGCACAGGAACGGATGAGTTTTGCCGTGCCGCCGGAGAAATTGGAAGAATTCAAAGCGTTGGCGGCCTCCCGCGATGTCGAGGTGACCGTGATGGGGACTTTCACCGATGACGGTAAATTCCATATCACTTACCGCGACCGTACCGTGGCGCTGCTGGACATCGATTTCATGCACGAAGGATTGCCGCAGTTGCATCTCAAGGCGAAATGGAAGACGCCGGTGTTTGAAGAGCCGGTGCTGGCCGGTCGCGATGCCGCGGCGGACTTGAAGGCTCTGGTGGCGGATTTGAACATTTGTTCCGATGAGTACAAAGCCCGGCAGTACGATCATGAAGTCAAAGGCCTCAGCGTCGTTAAGCCGTTTGTCGGCGCCCGGCGCGATGTGGCCAGCGACGCGACGGTGACGATGATCGAACCGTTGAGCCGGGAGGGCGTGGTGTTGTCAGCGGCCATTCTGCCGCGTTACAGCGATGTGGATACCTATTGGATGATGGCGTCTAGCATCGATCTGGCGGTGCGGCGGATTATCGCCGTCGGCGGCAAGCTCGGCCATATCGCCGGTTTGGACAACTTCTGCTGGCCGGATCCGGTTCAGAGCGAAAAGACGCCGGACGGCGAATACAAACTGGCTCAACTGGTCCGGGCGAATCAGGCGCTTTATCATTTTACCAAAGCGTTCCAGGTACCGTGTATTTCCGGCAAGGACAGCATGAAGAACGACAGCACCAAAGGCGGCCGCAAGATTTCAATTCCGCCGAGTGTGCTGTTCAGCGCCATTTCGAAGATGGACGATATCGACAAAGCGGTGACGCTCGATGTCAAGCGGCCGGGCGATTTGGTGTACGTCATCGGTTCGACTGCCGCCGAATTGGGCGGCAGCGAATATTACGCCATGCTCGGCGCCACCGGCAACCGGGTGCCGAAAGTGGATGCCGGAGCGGCGATCGCCATTTATGAGCGCGTCGCACAGGTGACTGAAAGGAATCTGGCCAGCGCGTTGCATACGCCGGCTTTGGGCGGACTGGGGGTCGGTTTTGCCAAGATGGCGATGGCCGGCCGGCTGGGCATGCAGATTGATCTGGCCAAAGTTCCGACCAGCGAAACCTGTTCGACGCTGGAATTGTTGTTTTCCGAATCCAACAGCCGCTTTATCCTGACGGCGGCTCCGGCTGATGCCGAAGCGGTGGAAGCGATTCTGCAAGGGGTGCCGTTTGCCTGTGTCGGTGCCGTCGACGGCACCAATCAGTTGTGCTTATCGGCGGAGGATGCGAGCATTGAAATGCCGCTGGCCGAATTGCTGGCAAACTACAAGGAGACGCTGGCCGGCATTTGAGTCGCCGGTTGAACTCTGTTGCTGCAATGCCCGATTTTGTGATGTGAACTGCAAAATCGGGCATTTCTCATCGAAAGGAACGAGATGAATATTTACCCGGTCGACAGTTTGATTCTGGCGCCGTTGTCCGGTTATACCGATTTGCCGTACCGCCGTATTGCTCGCGCTTACGGCTGCCGTTACGCATTCACGGAGATGATCGATATCTCGTCGCTGGCTTATGCCCATGAACGCTCGTTCCGGATGCAGGAGCGGGGAGAGGATGAAACATTCCTCGGGATTCAATTGGTCGGCAGCGACCCGGAACATCTCAGGAGGGCGCTGGAAGTGGTCAACCGCTGCCGGTTCGATGTCGTCGATTTCAATCTGGGGTGTCCGGTGGCCAAGGTGGCCAGAAAGTGTGCCGGTGCGGCATTGGGGCGCCAAGTGGACCGGGCGCTTGCCCTGTTCCAGCTCCTGGTGAAGGAATCGGTCCATCCGGTAACGGCCAAAATACGGATTCTGGATGAAAGAGACCCGCGGGAGACATTGCGTTTGGCGCTCGGGCTGGAGGCCGCCGGCGCCCGGGCGCTTACCGTCCACGGGCGGGTGATGAAGATGTTCTATTCCGGGCCGGTTTACGCTGAAATCATTGCGGCGGTTCGGGAATCGCTGGCGATTCAGGTCGTCGCCAATGGCGGAGTTATGGGCTGGCAGTCGTACGGGCAGTTGCGGCGTGACAGCGGTTGCCGTGCCGTGATGCTGGCGCGCGGGGCGATGGGCAATCCGTGGTTGTTCCGGGAATTGAGCGATCCGCAGGGTTATCTGCCGCCGACGCCCGAAGAGGTCATCGGAACGATGCGCTCCCATGTGTTGGCGATGATCGATTATTACGGCGAAGCTGCGGCGATGCGGATGGCACGCAAAATTATGATCGACTATCTGCGGGGACGTGGTTTTCTGGGAACGGCGCGGGCGGCGGTGTCGAAATTGGAAACCCGGGACGAGCTGCTGCAATTTTGTGAGCGCGCCGTCCATGAGCACAGTGCCGGTTACTGGCAGTGGTTGGAGAGCTCGCCGACGGCGGAACGGCGGTTGCGGAAAGGCTCCTTTTGAGGGCAGGTCGCCGGGCGGATAATTTTTTCAGGAAAATATTTGACAACGCTGATTTGCCGGTTATAGTACCGCAACAAACCCAAAATTGAAATGGAGATATAAAGCATGGCTACTATTTGTCCTTTTTGCTCAACTGAAGTCAGTGAAAGCTCTATCGAAGCGGAAGACGGCTGCTGTCCGGAGTGCGGAGCGGTGATTTCTGTTTCGAATGCCTATATGGCAGGAGAAGATGCTGACCTCGATTCCGAGTATGATGACGAGCCGGATGGCTTTGATCTCGATGATGAAGATGACGGTGATTTTGGTGATTTCGATGACGAATTCGGCTTGGAAGAGTTCGATGAAGACGGCTTTGAGGAGTTCGATTTCGGCGATGAGATCGATGAGGAAGAAGATTACTGAGCCTTGACGATTGAAAAAGAGCGTCCGCTGACTGTCCGGTATGCCGGCTGCGGCGGACGTTTTTTTTGCCGGGAAGCCAGCCGGCCGGTCAGTCGCTGTACAGAAACAGGCGCGTGCCGGCATTGCCGGGCAATTCCCGGGGGGCAGTGGCCTGCCAGTGAAGCGGTCGACTCTGCCGGTCGGGTTTCAGGGCGTTCAGCAGCGGTAAATCGGCAGCCGCCTGTTCCGGCGTCTTGTACAGGATGAAACGGCCGTCCGGCCTGACCAGGCGACGCGCTTCCTGAAACAGTTTGACGCTCTCCGCCACCGCCCGTCCAGTGACGATATCAAATCGATTCTGCCAGGCGCTTTGGCAGTTCATCTCCCTGGAGCGGCGGTTGATGACCGTTACATTGGACAATGCCAGTTCGGTGACGGCCTGCCGGACAAAAGCGGTTTTCTTGCCGATGGAATCGATGGCGGTAATTTGCAGTTGCGGGAAGGCGATGGCCAGAACCAGGGAGGGAAAGCCGGCGCCGCAGCCGATATCGGCCAGGGAAAACGGCCGGGTGGCGATTTCCGGAAAGAAATAACCGATCAACAGCGAGTCGAGCACGTGTTTGAGCCAATAGCCGTCCGGCGTATCGATCCGGGTCAGATTGACCCGTCGATTGGCCTCAGCCAGCAGCTCGTACAGCTTCCGGCCTTTTTGAATCAGAGTCGGAAGATCCGGCACACGGCATTCCCGGGCCGCCGCCGGGAAATCGAAGCTGGTTGCCGGCATTTTGTCAGGCTTTCCAATTCAACGCGATGGCGGCGCCGCAGTAGAAGGTGATCAGCAAAGCATAACCGACCGCGGCATAGCGTGCACTGCCATGTCGGGCCAGGAAGCGGAATGCATCCCGCAGATAACAGGGCTTGGCGGAGATCAGGATGCCGATCAGGCCGATGCTCCAGGCCAGCACAGCGCCGGACAGCGCGAGTTTTATATCCAGCGCGAAGGATTCCTGAAGGAAATAATAGGCCGCCAGAATCAGCAGGCCGCCGATCGCCCGGGCAAACAGATAATCCAGAAAGAAAAAAGCCAGAACCGTAAAAATGCCAACCAGCGGCCACAGATAGGGCAGCAGCCAGTCCCACGCCAACGCTTGGCCCTGCGGCACGCACCAGGCCAGTGCCAGCAAGGCGATGACGCTGCCCCAATAACGGTTGCGGGTCAATTGCTCCGCCGCCGGGATTCGTGGCGGATTGAGTCGAAAACAGTACCAGGCAGTTGCCAGCCCGCCGAGCGCAGCCAGCAGCAACCCGCCGAGCAAAAAGAAATGTAGCGTCATCAATCTTATCCTGATTTTGTCAGTTCATAAAGGAGTAAATTAGCATCATCCGGCCTGTTATTCAAACTGCCGGCACAAAAAATCCGTTCGATTCCGGTTGGAACCGAACGGAAAAGATTTCTGGAAAAATCAGGCGGCGTCTTCGCCGGCTTTCAGGTCGATGAAATCCGACATGATCCGGACGGACTCTTCCATCACCCAATCATCCTGCTTTTTCTTGTTATCCTGTTCTCCGGCCGCGGTGCCGTTCAGCGCGTCATTTTCCTTGTCCAGTTCTTTTTCCTGCTGGTACTCCTTGAAACGGGTTTCCTCATTCAAAGAGATGACCTTGCGTTCCTTCAAACTTTTGAACAGATCGACTTTGGCCTGATATTTCTGGAAATTCGAATCATTCTGGCGGCGCTCCCGGGATTTCTCGTCGAGGATTTTGACCTCCTTCGCCAGCCTGGAATCGTAATTGTCATGCGGAACTGCGGCGATGGAATCCCACGGCAGGTGGTTTTCGTTGTACAGTTCGCCGACTTCCATGAATTCGGTGAACGACGGCAACTGGATATCCGGCTTGATGCCGAGCTGCTGGGTCGATTCCCCGTTGATCCGGTAGTAAATGGCCGTTTCATATTTCAGGGAACCGGCCGGGAAGGATTGCCGCAGATGGCCGAGCAGCCGGTCGAGTTGGGTAACATCCAATACCGTACCTTTGCCGTAAGTCCGGCTGTCGCCGACCACAATGCCGCGCTGGTAATCCTTGATCGCGCCGGTGAAAATTTCCGCCGCCGAAGAGGTCAGCTTGCTGGTCAGCACCATCAGCGGGCCGTCGTAGACGATCGCATCATCCGGGTCGCGCTCCACCTTGACTTTGCGTTCGGAATTGCGGACCTGAACCACCGGACCGGAGGTGATGAACAAACCGGACAGGCTGATCGCCTCCTGCAGGCTGCCGCCGCCGTTCAGCCGCATGTCGACGATGACCCCGTCCACGCCTTCTTTCTTGAAATCTTCCAGGATGCGTTTGACGTCGCGGGTGCAGCTTTTGTAATTTTTGTCGCCGCGGAATGCCGCTTCGAAATCCATGTAAAAACGGTTGAGGTTGATCACCCCGATTTTGTGCTCTTGGCCATCCGGCATCGGAATGGCGCGGATGGAGCCGGACGCTTCGCTCTCCTTGAGCTCCACTTTGCCGCGCGTAATGGTGATGTTCTCCGGAATGGCGTTACGCCCTTTGCTGCCGGAAAGCACCGTTAAGGTCACTTTGGTATTTTCCGGGCCGCGGATCAATTTTACGACTTTGCTGACCGACATGTCGATCACGTCGACCGGGGCTTCATCCTGCTGGGAGACGGCGATGATGCGGTCTTCGGCTTTCAGCGTGCCTTCCAGCGCCGCCGGACCGCCCGGGACGATTTCAACCACTTTGGTATAACCGTCGTCACTGGTCAGCGTCGCTCCGATCCCGTAGAGCGACAGACTCATATCGATGCTGAAATCTTCTTCTTCCCGCGGCGAGAAATAACTGGAATGCGGTCCGTAAGTCAGCGCCATCGCGGTAAGATAGAAACCGAGAATTTCCATCTTGTCCTTCTGGCTCATTTCATTGTGAATATCGCGCAGCCGTTTCAGGATTTTTTCTTCCGGCGTCTGTTTGTCCCACAGCGCCTGAATCGCTTTGCGGTCCGCCTCGGCGGCATCTTCCGGCGTCTCCGATTCCATCGCCCGTTTCAGCAGCCGGAAATAGAGAACGTCGTTTTTCAGTTTCTTACGCCAGAATTCGCGTTGTTCCTCGGCGTTGGCGAACGGCTTGGCATTCTGCCGGTCGATTTCGATGGTTTCATCCAGGGTGAAATCGAACCCGTTGGTCAATTCCTGTTCGGCGAACTCCTGGTATTCGGTCATCCGCTTGAGCAGCAGGTCATAAACCTCGAACGCGAAATCAGCGTTGCCCGCCCGAGTCAAATCATCCAGGTAATAACGATATTTTTCAAAGCCGGCAATGTCCGGCGCGGTAAAATACAATTTTGCCGGGTCCAGCAATTTGAAATATTCGTCGAATACTTTGGAGGATTGGTTGTCATCGAGTTTCTGCTGCCGGTAATGATTGTTGCTCAACAGCGCACCGGTTAGTTTGGTGATGATGGAAATTTGTTCATCTTCTTCCAGCGTAGTGGCCGGCGCACCGTAAACGGTACTCTGCCAGCCGGCGAAACCAAGGAACATCCCGAGTGAAATCGGGTAAAGAATGCGTTTGAAAAATCCGGGCATTTACAGCACCTCACTTGATTGGTTGTTGGTCATTTATATTATTGCCTTTGACAAACAATACACGGTTTGTTCAAAATAACAATCCGCCCAACAACCGATCCGGCCGCTTATTCACTTTTTTTTCGCCGCCACGGCCAGTGGAGCGACTCCGCCAGCGAATAAATTGCCGGAATGAACAGCAGCGTGATCAAAGTGGAACTGGAAAGCCCGCCGATGACCACCCGGGCCAGCGGCGCCTGGGTTTCGCCGCCGTCTCCCCAGCCGAGCGCCAGCGGAAACAATCCCAGCACCGTGGTCAGCGTCGTCATCAGAATGGGACGCAGACGCCGGCGTCCCGCCTCGCGGATCGCCAGATCCAGACTCAATTTGTCGCGCCGCCGCAGCAGATTGGCGGTGTCGACGAGCAGAATGGCATTGTTGACGACGATGCCGGCCAGCATGATACAGCCGATGAACGATTGGATGTTGAAAGTCGTGTTGGTCCAGAACAGGGCGAGGATGACGCCGATCGAAGCCAGCGGCACCGAGAACATCACCACCAGCGGGTCGCGCAGCGATTCGAATTGACAGGCCATGACCATGTAGACGAGAATCAGCGCCAGGACGAAGGCGACCAGCAGCTCCTGAAAGGCTTCCACCTGATCTTCATAATCTCCGCTGAAACTGATTGAAAAGCTGTTGGGGACGATCAGGGAACGCATCTCCTTTTGGATGTCGGCGACGACGGAGCCCATATCCCGGCCGTAGAGATTGGCCGTCAAGGTGATCACCCGTTCCTGATTTTTGCGCTCGATGTTCACCGGTCCTTCCACCCGTTCGAAAGTCAGCAGGTTGCGCAGCACGATGCGCTCGCCGGCGGTATTGCGGACCGTCATGTTCAGGATTTCGTCCAGCGGCAGGTTGTCGGCATCCTTGACTTTGACCAGAATGGTGTATTCATCGCCGCCGTCGCGGTATTCTCCGGCGGAGGAGCCGGCCAGGATCGTCCGCAGCGAATCGGCGATGGTCCTGACCGAAATCTGCAAATCGGCCGCTTTCTGGCGGTCGATGACGATCCGCTGCTCCGGAACGCCGAGATCCCGGCTCAATTCGACGTCGGTGACGTTGGGGATATTTTCGACGATCGCTTTCAGTTGGGCCGCCAGCGCATTGGAGAGATCGAAATCATAACCGCGGATGTCGATGGTCACCGCATCGGAAGAGGAGCCGCCTCCCATGCTCATGCCGGAACGGGCCCGGGTTCGGAACGTCGTGCCCGGAATGTTTTTCAGCCGCTGCGTCAACGCATTGGCGATGTCTTCGGAAGATCGCTTGCGCTCCGATCGCGATTTCAGGCGAATGTTATAGGAAGCCTTATGGCCGCCGGTCGCCCGCCAGGAAGAACTGCCGGCGCTGGAAACCCAGCCGATGTATTCGTCTTTGAATTCGTCATAGATGAGCGGCTCGGTCATGATGACGGTCTGATTGACGCTTTCCGGGCTGGTGCCGACGGCTTCTTCCAGCGTGATGTCTACGGCGCCGCCGTCGCTTTTCGGCATCATTTCGGTTCCGATAAAGGGACAGAGCAGCGCCACGGCCACCAGCAGTAATAAACTGCCGACGATTACCGTGCCGCGCCAGCGCAACACGGTATCCAGAATGCCGGCATAGAACAAATCCAGTCTTTCAAGTGCGATCGAGCTGAGAACCAGCAGGCGGTCGGTCAATTTCGGATTGTCCAGCGTTGCATGATGCACGCTCTTTTTCATAATGCGGCCGGCCAGCATCGGCACCAGTGAAATGGCGGTGAACAACGAACAGACCAGTGAGAAACTGACGACTGCCGACAACTGTTTGAACATGATTCCCGCCATGCCCTGCGTGAAGATCAACGGCAGAAAAACCGCCAGGGTGGTCAACGTGCTGGCGATGATCGCCAGCACCACCTCGCTGGTGCCCTGAATGGCGGCCTGTTCCCGCGGCATGTCCTCGTCGCGCAACCGGGTGATATTTTCCAGTACGACGATGGAGTTGTCGACGAGCATGCCGATCCCGAGCGCCAGACCGCCGAGGGTCATGATATTCAAGGTGTAACCGCAGAAATAGATCAACGCGAAAGTGGCGATGATCGACATCGGGATGCTGACCGCGATGATCAGCGTGCTGCGGATATTGCGCAGGAAGAACAGCAGCACCAGGACCGCCAGAACGCCGCCGTAAATGGCGGAATCGCTGACGCTGGTCAACGATTGCTCAATATATTCCGCCGAATTGTTGATCGGCCGGATATCCAGTTGCGGAATTTCGGCGTTGATTTTTTCCAGTTCCTTCAGAACGTTGTTGGCTACCGTCACCGTATTGGAACCGGACTGTTTGTAAATCGCGATGAAAATACCGGGTTTGCCGTTGACCCGGACATAGCGGGTCACCTTTTCATGGGTGTCGATGACTTCGCCGATGTCGCGGATACGGATCGGAACCCCGTTCTGCTGGGCGATCACCATGTCGCGCAGCTCTTCGAGCGACGAGAAGGTACCCGGGGTCCGGACCCGGATTTCCAGGCGTTCCTCACGGACATTGCCGGCCGGGGTGGTGACGTTGTTGCTCCGGATCTTGGTCAGAATGTCATCCAGCGTCAGGTCCAGCGTCTTGGCCTTGTCCATGTCGAAACGGATCTGGATTTCCCGGACATAACCGCCGGAGATATCGGCGGAGGCAACCCCTTCGACCCGTTCGAACCGGTACTGCACTTGATCTTCGATGAGCTGACGGGCTTCCAGCAAATCCATCTGGGTGCCGACGCCGAGCCGCATGATCGGGAAATTGGCCGAGTCGAATTTCCGGATAACCGGCCGGTCGACATCGTCCGGCAATGATTTGATGACCCGGTCGAGGCGGTCACGGACATCGGCGACCGCGGCATCGAGATCGACGCCCCAGTTGAATTCGATCGAAACGTTGCTGGCGCCTTCACCGGAATTGGAAGTGATCGTTTTGACGCCGGGGACGGCACTGACGCCTTGTTCGATCGGCCGGGTGACCAATTCTTCGACCTCTTCCGGACTGGCGTCCTCATAGGTGGTGCTGATCGACAAAGTCGGATAGGTAATATCCGGCATCAGATCGACCGGAAGGTAACGCAAGGCGATGGCTCCCAGGATGATGACAATACAGGAAATCATCGAAATGAAAACCGGGCGCTGTACCGAAAATTCAGGTAAATTCATAATGGCTGGAGTCTCCGGTCGTTACAGTTATTGATTCTGTTCGACGGCGGCCGCTTCCACCGTTCGCGTCGGCTTGAATACCGCCATACCGTCCACCAGTTGATGATTGCCGAGCGTCACCACCGGAGCGGTGATTTCCGGCGAGAGGATTTCAACCATGTCATCGACGCGAATGCCCGGCTGAACCAGCACGAATTTGGCGATGGCGGAAATTCCGTCGGCGTCGGTTTGCTCCGGGGTTTTCTGGAACAGGAAAACGCCGTATTCTTCACCATGCTTGACCAGAGCGTTACGGGGCACCACCGTGACGTTTTCATGCAGGTCGAATTCGATCTCCGCCCGAATGAACATCCCCGGCTTCAACCGCAGATCGGCATTGCCCAACTCCAGTTCCACATAAGCCTGGCGGGTGTTACTCTGCAGAATCTGGGCGATATTGATGATTCTGCCCTGAAAAACCTCTCCGGGATAGGCGTCGGTGGTGATGTTGGCGGTCTGACCGATTTTCAGTTGCGGATAATCCCGTTCGATGACGTGGATAATGCCTTTGAGCCGATCGATTTCGACGATGGTCAGCAGTTTCTGGTTCGGGGCGACCAGGGCGCCTTCATCGACAAAGCGTTCGGCGACGTAACGCGGCGAAGCCGGCTCCCAGGAGGAGAAGATTTTAGTGTCCGCCAACTTCAACTGGGCGGTGTCCAGCGCACTTTTGCGGCTCTGGACCTCCGCCTCCCGCATCGCATGGATGACTTCATTGGCCTGCAGGGCGGATTTCGTCGTATCGTATTGCGCATCGGAGATGATGTGTTTGTCGTGGAGTTCCTGCTGCCGGTCGAACTCCTTTTGTTTGAGCTCCAGCGTAATGACCGCCTCCTTCAATTGCGCTTCGGCCACGGCCAGGTCGGCGGCCGCCTGCGCCACCTGCTTGGTGTATTCGATGTCTTCGATTTGCACCAACTGCATTCCGGGGGTGAGGGCATTGCCGATCTGGCCGACCAACCGTTCCAGCCGGCCGCCGACCTTGGGCGCAATATCAAAACTGCTCCAGGCATTCAAGGTGCCGGTAAAGGAACGGATATCCCGCAGACTTTCCTTGCGCGGCATGACATATTCCACCGGGACCGCGGGGATTTTGCTTTTTTTCCCTTCGCTATCTTCTGCCGACGATAAAATATTGTAAACTTTGCCCAATGTAAAAACAATGGCGGCGGCAACGGCAAACAGTACGAGCAGATAAAAAATTTTCTTCATGTAGACTGATGTCCCTGTCTCTTGTGATTTCTGTATTGATTAGGTAAAATACCCTTACCGGTTCAAAACGCAAACACCCTTTATGAATTATTAACGCAGTTGCCTTTTATTTATTGTTTGGGAATGTACATTAATGATCATTTATTTTCAATTGGTATGAAAACAGGCAGGAGACCGCGAACGTTGAACGACAGAAAAGGCACTTTTTCATCGAACCGGGAAGGGATGAGCGAAGGGAAACTGCTGGCGCAGTGCAAAGCGCTGCAGCAGGGGTTGCAACAGGTCACCGCCGCGGTTTTTGCCGATAACCGGCCGGCGGATCGGGCGCTGAATCTCTTTCTGCGCGCCAACCGGCAGTTCGGCTCGCGCGACCGGCAATTCATCAGCGAGAGTGTTTTCGGTTTTTTCCGTTATCTGGGGGTTTTGCAGACATTATTGCTGCCGGAAGAGCGGCGCCGGTTATGGGAGCACGGCCAGTTGCCGCCGTTGCCGGTGACGACGGCGATGCTGCTGGGGGCCTGGCTGCTCGGCGGGGGGCCGCTGCCGCCGGCCGCGACGATAGTCTGGCGGCGGCAGTTGCAGTTGTCCGGAACGCTGGAAACAGAGTTGACGGCATTGGTTGCGCAGTTGGCCGCCGCCATTCAACGTCCCGTTCCGGAGGTTGAATGGCGGCAACTGGTTCCGGAACCGTTGCGGGGCGCGTTTGCACTGTCCCCCGGTCAGGAGGAGTGTTTTTTAGAAATGCTGCGGCGCCGGCCGCCGCTGTGGCTGCGGGTGCAGACTGCGGAAGTGGAGCGATTGAAGGAGGAATTGAGTCGGGAAGGGTTGACGGTGGAGGTGCATCCGAAGTTGGCGAAAGCGCTCCGGGCCGGAAATCCCAGGGTCAATTTATACCAGTTGCCGGCGTTTCAGGCCGGATGGTTCGAGGTTCAGGATCTGGCTTCGCAGGTGATCGGTTTGGTCTGTGCGCCCGGCAAGGGAGAACGTTGGTGGGACGCCTGTGCCGGAGCGGGCG
This sequence comes from Victivallis sp. Marseille-Q1083, assembly GCF_903645315.1. Lineage (NCBI taxonomy): Bacteria > Pseudomonadati > Lentisphaerota > Lentisphaeria > Victivallales > Victivallaceae > Victivallis > Victivallis sp. Marseille-Q1083. Next base: position 856,767 of record NZ_CAHJXL010000002.1, read on the forward strand.
GCAAGAGCTTGCAGTTGGCGGATTTGATGCAGCGCAAGGGAACGGTGGTGGCTTCCGATATCCGGGCGTATAAACTCGAGGATTTGCGGCGGCGCGCCCGCCGGGCGGCGTTTCCGAATATCGGTTGCCGGGTTTGGGACGGTAAGGGGCTGCGGCGCAACCAACGGGAAAAATTTGATGGGGTGCTGGTGGACGCGCCGTGCAGTTGTTCCGGCACCTGGCGGCGCAATCCGGATGCCAGGTGGATCCTGACCGGATCGGCGGTCGCCGAGATTGCCGCGCTCCAGCTCCGGATTTTGCAGGCCGCCGCCACCGGCGTCAAATCCGGCGGCATTCTGGTTTACGCTACCTGTTCGATGTTTCCGCAGGAGAATGCCGGAGTGGTCAACGCGTTTCTGGCCGCCGAACCGGCATATCGACTGGAAGCTTTCGACAATCCGCTGACCGGAAAACGGACTGATGGCATGCTGCAGGTTTATCCGTGGGATGGCGATTGCGACGGAATGTTCGTGGCCCGATTGCGGAAGGAAAGCGCGCCGGCAGAGCCGGCCTGAAGCCGGGCCGGATTGTCTTCGAGGCATGGTTCGGGCCGGCTGAGAGCAGGCGGCTGAAGAGATGGAATTGATAAGTTTTACATTTTATTTCGGTTGGCCTGTTGCATTCCGGGCTGATTTGGATTAAATTAACAGGAATTATTTTTGTTATTCCGTTTTGACGACGGAACGGAATAACGCTTGGAAGTGGCAGTGATGATTTTGAATTGTATAAAAAAGATTCGGGGAAATAGATGACAAAGATTTTCTTAACCGGGATTACCGGGCTGGTCGGCAGTGCCTTTACCGTGGCTCTGTTGAGAGAGCGCAACGATGTGAGGATTGTCTGTCTGGTGCGCAATGGAGGCAATCGCAGCGCGGAGGCACGGGTGGAAAAAATCATTCAGGACCAGTGTGCGTTCGATGGTTGTCCGGAAGCCGCCGCCGCCATTTTGTCCAAGATCGAGGTGATCCCGGGCGATGTCGTCGACCTGGAGGTTGAAAAGCTGGCTGCCGATCCGAAAATGAAAGGCGTCAATGTTGTTTTTCACTGCGCCGCCGATGTCAATCTTGGCAAGGATCCGACCGGCAAAACTTTCCGAATCAATTATGACGGCACCAAAAATATCGTTGCACTGGCCAAGCTTTTGAAGGCGGAAGCCATTCATTATGTCAGTACCGCCTACGTTGCCGGCAAACTTTCCGGGCGGGCGATGGAGGATACGCCGCTGGACAGCGGTTTCAACAATCCTTACGAAGAGAGCAAATTCAAAGCGGAGATGCTGGTGCGCAGTTGCGGTATCCCGTTCACCATCTACCGGCCGGCCATCATCACCGGCCGGCTGCGCGACGGCCGCATCCGCAAGCCGTTGGCTTTCTACCGGATCCTTGAATTCATGGCCAAAATCAAGAAACACCGTTGTGCGAAATGCGGCATGGACCCGCTGGGCATGATGGATATGGATCTGCATTTCAACACCATTCCGTCCGACCATGTTTATTTCGTGCCGATCGATTATGTCCAGCGGGCGGTTACGGCACTGTTTCAGCAGCCGGTGGCCAACCGGACCTATCATGTCACCGGCAACAGCCCGGTTTCAACTCATATGATCGATGTGGCGGTCTGTGAATTCCTGCGGATTGAAGGTGTCACGATCGAACAACTGGAAGAAAAGCCGAACATGGATGAGAAATTGATGTCGAGATTCCTGGGCGATTTGATGCCGTATTTTTCTTCCGATATCATTTTCGACCAGAGCAATATCGTCAAAGCGCTGGGGCCGGAAGCGATCGACTGGGAATTCGGCATTCGCGGCTTGAAAGCGTTGATCAAATCATTTTTCGAAGATTTCTTTCCGCATGTCGATTGGCTGCAGGAACTGGCCAGGAATTATGAGGTGCGCTGATCTTCGATGAAGATCATCGATTTTCACACGCATTTCTATCCGGAAAAGATTGCCGCCAGAGCGTTGCAGAGTGTTGCCGGCCTCCCGGGTGTGACGCCGGCGACGGACGGCACTGCCGAAGGCTTGGCGGCATCGATGCGGTGTTGCGGCATTGAAGGCGCCGTCGGCTTGAGTTTGGTTAATACTCCGGTCAACAGCCGCGGTGTCAACCATTGGGCAGCCGGCTGGAATCGGGTGCCGTTTTTTATGACTGGATCGTTTCACCCGGAAGAGCCGGATCCGGCGGCGACCGTTGTTCAGGCTGCCGCGCTGGGTTTGAAGGGCATCAAAGTCCATCCGGAATATCAGCGTTTCCGCTTTGCCGATAAACGCCTGTACCCGGCCTGGGAAGCCTGTATTGAAAAAGAATTGTTCGTCGTGACCCATGCCGGGGCGGATTTCAGTTTTCAGCCGCCTTACCGGACCGGCCCGTCGGAGCTGGCCGCGTTCCACCGTCGTTTCCCGCAATTGAAATTGGTCCTGGCCCATTTCGGTTCGATGGACATGTGGGATGCGGTGGAACAGGAATTGATTGGTTTGCCGGTGTATCTGGATACGGCTTTCGTGGCCGGGCGATTGGCGCCGGACCGTTTGACGGCGATGATCCGCCGTCACGGTGCCGAATGGGTGTTGTTCGGCTCCGACAGCCCCTGGGCCGACCAAAGAGCGGCGATCGACTACCTCGATTCGCTGGATTTGACGCAATCGGAGCGCGAAGCGATTTTCTACCGGAATGCCGCCCGATTGCTGCAATTGCCGGTTTGAGGAATGAGTATTCCTGAAAATCGCTTCGAAAGCGGGAGTGGCGGAACGATTATTGACCGCTCATCATGGCCGCAATGTCCTGCCGCGCTTCACCGGTCAACTTCAGATCGAAATGTTCGATCAGCACTTTGGCCGCGTTGGGCGACAGGAATGCCGGCAGCGTCGGTCCCAGTCGGATTCCCTTGACTCCAAGCGCCAGCAGCGCCAGCAGCACGGCGACCGCTTTCTGTTCATACCAAGCCAGATCGAACGAGATCGGCAATTGATTGAGATTTTCCAGTTGAAATGCTTCCTGGAGTTTCATGGCGATTACCGCCAGGGAATAGGAGTCGTTGCATTGACCGGCGTCCAGTACCCGTGGAATTCCGTCAATTTCACCCAGCTTGAGTTTGTTGTAACGGTATTTGGCGCAGCCGGCAGTGAGGATGATCGTATCTTTCGGCAGATTTTCGGCAACTTCAGTGAAATACTCCCGGGTTTTGTGCCGGCCGTCGCAGCCGCCCATGACGATGAAACGCTTGATGGCGCCGGATTGAATTGCCGCAATGATCCGGTCCGCCAGAGCCAGCACTTGATCATGGGCGAAGCCGCCGACAATTTCCAGATCGTCCAGTTCCGTCGGCGGTTGACACCGTTTGGCCAATGCGATCAGAGCGGAGAAATCCTTCTGCCGGCCCGGCTGCCGGTCCGGAATGTGACGAACGCCGGGATAACCGGCCATACCGGTGGTGAAAATTCGTTCCTGATAAGAGTCGCGCACCGGAATGATGCAGTTGGTCGTCATCAGGATCGGACCGTTGAAAGATTCGAATTCGGTGTTCTGATGGAACCAGGAGCCGCCGTAGTTGCCGACCAGATGCGGATATTTTTTGAAAGCCGGATAATAGTGGGCCGGCAGCATTTCACCATGGGTATAGATGTCAACGCCGCTGTTGAGGGTCTGCTCCAGCAATTCGGCCATATCTTTCAGGTCATGGCCGGAGATCAGGATGCCGGGACGTTTGCCGACGCCGGTTTTGACGGTGGTAATTTCCGGTCTGCCGTAATTGGACGTGTTGGCCCGGTCCAAAGCCGCCATCGCCAGGACGGCGACATGACCGCACTCGATGACCAGTTTGGCCAGTGCGTCGACCGAAAGCGGTTTGACGGTGGCGGCCAGTCCTTTGATCAGAAAATCATAGACGGCTTGATCTTCCACGCCGAGGATGGCGGCATGGTCGGCATAAGCGCCGATTCCTTTCATCCCGTAAGTGAGCAGTTCCCGCCAGGAGCGGATATCTTCCTCGGAGGTGCCGAGCACCCCGACCGGGATTTCCGGCATATTTGCCGCCGCCGGCAGTTTGTCACGTTCGGCGGCCGCTTCGTCAATTTGCTGCTGCAGGCGCGCCGGATCGAAATTGGCGTTGGTGATGGTAATGAATAAAGACCGGGTGAGAAAACGACCGAGTCGGGGTGACGGTTTTTGCCCGGAAGCTTCGACCCGCCAGGCAATTTCCTTCAATAATTCGATCAACTGATCCATCCGATTGGCCGCTTCGGAGCTTTTGCCGCACATGCCGCGCATCGTGCAGCCCTGATTTTTGCAGGTCTCCTGGCATTGAAAACAGAACATTGCATTCTCCATAATTGCGTTTCCTCCTGGTTGAAATGGTGAGTGAAAAGCTTTGCAAATTTACTATCCTCTTTTCACTACTGTCCGGTAAAAGTTTCCGGACTTGATTGTTAAAATCGGGACTTGTTCTATATTAGAAGAGCTCAAACCCATAATATTGAACAAGAAAGTCCCGACAATGCATTACAGTAGCATCTTTCAGCAGCTTTTCAATTTCATACCGAGACATCGTTTTGAGAAATCCGTAGAAAACTTATCCGGCGACCGCTATTGCAAACATTTTACCGCATGGCGGCAGTTTTTGACGTGCCTTTACGCGCAAATTACGGGCAAAGACTCCTTGCGAGAAATTGAAAACGGTCTTCTTGCAAACCATGATCGGCTGTATCACCTCGGCATGGAGGTTGTTCCAAAATCGACCTTGTCCGAAGCGATGAATCGACGTGATCCGGAGATATTCAAGGCGTTGTTTGAGGAAATTCTTGACCGGGCTTTGAAATGTGCGCCCTCGCACAAGTTCCGATTCCACAATCCGCTGTACGCGATTGACAGCACGACGATTGATCTGTGCCTAAATCTTTACGATTGGGCGCATTATCGTAAAAACAAGGGTGCTATCAAACTTCATACCGAGCTTGATCTATCCGGAAATCTGCCCTGCTTTGTGATGCTGAGCAACGGGAAAATAGCAGATATTCGAGCGGCACGAGAGAACATTATCATCGTTCCGGACAGCATCTACACCTTTGACAAAGGATACTATGATCTGAACTGGTTTCAACACATTGCGGACAGCGAGGCTTATTTTGTCACGAGACTGAAAGACAATGCAAAAATTGAGTTTCTCGGACAGCATCGGGAGGCAAATGAAAAACGTGGGGTTTTGCGGGATGAAGCCGTGTGGTTTACCGGATATCAATCAGCAAGAAAATATCCCGGAGAACTGAGGCTGATTGAGTTCCTGGATGAATCGACCGGAAAAACATACCGCTTCATTACCAACAACTTCAAACTGGCGGCAGCGAGCATTGCCGGAATTTATAAACAGCGTTGGCAGATCGAAATCTTCTTCAAATGGATCAAGCAAAATCTCAAAATCAAGAGCTTTCTTGGAACCAGTGAAAACGCCGTCATGACGCAAATCTATGTCGCGCTTATCCATTATCTTTTGGTCGCATACATCAAATTCCTGCATGGATTCAAGCTCAGCCTCTCGGAATTAACGAACCGAATCCGCGAGACGCTTATGCAGAATCTTTCCCTGCTCGAAGTCCTCGCTCTGAACCGCAAAACCATTACGAAGCCGCCGGATTGGAATGCTCCCGAACAACTCGAACTTTTCAACGAGTTTCTATGCTGAATTTTTTACCGGACAGCAGTGTCCTCTTTTATATTGTAACCGCTTTTAGCGCTTTTGCAATGCTCTTATTGTTCTACTGATGAAAAGTTTTTTGATAAAATAAAAAAACGGCTGATCGAAAAATCAGCCGGGCGGGAAAGGTTGGAGCCGGGACGCTTTACTGGTTGCTGAAAATCTGGAAACCGGCGTACGCCTCCATGCCGTGCTCCCCGAGGTCCAGACCGCGCAGTTCCTCCTCTTCGCTGACACGTATGCCGATCGTTCGTTTCAGCAGGTAGAAGATCAGGAACGCGCTCGGGAAGGTGACCACCCCGACGGCAATGACGCCGAGCAGCTGAATTTTGAACGAATACTCCGGGTTGGTGGAGAACAAACCGACCGCCAGCGTTCCCCAGATGCCGCAAACCAGATGGACCGATAAGGCGCCGACCGGGTCGTCGAGATGACGGCGGTCAAAAAACAGCACCGCCGGAATAACGATCAATCCGGAGACGGCTCCGATGATGACGGCGGCCGCCGGGGTAATGCAGTCCGCCGCCGCCGTTACGCCGACCAGCCCGGCCAAGCATCCGTTCAGCGTCATCGACAGATCCGGTTTTTTCAACAGCGTCCAGGCGGTCAGCATTGCGGCGATGATGCCGGCGCAGGCCCCCAAGGTCGTCGTCACCAGGACCAGTGAGACCTGGTCGGGGGCGGCGCTGAACACCGAACCGCCATTGAAACCGAACCAGCCGAACCACAGCAGAAAAACCCCGATGGTTGCCAATGGCATGCTGTGACCCATGAACGGCATCGAATGGTTGCCGACATATTTGCCGAGCCGCGGCCCGATCAGGATGACGCCGGCCAGTGCCGCCCAGCCGCCGACGCTGTGGACGAAGGTCGAACCGGCGAAATCGTGGAAATGCAGCTCTGCCAGCCAGCCGCCGCCCCAGCCCCACGAGCCGACGACCGGATAGACGATCGATACGTAAATCAGAGTGAAGATCAAAAATACATTCAATTTAATCCGTTCCGCTACCGCACCGGAAACGATGGTGGCGGCCGTGGCGGCGAACATCGCCTGGAAAAAGAAGTCCGTCCAATAGGTGTAATGGCCGTTGTAAGCCATGCCGCTGCCCGGATCGGCGATGCCGAGTCCCTGGAAGCCGAGCACGTGACCGACGACCCAGTTGCTACCCGGATACATCAGGGAAAAGCCGCATAGTGCGTAAGTCAGAATTCCGATCGGCGGCACCAGCGTGTTTTTAAACAGAATATTGGTGCAGTTTTTGGCGCGGCTGAGACCGGATTCCACCGCAGCGAAGCCGAGGTGCATCATGAACACCAGCATGCCGGCAATCATAATCCACAAATTGTCGGCGGTGAAGACGGCGACCGTGTCGGCCGTTTCAGTTGCCGCCAGGGGCAGGACGGCAACCGACAGAAACAACAGGGCAAGAATTTTCATTGGATCATTTCCTTATGAATTGAAAGTTGCTGAGTCAACCGATTGCTTCCGGACCGGTTTCGCCGGTGCGGATCCGGATGCAGTCATCCATCGGCAGAACGAAGATTTTGCCGTCGCCGATGTGGCCGGTACGGGCGCCGGCGATAATGCCGTCGATGGTCGGCTGGACGTATTCATCGTTGACGGCGATGGCCAATCGCACTTTCTTCAGCAGATTGACTTCGGCCATGGCGCCGCGGTAAGCTTCGACGTAACCTTTTTGACGGCCGCAGCCCAGCGCGTTGGTGATGGAGATTTTGAAGATATCGCGGTTGTAGAGTTCCCGCTTGACTGCATTGACCTTTTCCGGCTTGATATAAGCGATGATCAATTTCATGGCGATCCCTTTCGTTTTTTTGAGTTCCGAAAAAACATTGTTCAAATTAGCAAAAGGCATGCCAAATAATGAGATATTTTATTATTTGTTGAAAATTAATTGGTTATGTGAATGAAAACAACGGAGCCGTTTGACAAAAATGGTCAAAATTTCCGGCGGCGGAGACATGAATTCGACAATAATGTAAAATGGGGGACAAATACGGCCGGCCAGTTGATTTTTATGAAAAGCAGATATAAAGTTTGAAACGAAAGCAATAAGCGGGGGGCGCGGTATGGCGAAGGAATTGAAGAAATTGAAAGCCGGTGAAGTGATTGCCCGGCTGTTGGACGAAATCAAAGAACAGCCGGATAATTCCGTGCGGTCGGTCGCCGGAAAACTCGGTTACCGGAATGGCAGCGGTTTGTCCAATTGGAAATCGGAATCACACCGGGTCAATCCACTCGAACAAATTGCCCGTCTGACGCAGGCCAGCCGTTCCGAATTGCCGCTGCAGTGGCTTTGCGTCAGGAATGGCGGCCGTTTCATCCGCACTACCCCGCTGGAATTGAATGCCGCTCAGATCAGGACGATGAAAATCGATGCGATTCCGCAGGCATTGCGAAATTTCAGCCAGGTGACTCAGGCGATTGCCGATGCATTGCGCGACAACAGTGTGACTGCCGAGGAGGCGGCACACATTCGTGCCGAATGGGAAAAACTGCGGGAGAATATCGAACGGTTCGTCACGGCGGCGGAAGCCGGCATCCTCAAGTGAACTGCCGGCCGGAAGACGGCCGGCGTTTCAGGAGGCCGGCTGGGGCAGGCGGATCAGAGTGTTTCCTGGATGATTTGCAATTGCTGATTCAGGTCGCCGATTTCCCGCCGCCAGAAGTTGTCGCTGCCCCAGTCCGGATAGAGCCGCTGGAATTGGTAATCGCCGATTTGCCGGCTGCACCAATCCAGGAAATAGAGCATTCGCATTGCCCGCAAGGGTTCGATCAGCTTTAAGGTTCGCCGGTCGAAGTCACGCAGCATTTCATACCCTTCCAGCAGCAGTTCCAATTCTTCCTGGCAACGCGGGGCATAATCCGGCAGCAACAGCCACAAATCCTGTACCGCCGGCCCGATCAGCATATCGTCGAAATCGATCAACATCATGCCTTCGTCCGGTCGGTCCAGAATATTGCCGCAATGGCAGTCGCCGTGCAAAACTGTCAACTCCACCCTTTCGAAGGCGTCCAGCAGCCGGTCCAGCAGCCGGAAGGCAGTACGGTGAAAGTTCTCCCGGAGCGGCCGGCTGCTGATGAAATCTCCGTTCAATAAATTTTCAATCGCCTGGCGCGTTGCCCGGTCCGGCGTGAAGACCGTACGATGGCGAATCGTCAAAGTATCGCCGGATAAATGCATTCTGGCCAGCAGCATGCCGAGCCGCCGCCAATCCTCCGGCTCTCTGATTTCCAACGGCCGTCCGGAGCGTTTGGGGAAGATTGCAAAAGAAAAGAGATTGTCACAGCACCCCAGCGTTCCGGTCGTCTGGAGGCGCAACGGTGCGATGACCGGAATATCCGCCGCTTCGCAAGCCAGCACGAAGCGATGTTCTTCCTGAATGGCTGCTGCCGGCCAGCGTCCTGGCCGGTAAAATTTGATGACGAAACGCCGATGTTCACTGTTTTCGATTTCGTAAACCCGATTGATGTAGCTGGGCAACGGAATCGTCAGGCCGCCGAATGGCATTCCGAGCGCCTGTTCGGCACAGCTTACCACCAGATCCGGCGTCAATCGGTCAAAGACTCCCATGACATTTCCCGATAAAAAAGAAAAGACGGCGCCGTCTGCCGGTTCCGTCTTCTGCGATTTGACAATGTGAATTGCGCGTTCTTACCGCTCAATCCAGCGGCTTGGTTTTCGGCAGACCCAGAACTTTGTCTTCCGGAATGCGTTTCTCGGCACGCAGCAGATCGATGCGCTCATAACGTTTCATAACATTGCGCTTCTTGCGGATCGTGCCGCCGACGCGGAGACTCGGATGTTGTGACATGTTTTCACCTCGATGATGGTTTTATGTTCTAATCAAACTGACTGTTTGCAAATGATCATTTAATATGGTCTGATTCGGGGATTTTTCAAGATCATATCGCAAAAAAATTGTATTTTTCGACTTTAAAAACAACGATTTGGCAGTAATGGTAATGGAAAACGATGGAAAGTGTGAGAATGGGATGGTGGTGCGGGGTTTTCCGGCTGTTTCTGATCCTGTTGAGCTGTGCGGCGACGGCGGATTCCGTCACGCTCACGATTCTGAATACCAGCGATACCCACGGCGCGCTGTCGCCCGGCTGGCGGCAGTTGGCCGGAGAGATCCGGCAATGGCGGAAAAAGGTTGCGCCGGAAGCGTGTCTGTTGATCGATTGCGGCGACACATTGCAGGGCAGTTACGAAGCGGCACAGGACGGCGGCGCCGCGATGGTGGCAATCCTCAATGAATTGCAATACGATGTCTGGGTGCCCGGCAATCACGATTTTGAGTTCGGCATTGACAATTTTCGGCAGCGGGCGGCGGAATTCCGCGGCCAAATGCCGGCCGCCAATTTGAAGCTGGCCGGTTGGCCGGGGTGCCCGGTGGCCTGGCTGGAACGCTCCGGCGTGAAAATTGCGGTGATCGGTTTGACGGAACCGGCCATTGCCGACCGTTTGTGGCAGCCGCAGCGACAATTGGAAATTCTGGATACTTTTACTGCCGCGGCGCAGGCGTTGCGGGAAGCCGCAGCCGGCGGAGCGGAAATCATCATCGCCGCCTGTCATTTCGGCGAATATGGCCGTCCGTTCGGCTGCCGGGACTTGCTGCGGCAATTCCCGGGAATCGACCTGGTGCTGGCCGGACACACCCATCAGATTGTTCCGGGGGTAGCGATGTATGGCAGTTGGTTCGTTCAGAGCGGCAGCCATGCCGCCCAACTGGCCGTCGTTCAATTGGAGTTCGATCGGCAGACCCGGCAAGTTGGCCGGATTGTTTCCCGGATCGTCGAAATTGCGCCGGAGCAGTCGTCCGGGGCCCGGTTGCAAGGTTCGGAGAACGAGGCGGAGTGGGACGTTTCGCCGCCATCGGCTAAAAATCCGGAATTGCAGATGGCCCAGCTGGCGGCCGAAGCGATGCGTTCGGCCGGCGGCACCGATCTGGCGATCTACGGCTATTATGGCAATGTCACGGCCATTGCCCGCCAATGGTCGCCGCGCGATTTGTATGAGTACTACCCGTTTCAGGACCGGATTGTCGTTTTGAATCTTTCACGGACCCAGGTGACGTCACTGAAGCACGAACTGGCGGAGATGACGGCGCAACGGCGGTATTATACGGCAGCGATCAGCGGAGAAGAGAACCTGCCGCCGGATCGGGAACCGGTCTCCCTGGCGGTGACCAGTTATTTTGCCGCCGGCGCCGGCGGTTTACTGCCGCTGCTGCGGGACGCTGCTGGAGCGTGCCACGACCCGGCGGCGCCGGCTCCGTTGGTTCGGGAGGCGATTGCGGCGTATTTGACGGCGCGGCAGGGCCGCTGGCCGGCCGGTGTTCCCCTGAAGGAAGCGCCGGCAACGGATTGAACGGCAGAAGGAATTCGGATTCAACCGGCCGTCAGCTTCTGCATCGCCTCCAGCAGTTCACGTTTTTCCTCTGCGGTTTGCGCGGCTTTCAGGCGGGCCAACAGGGTTTGCTGTTGACGCTGGCGGTGATAACGCCGTAACGTGGCGATGCAGTCGGCGCCGGCTTTGGATTGCAGCTTCTGCTCCCAATCGCAGCTCTCTACCAGAATCCGGCTCAATTCGCCGTTCGGATGATCATCGGCGAATCGCGCCAGATGGAGAAGAACCTGATCGAATTCATCGTTCAGCGCCAGGGCGATGACTTCATTCAGCGCCTGTCCGGTAAGGTTTTCCGCCAACAATTCGGTCGGCAGTGCTTCCGCCAGCGAGCGGGCGAAGGCCGCGTCGTTCAAGGCCAGCTGCAGCAGCGTCTCTTCCGCATGCCGGACTTCCCGCGGCAGTGCCGGTTCGGTCGGTTGAAGGGGTTCCGGCGGCAGTTCCGGTTCCGGCTGCCGGGAACGGCTGCGCTTGCGCAACTGATTCAATTGGGCGAATACCGTATCGCTGCGCAGGCCGAGCCGGTCGCTCAAACTTTCAATATAACCCTCCCGGGCGACCGGATTGTTCAGCTTCATCAGTATTTCCAATCCCCGGTCCAAAGCCCGGCTTTTGCCGAATGGTGTGCTTAAATCGAATTCTCCGGTCAGATATTCATAGAGGAAATCCAGCAGATCGGCCGGCTGTTCCACAGCGGCGGCAATCGCTTCCGGTCCGTTCCTGCGATATAACTCATCCGGGTCTTTGCCGCCCGGCCAGCGAATCATTTTCACTTCGAAATCCAGCGGCAACAGCAATTCCAGCGCCCGGAGAATCGCTTTCCGGCCGGCGGAATCCATATCGAAGGCCAAATAAACGCGGCCGGTGTAACGTTTGATGATTCGCGCCTGGTCCTCGGTGAAAGCGGTGCCCTGTGGCGCCACCGCGCAGGGATAACCGGCGCGGTGCACCGCGATGACGTCAAGCTGACCTTCGCAGAGAATGATGAAATTGCGGTCGCGGATTGCCTGCCTGGCCAGCGGCAAAGCGTACAGCAGTTGGCTTTTTTTGAAAACCGGCGTTTCCGGACTGTTGACGTATTTGGCGCCGCCGGCATCCGCCTCGACGGTACGGGCACTGAAGCCGACCACTTTGCCTTGCTCATTCCAGATCGCAAAGACCAGACGGTTGCGGAAGCGGTCATAAACCCGGCCGCTCTCTTCGTTGACCAGCGCGATCCCCGCTTCGACCAGTTCGTCGCGGCTGAAGCCGAGTGCCTGGCCGTAACGCAGCGATGCATCCCAACTGTCCGGCGCCGCGCCGATTTGAAAACGGTCGGCAATTTCCGGCGGAATGGCGCGGGTGACGAAATACCGTGCCACTGCCGATTCCGGATGTTGCCGCAATTCCCGCATATAAAATTCGGCAAAAGCCTGATTGATCCGGTAGAGCCGTTCCCGCTGATCGGTGCGCTGCTTGGCCTGTCCGGCGGAAACGCCGTGGTCCTGCGGTTCCGGAATAACGACGCCGCAACGGGCGGCCAGAAGGTGAATGGCATTGGGAAAATCCACCTTTTCCCATTCCATGATAAAACGGAAAACATCGCCGCCTTTGCCGCAGCCGAAGCAGTGAAAATGCTGGCGGCTCTGATTGACGGTGAACGACGGCGTCCGTTCCTGGTGAAACGGACACAGCCCTTTCCAACTGCCGGAACCGGCTTTTCGCAGCGGCACGAAGACATTGATGATATCGACGATATCGCAACGGGCGCGGATTTCCTCAATGATATCGTCCGGAATGGCGCGATTCATCGGCGTATCCCCATCAATTCGGCCGCGACAATTGTCTGAGCCGCGCTTCCACCATCGCCCGTTTGGCCGCCATCTCCTGATTCCTGGCCACCAGCTCAAGATATCGCTGATAACGGGGGATCGCCTGTTGCGGCTGGTTGGCGTAGTAATCGGCGAACAACGCGAAATTCAAGACGATCTGCGGATTGTCCGGTGCCGCATTGTAGGCGTCCACGAAATATTTGGCCGCTTCCGCCAGTTTTTGACGGGTGGCAAAATAAATTCCGATCTGATTGGCAATTTCCGGCCGGTTGGCCTGATTGGCGGTGAGCAACCGGTAAAAAGTATAGGTGCTGTTCTGGTTCAGGCGGCCGGAGATCTGAATCAGCAGCAACAACGTGTTTTGATCTCTCGGCCGCAGGGTCAGCGCTCGGCGCAATGGCTCCAATGCGGCATCCTGCCCGGCACCGGACCGTTTCGCATACAGCCGTCCCAACAGGTATTGGGCGGTGAAATTTTTCGGATCCAGTTCCGCCGCCCGCCGGGCCGCTTCCAGCGCCGCGTCATCCTGTCCGTTCCGCAGACAGGCCAGCGCCTGCATCATCAGCGCCGAAACATTTTTCGGATCCAGTTTTACCGCCTGGGTGGCATAATCCAGCGACTGCTGCCACTGCTGATTGACGGCGCTGGCATAGGCTTTGTCCAGCAGTTCCGGAACGGTTTCCTTGCCGCCGCAGCCGTTGAGCCCGCAGAAGGCGATTGCCGCGATCCATAAAATGACAGTTTTTTTGATCAGCTCGAACATTTTTTACCTTTACCAACCTACGCAAGCATTGAGGAACCATAATCTAAAGTCCCATGCCTCACTTTGCAATCGACGAAGCGGAAAAAAATCGCGAAATTCCGCCGTCTCACTGCTGGGTGATACAGAGTTGATTGATCCGGCGGCGTTCCGCATCGCAACGCTCTTTCAATACCGCCAGCAATTCCCCGGCGACCGGTTCCGGAATTTCGCCGCTCTCCTGAAGCTCTTCGAGCTGGTATTGCTCGGCGGCGTAGAAGCTCTGCCGGGCCAATGCCGCTTCGATTTCCGGCATCCGGGTCCGATTTTGTTCATAAAGCTCCCGCAACGTTTTTTCCACTTCCCGCTGGCGGTTTTGATAGTAATTGCGGCAGTTCTGCAAAGGTTGTTCCGTCGCTTCCAGAAATTCCATGCCGGCCAGGTTTTCCACCGCGCGCATCGCCTCCTGGCCCCCGAATTGCAGCGTCAGCAGCATCAGAACGTCTTCGCTCAACGCTTTGCCGCAGTAAGCGGCAAAATATTTTCTGCTCCAGGAGAAACGGCTGATGAAGCGGAAGAATTTTTTGCGTATCCGGATTTCCAGCGGTTGACGGATCAATTTTTCGGGCGGCCGTTGCGACCAGTAAACCGATTCCAGCAACTGTCCGAGCTGAAAATCCAACTTGCGGAAAACATCTTCGCTGAGAAATTTGTTGTTGAACAGCACTTCATAGGTTTCCCGCTCGGCACTGAACGCGCGGGTCCAGATCAATTGCGAAACCGCCGCCGTTCTGGTCGCCATTTGATTCAGTTCCTGCAGTTCTTCGGTCTGCAGTTCGAGGTTGCGGCCGCATTCCGCTTCGATTTTTTCGACGATGGAACGGTCGAAACGGCCGGCCGTTTTCATGAATTCCAGCCGTTGCAAACCGGCCTTCCGGGCGGTCAAAAGCGCGTACCATTTGGAGAACAGCAGAAAACCATCCGGTTTGTCCAGTTTGAAAAAGCACAACATCGATTTGATCGTCGTACCCTGGACGAGCAGGGTGAACAGCACGACGCCCAGAGTGATCTGGACGATCAGGGTGCGGCCCGGCATATCCGGCGACAGGCTGAATACCAATGCCAGCGGCACGGCGCCGCGCAACCCGCCCCAGAACATCACCAATTGATACGGCAGGCTGATTTTTTCGGCATTTTTCAGCTTGCCGAGCAGGGGGCAGAGTCCGAATACGACGACGAGCCTGGCAACCTGAATGGCCAGAACCGCCGCCAGAATCGGCAGGATCACCTTGCCGATGGAATTGCTCAGCAGGATCAAATCCTCGGTGAAGCCCAGCAGCAGAAAGATCAGGCTGTTGGCGACAAAGGACATGAACGACCAGAATTGCTTCATATAGGATTTGACTTCCGGCGTAAAGCGGCTGGACCCGAAATAGCTGATGACCATGCCGGCCCCCATCACCGACATGACGCCGGAGACGCCGAACCCCTTGTCGGCGACGAGAAAGGCGGCATAAGCGACGATGGTCGACATGCCGACTTCCAGCAACGGGTCGTCTTTGGCGAGATAGATGACCAGCATCATGATGTAACCGATGGCGGCGCCGATCAGCAGACCGCCGACGAAAACGATGACGAAATCGAGGGTGCCATTCCAGACCGTCATCAGGTTGAGCGCGACCCCGGAGACGATGATGCCCTTGACGATGTTGAACATGACGATGGCCGTCGCGTCGTTGAACAGGCTTTCTCCATCGACGAGGATCCGCAGCCGCTTGGGGGCGCCGACCAGTTCGAACAGCGAGATGACAGCGACCGGATCGGTGGCGGAGATCAGGGCGCCGAACAGCATGGATCCGGCCAGATTCAGCGGCGTCAGCCAGTAAACGAGCAAACCGGTAATCACGGTGGCGATCACCAGGCCGGGAGCGGCCAGCGCCAAGGTCGGCGTCAGGTTTTTGCGCAGCAATTTGGTGTCCATATTGACGGAAGCGTCGAAAATCAATGCCGGCAACAGCACATACATAATCAGATCGTAATTCAAACGCAGCCGCTGCAGGCCGGCGAATTGCGGACATTCGGAGAAAAACCAGGAAAGCAGAATGCCGATGGCGACCAGGCCGATGGTGTAGGGAATTTTCAATTTTCGAAAAATAATGGAGGAAATACAGGCGATCGCCAACAGAAAAACCCCTGCCACTACCATTGCGTAAAAACCGGATTCCATTGCCATCTCCTTTCGGCTTCAAGCCAGATATATTGATATTCTCTTGCCGGATTTGCGGCGTTTCCGCCAGGCCCCGTGCAGCAGGGCGGCCAAATAAATGGCGCCGGCCAGCAGGACGATGGCCGGACCGCTCGGTAAATTCCATTGATAGCTGACCAGCAACCCGCCGGTGGTCACCAGCATGTTCAGCCCGATGGCGGCACACATCATCGAAAACCAGTGCCTGGCATACTGGCCGACGGTTGCCGCCGGCAGCGACAGCAAGGCGATGACCAGCAGAATGCCGACGACGTTGACCATCAGCACGATGGTCAGCGCGGTCATCAACAGCAGCAGCAAGTTGATCAATTTGACCTTGATTCCCCGCAGTTCGGCAAATGCCCCGTCAAAACAGACGGCCAGCAACTGCGCATAAAAAAGCAATGCCGGCGTGACGACGACGATATCCAGCACACTCATCAGCCACAACTCCCGTCCGGACAACAGCAGGATATTGCCGAACAGGTACCCCTGCAAGTCGACATAGCCCGGCGTCTTGGCCATGAACAGCAAACCGAGCGCCATACCGAGCGCCCAGATCGCGCCGATGACGGCATCCTCCCGCTGGCGGGCAAAGGTGCTGACATACCAGATCAGGACCGCCGAAATCAGGGCGGCGAGCAGCGCTCCCAGGGTCGGGGTACACCAGCTCCAGGAGCAGACGTTGCTGAGATAGAGCGCCGCGCCGACGCCGCCGAGCACCGAATGGGCAATTGCGCCGGCCAGCGAAACGATCCGCCGGGTGACGACGAAGGTGCCGACCACGCCGAATGCCACGCTGCCGATCAAACCGGCCAGCAGGGCATAACGCAAAAACGGCGCCGCCGGATCGCAAAGGTCCTGCCATAATTCCAGCATCATTTGACCTCCGCCGGTTCACAACCGGTACAATGTTCGCCGTGTTCGACGACTTTGATGTCGTAACCGAACACGCTGGCCAGGTTGGCACCGGAAACTTCACTGACCGGATGGATTTTCACCTGCCGGTTGACACAGATGGCGTAGTCGAAGCAACTGGAAACCCAGCCGAGGTCATGGGAAACCACCAGGATGGTCAGGCGGCGGCGGAGCCGGGTGAGCAGCCTGTAGAATTGGCGTTGCACCGCCGGATCGACATTGGCGGTCGGTTCGTCGAGTAGCAGCAATTCCGGATCGACCGCCAATGCCCTGGCGATCAGAATCCGCTGCCGCTGACCGCCGGACAGGGCCGAAAAATTTTTATCCGCCACGTCGGCCAATTCCATTTCTTCCAGCAGCAGCCGTGCTTTCCGGCGCTGGCCGGAAGCGGGAAATCCCAGCGTGCGGCAACTCCATTGTCCCATCATCACCACTTCCTGTGCCGTCACCGGAAAAGCGTCGTCGAGCTGAAACCGCTGCGGGACATAACCGATGCGCTGGCGGGCCTTTTCCGGCGTTTCGCCGAAAATACGGATTGTCCCCCGATCCGGCTGCAAAACTCCGAGCAGCAGCGCCAGCAACGTGCTTTTGCCGCCGCCGTTCGGCCCGATGATGCAGCCGGCATCGCCCTTTTTTACGGACAGATTGACTTCCTGCAACACTTGCGGCCCGTCCGGATAAGCAAAATTTACCGCGTGGAGTTCGACAACCGGTTCACTCATCGTGCGATTCTTTCTGGAATTCTTCCGCAAACGCCAGCGCCAGTTGATGGAAATTGTCCAATATATTTTCCGCCAGCGGATCGAGAACCACCACTTTGCACTGCAAAGCCGCGGCCACATTGTCGACCAGGGTGGAATTGGTTTGCGGCTGGCTGAATAAAATGCCTGCGCCGCTCAGGGCCTGTTCCTTTTTCAATTCGCTCAACTGTTTGGCGGTCGGCGGTTTCCCGTCGTATTCGATCGCTTTCTGGCGCAGCTGGAATTCGTGGGCGAAATAGCCGTAAGCCGGATGATAGACCAGAAAGGTCCGGCCGGCAAACGGTGCCAGCTGCTCGGCCAGGATTTTTTTAGCGTCCTGGAGGTCTGCGTCGAGTGCGGCCAGATTTTGCCGGTAAAGATCAGCGTGGTCCGGATCGAACTGTTCATAGCGCGCCGCCATCGCCCGGGCCATCGCCCGGCAATTGTCGATCGACAGCCAGATATGCTGGTCGAACAAGTCTTCCTCCCCGGGCAACGAAACTTCCGCGTCATCATGGTGATGGCCGCCTTCGGTTTCCGCCAGGGAAAGTTTGGTCACTTCGCCGGTGATGTCGCAAATGCGGCTGGTGTCGCCGGACAGCGCTTTGTCCAATACCGCCTTTTCCAGCGGCAGGCCGATTTTAAAGTAGAGGTCAACGTGCTGCAGCGCTTTGATTTCAGTCGGAGACGGCGAATATTCATGGGCGCTGCGGCCGGGCGGGATCAGCGTTCTAGCTTCGACCCGCTCCCCGCCGATGCGCTGCGCCAGATAACCGACCGGCGCCACACCGGTAAAGACTTGAATTTTACCGGCCGGATTTTTCTCTGACTCGGAGCACCCGGCCAACAGAACGCTGCCGAGCAGCAGCCACAACCAAACGAGTTTCCCGGTCGACATCATTTTCAATTCACCTTGAATACGGTATTTTTCTTACTGAGAAAATAACGGCCGTCCTGTTGCGACACTTGCAGCAGCCCCGCCGGAACTTCCTGGCCGTAACGATAATTGCGCAATACCCGAATCAGGTCTTCCGGCGTATTGATGGAGATATCACCCAGTTGCAGCAGCAGATCGCCGCGTTCCGCATTCGTTCCGACGCCGGGTGAAAGATTGCTGATCAGCAAACCGCCGCGAAACGGATAATTCAGCGCCTGGGCCAGATCGGCGTTCAGGATCTGCAGTCCGATGCCCAGCTTGAGTTCCGCCGCTTTCTGCCAGTCGCCCGCTTCCAGTTCGACCGCCCTGAGCTGATATTTGCCGGTGTCGGTTTCCAGCGAGATCACCGTATCCGGCTGCACTTTCCACAACATGCGTGACAGGTTGATCAAGTTATCGACCGGCTGGCCGTTGACGCTCTTGAGGATCATGTCGGTCTTCAAGCCGGCCCGGGCGGCCGGGGAATCCGGCAGGACTTCCTGCAGGTAGAAACTCAACGAGCCGTCCGGCAGCCGCCGGACACCGGGAACGATTCCCAGCGAAACATCGCGAAACCGCTCCGGAATCAGCCATTTGCCCAGCACGTTCTGAACCCGTTGCAGCGGGATGGCGAAACTGATGCCCTGCGTTCCTTTCAAAATCGAAGTGTTGATGCCGATCATTTCTCCGTTGATGTTGATCAGCGGGCCGCCGGAGTTGCCGGGGTGGATGGTCGCGTCGGTCTGCAGGACATCGCTGAAGACGATTTTATTGCGATAAGTCAATTTGCGGCCGATGGCGCTCAGCACTCCGCAGGCGATGCTGCTGCCCAATCCGTAGGGATTGCCGACGATGATGACGTTTTCGCCCAGCAGCAGATCGCCCGGCTGGCCCATTTCGATCGGCTTCCAGTGATTGCCGCCGTCGCCGACCAGCCGCAGCAGCGCCAGATCGTTCAACTTGTCGATCGCGACCACTTCCGCCAGATAACGCTCCACATCGTTGAAAGTGACCCGGATGCGGACGGCCCGGTCGACGACGTGCGCATTGGTCAGGATCAGCCCGGAGGCGTCGATGACGCTGCCGCTGCCCAGGGAATAACTCCGCTGGCGTCCCATCATCACCGTTTCCGGTGCGAACTCGTACCATTGGTCCGGATCGCTGTCGTCGAGAATTTTTTCGGTACTCAAGTTGACCACTGAGGGCATCACCTCGGCGACGGCCAGTACCGTCGGGGAAATGCGATTGGCCCGTTCGGTCGTATCCGAACGGTTATCGGCGGCCGATGCCATGCCGCTCCACAACAGTAACATGCAGTAAAAAAATCGCCTCTTCATATTTGCCTCTTTGCTGGTAATTCTCTCCTCTACCCCAAAATACGCTTTCGATCGCCGAATGTCAAACTACTTCAAACGCGCATTGGCAAATTTTCCCGCTTTCAGATACTGTTTCATCAGGCCGTACAGAATGCCGCTTGCCGCCAATACCACGGCGGCGGCCAAATAAAACGGCCAGTCCCGGCTGCCGCCGGAGGCCAGAAGGCCGCCGAGCAGCGGGGCCAGAACGCCGACGGCGCCGACCAGCACTTCGTTGACAACCACATAGCCGGCGCTTTTCGAGGGATGAACCAGGGAATGAAATACCAGATAATAATAGAATGTTCCCGAATAGATGCCGTAACAAACAGCGGCGACGCAGAGCGGCAGCAGCCGCTCGCCGCCGGCAAACAACAGCAGGCCGGCCAGCCCCAGCAGCGAAGCGCCTAAAATCGGTTTCTGTCGGTACATCCAGTAACGGCTCTTCCATAACGCCAGCGCGGTGAAGCCCTGGGTGTAAAAGACCAATGCCATGACCCAACTGGTCCTGGCGGTGTCCCACTGCATGACCGCCGCCTTATAGGGGAAATTGGCCCGCAGGATTGTCGAGGAAATGACGCCGCCGAGCAGCACGATCCAGCCCAGCCAGACCAGATCGGGCTGACCGGAATAATCGACCGATGATTCTTCGGCCGAACCCGCCGCCGGCTGTGCCGCCAGCTTGCCGGAACGATGATCCAGAATGAAGGTGATCAGAGAAATGAGAATGCCGACCAGCGCGGTGAGCCAGTAGCAATATTTCCAGCCGTCCTGCGGCGCCCAGAGTCCCCAGAGCAGCATGACGGCAAACGGACCGCTGGCAAAGCCGCAACTCCAGGAGAAAGTGTACATTGCCGTCGCTCTGGCGACCCCGGACGCGGCATTGTTTTCCAGCCGTTTCATGAAAACTTGAACCGGTCCGGCAAAAAAGCCGCTGCCGACTCCGGTCAGGACAATCCAGAAAAATTGCAGATACAGTCCGTCGAAATAGATCAAACCGACGGCGGTCAATGCAACCAGGATTCCCGAACCCATCACCAGCCGGGCGGCGTTCTGCTCGTTGAGAATCCTGCCCAGCGCGCCGATTGTCAACGCATAAACCAGCGACCAGGTAACCAGAGTGGCCGCTACGGCCACCGCGCCCGCTCCGGCGGTGGCCAGGCGCAACGGCGTGATCAGCAGGACGACACCGATCACCATATTCATCAACATCGGCAGCAAGCCGGCAATTATTTTCATCTTAGTGGTTTCCCCCGCGTATTTGGTAATGAAATTGATAATTTACAATTGGATTGTCAGACTTGCAAGTATTTCCCGAAAGAATCCGGAACAATGGCGGTCCATGCTCGGAGGCAGTGAAGCCTTTGCCGGTAAAAGCCGGATTTCCAGCGCCGTTCGGCATGGGAGAACCGGTAAAAAATTCCAAATTAGTTACGGTCTGCCGCATCATTGCAACAATAAAAAAATGATTGTCGGCGTTTCTATGCACAGATGTGTTCCCCAAATGATGATGTTGACAGGAAGTGCCTCATCGGGTTAAACAAGGAGGAGACCTATGACAAAACGATGGACTTTCGCTTTTCTGATGATGGCCGCTTTGGCGGCCGGAACGACGTTGTCGGCGGCCGAGGAAGCTGACGGCAATACCGGCGAGACGGTTCGCTCCCGGCGGAATGAGGCGGGAGATGTTACCGGAGAATGGGCGGCGCTGCAGGCTGCTTTGAAGGAAAAATATCCGGAAAAGTTCGCTGAAATTGAGAAGTTGCAGAATACCAACTTATTTGCCGCGTTGGAGGCGATGCGGTCTCTGGCGGAAAGTTCCGGTATGGAACTGCCGAGAATGATGCCGCCCGGCCGGGGAGAGCGCGGTCAACGGCGCGGCGGTCCCGGCGGCGACGGTATGAACTTCGGTCCCGGCATGATGCCGCCGGGAGGCAACATGGAATTCGGCGGCCGGGGAGAACGCGGTCAACGGCGCGGCGGTCCCGGCGGCGCCGGCATGAGAGGGGGCCCCGGTATGGGGTTCGGTCCCGGCGGGATGGGCATGGGCGGCAGTCCGCAACAACAGGTTGAAAATGAATTGAAGGAGCAATATCCGGAGGAATTTGCCGAAATTGAGGAATTGCGCCAGGAAGCGAACCGCAAATTACAGGACCTGGCGGAAAAGGCCGGCGTGAAATTGCCGGTTTCCCCGCAGGACCGGATGCAGCAGATCATGGCGCTGCGGGAGCAATATCCGGAGGAATTTGCCGAAATCGAGGAATTGCGCCGGAGCAATCCGCGGGCGGCGATGGAAAAAATGACGGAATTGGCGTCCAAGGAAGGAATCGATTTGTCGTTTGGCCGCAATCGCGGCAGTGCCGGCAATTCCAGCCGGGAAGGGACGACGCCCCGCAATAATCAAGCGGCGCAGTTGCGCCGGAAGCTGCTGGAACAGTATCCGGACAAGATGGCCGAGATCGACGCATTGCGCAAAACCGATGCGGCGGCGGCCCGCAAGCAATTGCAGGAGTTGATCAAGCAGTACGAAGAAGACAATCAGTGAACACATCATTGCTCTGCCGCGCCCGAAACCGGGCGCGGCAGAGAATCCCGAATGTTTTTCGATCGGAAGATAAAGAATTATGAGATTTACAACCAACCGTGAATACAATATCCTGATTTTTGACGCGACGACGCTCAAGGGATGTCATTTTCGCCGCCGCGGCAGTCAGTGGAAAGTGGATCGTTACGGCTGTGTTGCGATTGATTCGAACAATCCGGCCACCGCCTGGAAGTCATTGCTGAAAACGCTGGGCGGCGGGGCGGAGTGCATGTTGATTGTCGGAGGCGCCCTGGAAGGCGGTACTTTCTTTCAATGTACGACGCTGGAGCTGCCGCTGAAATCATTGAAAGATGCCCTGGAATTTGAACTGCCGCAATACCTGCTGCAGGTACCGGAGGATTGTCGGCTGCAGTTCACCGTGCAGTCGGCGGCGGACGGCAATTGCCGGGTGAATGTCTATGCGTTTCCAGCGGCCGCTTTGCATCAGCTCGCCGCAGTATTGACCCAGAGTCACTGCCGGGCGGACGAATTCATCTACCCGCTGCTGGCATTGGACGAAGAGTCGGAAGCGGAAGCGGTTTTTCTGCCGGAAGTCGAACCGGATTATTATTTTCAGCGGGGAACCTGGCACCGCAAAAGCGAGCAGAAGATGGTTGACTACCGGAACCGAAAACATTTCATACTGCCGGACGATGGTGTTTTTGAGCTGCAGTGTTACCGCAGTTGCCTGTTTCTGGCCGAGCTGGTTTTGGGGGAACGGTTCAAAAGTCAGCAGGCCGGAATCCGGAGCTTGCCGAAATCGTTGCGGCCGCGCCGTTATCGGGCGCAGTTGCGCTTGACGGCGCTGTTGGTGATTTTGTTGTTCGGCAATTTCCTCTGGGGCAAATGGCAGAATTATGCGAAATGGCGGAGCGAGTATCGCCAGTTGACATCCGAAACGGCCGGCCTGGTCCAGAAAACTGACGTTCTGCAAAGCCGGCTGCGCGGTATGGATAAGGAACTGAAAGAGTTGACCAGAGTGGTCGATTTGAAAGCCGGCGAACTGGAAGTGGTGGATAAACTGGCGGCGTTGAGTACGGTGCTGCCGTCGGATATGATGGTCTCCGGTTTGCGCTGGAGTGAAAAAAGTCTTGAGCTGCAATTGCAGACGGAAGCGGAAAATCCCGATTTGGCGGCGATCCTGCGTCCGTTGACCTTCTGGCGCATCGAACAATTGCAGCAGCGGCGCATCAACGATTCGGTCATTGCGGTGACGCTGAGCCTGGCACCGGTGGAGGCGGTCAAACCATGAGAAAAGGGAATATGAAAATGTTTGCCGCCACTGATCGCGGCAAGCTGGCGCTGGCCGGAGGTGCCCTGCTGGTCAGTTGGCTGTTTCTGCTGTGGTATTTCAGCGGCGACTTGGCCAAATTGTTTCCCGGCTCGGCCGGGTTGACGACCGCCAGGGAGGGGCGGCAGAAGGCGCAGGAGGCGTTTACCGTGCAGCAGACCAGAATGCGGGAAGCGGAGGCGCTGAAAAGACGCTATCTGCAGCAGTTGGAAACCTACTGGCAGACGGACCGGGACGGGGCGGTGGAGACCGTGATGCGCCAACTGGTCGGCACTGCGGCGCAACAGCAGGATTTGAAATTGAACAGTCTCGGAACGGTGCGGACTTCCCGGATCAACGCCGAACTGTATTATGCCGAATTGGATATTGCCGTGGTGGATTCGCTGGAAAAAATCGTCGGATTCCTGAAGGCATTGGAACAGACGGAGCCGCGGCTGGCCTGGCGGCGGCTGGACTTGCGGCTGGCCGGGCCGGGCGACACTGCGACGATGAATTTCAACGGTTCGCTTCGGGTGATCGGTTTCGACGGCAAGTTGCCGGAGAGCAAACGAAATGAAACAACCGGAGCGAAGCAATGAAAGTCGGTTTGATTATATTGAATCTTTTTCTGGTCTGTTATCTGTTGTGGAGCGTCGCGTCCAATGTCCGGCCGGCGGCGCCGGCGGTCGAATATCAGCTGGTCAAACCGGACCCCGGCCGGAAGAGCGCCGCAAGCGCCAGGGGAACAAGCGGCAATCCGGATGCCTGGCGGGTGGATGCCGATAATATTGTCGGCAACAATATTTTCGATCCGGCGCGTTGTCCGAACGCGAC
Organism: Victivallis sp. Marseille-Q1083; assembly: GCF_903645315.1. Lineage (NCBI taxonomy): Bacteria > Pseudomonadati > Lentisphaerota > Lentisphaeria > Victivallales > Victivallaceae > Victivallis > Victivallis sp. Marseille-Q1083. The sequence continues at coordinate 881,335 of NZ_CAHJXL010000002.1, forward strand.
CTTTGCCCGCGGCCGCGACAGCCGGGTCGAAATGACGCTGGTCGGCACCTTTCAAATCGCTTCCTGCGTCGGTGCCGTGATCCTGCAGAAAAATGCCGAACGCAGCCGCGAGGGCTTCCCGTTCGGCGGTATGGGATTGATGGGTGGTCCGCCGGGAGGCGGGATGCCGGGTGGAATGCCTGGCGGCGGGATGCCGGGGATGCCCCCGGGAGGAATGCCGCCCGGCGGTCCGGGAATGATGGGCGGGGCGGCGGCCGGAAATCCTTCCCGCGGCAACAACGGCAGCCGGAGCCGCAATCGCGGCAACTTTCGCTCCCGCTTCGGAACTGCCCAGAATAACGGCCAGCCGGGCGGGGAAAGTGAAACGACCGCGCAGGTCTACAAACAGTATGTCCGGCTTGGCGAAACGATGGATAACGGCTATACGTTGTCGGAAGTGGAGCGCGACCGGGTGGTCCTGACCCGCGGCAGTGAGAAATTGGAACTGGAATTGGTGGAAGCGTCAAAAGGAGTTCAGCCGGCGACGGCGTCTTCCGGCGCCAGCAGCAACGCCAATCCGGTGCAGCAGTTGGAGCGGATGCAGCGGTTTCAGATGATGTCGCAATTTCGCATGATGCAGATGATGGAACGTTCGATGCGCAATCAAGGCGGCGGCAACCAGACCGGCAATCGCGGCGGCAATCAGGGGAATGCCGGCGTCCCCGGCGGCCCTCCTGGCGGCGGCAGACGATAACGGGAAGAAAACGATTTAATTCATTCGGAAAAGATATGTCATGAAAAAGCAAAGCAATCGTAAGAGACATTGGTTAAACCACGGCGGCAAAATGATCGGAATCGGTACGGCCGGGATGTTGCTGTGTTCCTGCAGCTGGTTCAATCAGGAGCCGGAATCGACTGTGCCGACCGGTGAAAATCGTTTTGATTTCCTGCGTCATGAGGAGAATATCTCGGCGCCTGCCGAGCGGGAGACGATGGAGCAGGAGTTGGTCAAGGCGAAGTTGGATGAAGGTGACGAGCTGAGTGATGAACGGTTCAAATTGCTGACCGGTGCGGCGAAAACCGAAAATACACCGGCGCGAGGCGATGACAGCGAGCGGTTTTATGAAGATTTTATCCTGACGAATGCCGATGAAGAACTGCCGGTGTCACTGGTCTTTAACAGCGCGCCGCTGTTGGACGTGCTGCCGGCCTTCGCCGATGTGCTTGGCTTCAATTTTCTGGCCGACAGTGATTTAAAAAATGTCGTGACGTTGAACCTCAATTCGACGATGACCCGGCGGGAGTTGTGGGATACGTTCGACAAGATGCTCTATCTGTCCGGCGCCGGGGTTATGGTCGATGTCGATGGTTTGCTGCGGGTGATGCCGCTGTCCAAGCTGGCGATGCAGCCGGATGCCAGAATGGCGCACAACGGCAATGGCGAAGTTTATTATTATGCGTTGAAAAATACGACCGCCAAGGATGTTCTGAATCAATTGAAACCCTTCCTCGGCCGGGACAGTGTCGTCGTTGAACTGACACAGCCGAATGCCATCTTGCTGAGCGACGACCGCAATAATATGCCGAAGATCAAACAATTGCTGGAAATCATCGACCAGAGCCGCCGCGGCAACTGGCCGCGCGCCATCATCAAATGTCGCAATGTGTTGCCGAGCAAGCTGACCGAAGAGTTGCAGAGTGTATTGCCGGTATTGGGCTTCAGCGTCGTTCGCACCACCGATACGACGAACGGCAATGTTGACGATACCAGCGGCGCGATTTTGCTGGCCGGCATCGACCGGCTGCAGATTGTCGTTGCCTCGGCGGCGACCGAGGAAGCGATTCGGGAAATCCGGGATTGGGTCGAGATTCTCGACAGTTCCGATTCCATCGATCAGGAACGTATTTTCGTTTATAAGGTGGCGCACAACAAGGCGACACAGTTGACCGAGGCCTTGTCGGTGATCTTCGATACCCAGGGGTCGACGCTGACGGTCGATACCAGCGGCGACGACCGGACTTCGCAGGTGAATTCCAATTACAACAGTCGATCCGGCAGTTCTTCCGATACCGATACCAACCTCAAAACCGACCGTAACTCCAACGTATTCGATACGCCGGTCAAAGTGTTTGCCGACGGGGTGCTCAACCGGTTGGTGGTCCGGACGACGCCGCGGGCATACGCTTCGGTCAAAGCGTTGCTCGACCGGCTGGATGTCGTACCGGCTCAGGTGTTGCTTCAGGTGCTGGTGGTGGAGGTGACGCTGAACAAATCGACCGAATTCGGCCTGGAATTTTCTTACGCCGACGATGGGGGCAACGCCGGCACTTTGCTGGGAACCAATTACTCCAGCCTTAACCCGTATGGCGACACTCCGGATGATGGTTTTCGTTTTCTGATCAATGACCCGGACGATCCTGAAAAGAAGTTCGGTTATATTAAAGCGTTGGCCGGCAACAATGCCTTGAAAGTGATTTCCAGTCCGCAACTGGTGGTTTCCAGCCACACCGAAGCGCAGATTTCGGTTGGCAGCCAGGTGCCGGTCATCTCGTCGGCAATCACCAATACCTCGTCGGAAGGCTCGCTGATCCAGAATTACAATTATCAGGATACCGGTATCATCCTGACCATCACGCCGGAAATCACCAGTACGGATCTGATTGCTCTTGAAGTCGTGCAGACGTTGTCGACCGCGATGACCAACACCATCAGCAAATCGATTGATTCGCCGATCATTCAGGAGCGGACTTTGCAAACCTCGATGACGATCGCCAACGGACGGACAATGATTCTCGGCGGTTTGATCCAGGAACAGAAGAGCGATGATTTGGAAACGATTCCGATCATCGGTGATATTCCGATCCTGAACCGGTTGTTCGGCAACACCAGCAGTTCGACGGAGCGGACGGAAATTCTGGTGATGATCACCGGATATGTCGTCGATGAAAAGAGCCCGGTCGAAGATATGATCAAGCGCTACAATGACGCGATCAAAGCGTTGAACGAGTTTGAAAATACGATGGGCGACCGCCTGGAAGCCGCCACGATCAAGGATCCCGTGCAATGAGTGTTTCGGATTACAGAGAAGCGAACCGGGCGTTGCAGACGTTGCTGCGGGCCGAGTTTCCCGACTATCCCGAGGCGCCGGACCACCCGGCGGCCCGGGCGGCCGACCGGCAGTTGCTGGACAGCGGCAGCTTGACGGAACGGCAGTTGCTGGAGTTCTATGCCGCCGCTTATGAACTGGATTTGCCGGAGGAAGAGGAGTTGGCCCAGCCGGCAATTTATCCGGGCATGCCGCTGGAATACTGCAACGCCAACTGCTGTCTGCCTTATGAATGGGATGACGAGACGCTCACTTTTCTGATTGCCGATCCGTATGATCTGGAGCAATTGAGCTATCTGGTGAAGCATACCTGGAACCGGCGGTGTGCGTTTCGGCTGGTGCGGCGCACTTTCCTGGAGCGGATGCTGAGTAAACTGCAGAGCCAGGAGCAGAATGAAGCGGAAACCGCCGGCGATGTCGAGGATGAAACTACTTTGCGTACGATGGCCGGGGAAGCGCGGATCGTCCGGTTGGTGAACGATATTTTCACCCGGGCCATCGAGTTGGAGGCCAGCGACATCCATATCGAACCCGGTGAAGAGATGGTAACGGTCCGCTGCCGGGTGGATGGCGTATTGACAGAGATTCTCAGTTGTCCCTTGAACCAGTTTCCGGCGATCGCCTCCCGCATCAAATTGCTCGGCGGGCTCAACATTGCCGAGAGCCGTCTGCCGCAGGACGGCCGGACCAACATACAGCTCGGCCGCGAGGAGTTGGATCTGCGGATCAGTACGATTCCGATTCTGACCGGGGAGAGCATCGTCCTGCGTTTGTTGAATCAGGAAGCGCTTTCGTTCGACTTGAAGACGCTCGGCATGTCGTCGGAGTTGCTGGAACAATTTCACCGGCTCATCCAAATTCCGCACGGGATGATTCTGGTGGTCGGACCGACCGGTTCGGGGAAAACCACGACGTTGTACAGCGTGATCAGCCAATTGAACGATCAGCGCAAAAAGATCATCACCATCGAAGACCCGGTGGAATACCGGATGCCGGGGCTTTGCCAGATGCAGGTCAACCCGAAAATCGGCGTCAGCTTCGCCGCCGGCTTGCGCCATATCGTCCGCCAGGACCCGGATATCATCCTGGTCGGTGAAATCCGCGACCGGGAAACGGCGGATATTGCCATCAATGCGGCTTTGACCGGCCACCTGGTGTTGAGCACGTTGCATACCAATGACGCGGTCGGGGCGGTGACCCGGCTGCTGGATATGGGGATGGAAAATTTTCTGGTGTCGTCGGCGTTGTTCGGCGTTTTGTCGCAACGGTTGGTCCGCAAACTTTGCCCGGTCTGCCACGGCAGCGGCTTCGATGCCGCCTATACCGGCAACCGCTGCAAGCGGTGCAACGGCACCGGTTACAAAGGGCGCAGCGGCATCTATGAATTGCTGGTCATGAACGATGCGCTGCGCGAAGCGGTCAACGGCAACCGTTCCAGTTCGGAACTGGAGGCGATCGCGATTCAAAATGGCATGCGAACGCTGCAGCAGGACGGTATGGCCAAAGTGGCAGCCGGCATCACTACCGCGACGGAAGTCAATCGTTCCACCGCCGAGTTGTAAGGAATTGTCGTTATGGGCTTGTACAAATATCTGGCCGCCAGCAAAGGCGAGGCGCCGCATGAGATCCTGGTCGAAGCGGACAACAGTTCGGAAGCGCTGGGAAAATTGCGCAGCCGCCGGATTGTGCCGATCAAGTTCTGCGGCGAAGCGAGCATGAACGGCAACGGCGGTTTTTCCTGGCGGCGGAGCAAGGTGAATACTTACGAATTCACCCGCCAGTTGGCTCCGTTGCTGGAGTCGTTCATCCCTTTGGAAAAAGCACTGGGAATCATTGCCGAGAGCGCCACGGTTCCGGAACAGAAAGCTTTCGTCACCTCGTTGCGGCAGGGGTTGCACGAGGGGAAAAAATTTTCCGAACTGGTTCGTTCGCATGGTTCTCTGTTTCCGGGGTATTACGCCAACCTGATCGAGAGCGGCGAAGAAACCGGCTGTTTGCCGGAGGTGGTCAACCAGCTTTATAAGTTCATGGGCGAGACCAAGGAGTTGAAGGACTTCATCGTCTCCAGCTCGATTTATCCGGCGGCGATCCTGGCGGTGACGATCACGGTGACAATTCTGCTGTTTACAATTTTCGTACCTCGTTTTGCCAAGATTTTTATCGATATGAACCGGCCGATGCCCGGCAGCATGGAATTTCTGCTCGGCGTCAGTGCGTTTGCCTTCTGGGCCTGGTGGTTGATTCCGCTGGCGCTGATTTTGATTTGGCTGGGTTTGAAACGAGCTCTCGGCGAGGAGGCTTTGCGGTTTCAGATTCATCAGTTGCTGTTGCGGGTGCCGCTGCTTTGCCGGATCATCATCGATCTGGAAATGTGCAAATATATCCGGACGCTAGCAATTTTGATCGCCAATCACGTCGAAATCATCCGGACGGTGAAAATTTCCGGGCGGATTATCCGCAATCCGGTCATCCGGACCGGTTTCGAAGACATCGGCAGGAAATTGAAAGGCGGAGAAAAATTGTCCGCCGCTTTGAGCGGCAACCGATTCGTGCCGGCGGAAATGGTGCCGATGCTTCGGGTGGGCGAGGAGTCCGGAACCGTCGGGGAAATGCTGGGGCGGATCGCCAGCCATCTGGAGAATGACACCCGCTTGAAAATCAAGCATTTGCTCAGTTTGTTCGAGCCGGCGGTCATCGTCTTTCTGGCGTTGATGGTCTTGGTCGTCGTCGTATCGATTTTTGTCGCGATGATGGAAATCAATTCAATAAATCAGGGAGGATCACAATTATGAAAAAACGCAGGTTGACAGGACGGAATTTTACTTTGATCGAGGTGGTGGTGGTCATCATCATCCTGGTAACGCTGGCTTCCATCGCCACGCCGCTGTATTTGAATAATTTGAAAAAAGCCAATGTCGGTGCCGCCAAAACCCAGCTCAAACTGCTGGCCGATGCGTTGACCAATTACCGGCTTGACGTCGGCGAGTATCCGGATACTTCGGCCGGGTTGCAGGCGCTGATCGAAAATGTCGACCAGAAGGAAAAATGGGAAGGGCCGTATTTGCAGCCGAATGTGCCGAAAGATCCGTGGGGCAACGAATACATTTATATTTATCCCGGAGAACACCGCGATTACGATTTGTATAGTTACGGCGCTGACGGCCAGCCGGGCGGTACCGGCGAAAATGCCGATATCACCAACTGGGAATGAAAATCGATGGGGGCGAACCGCAAATTTTTTACGCTGGTGGAAATGGTGGTGGTCGTCGCGATCATCGCGGTGAGCACCTCGCTGGCGGTTGCCACGTTCCGCGGCGGTTCGTCGACCCAGTTGTTGAGTCGGGCCGGCTGGCAGTTCGAGGAATTCTGTGCCCGCGTCCGTTTTCAGGCGATGGAAACCGGTCGTGACCGTCTGGTGGTCTATGAGCCGGACAAACGCTGTTTCCGGGGAAAATATGCCGATGAAACGGAGCCCGGCGGTGATGCCGATGAGAAGACGTTGCAGCGTTGGGCTTTGCCGGAAGAATTTACTTTTAATGCCGAACAAGTTGCGGTTGAACCGGCGTTGGAAGCGGAAATGCCGCTGTTCCGTTTTTTTGCGGACGGCAGCGCTTCGGGCAAACGCCGGCTGGTGTTCAAATATCGTGAACGGGCACGTTACTTTATCATTTCGCCGCTGACCGGCCGGTTGCGCCAGAGCGAAGAGGCGCCGGAGGAAATGCCATGAAAACTCATTGGCGCTTTACCTTGCTGGAAGTAGTGATTGCGTTGGCGATTCTGACCGTTTCGCTGACCGGGCTGCTGCAGGTGCTGATCTCCTCCCAGGAGCGTCTGGCCAAAAGCATCGATCAATGGCGCCAAATGCATATGCTGATGCAGGCGGCGGAATATTACCTGCTTCAGAGTGAAGACCCGGACGATATTTCCACCGATTTTTTCCCGTACAAGGACTATAAGATCAACTGCTATTACGAGGAGGCGGAAAATCTGCCGGAGGATTACGACAATCAACTCGGCCAGTTGCCGCTGCGCAGTTGCATCATCGAGCTGGTGCGCCGGAAAGACGGCGCGTTGATCGATAAATTAATCATCGACAGGATCAGTTATGAGTCGGCGACAGCGACAACCCAGTAGGCGCGCCTTTACGCTGGTGGAGATGGTGGTGGCGATGGCGATTCTGCTGCTCGTAGCCCTGATCATCGGTACCGCTTCTTCGACGATTTACAACGGTTGGAATCGTTCGGAGCGCATCACCCGTCAGTTGATGGATTATCAGGCGATCGACCAGGTGATGGATCTGAATGTTCGCAATATGATTCCGTTTCGCTGGCAGGATGACAGCCTGGAGAATCGTTTCGTCTTTGCCGGAGAAAATGACTCGCTGCACTTTACGACGCTGCGGCGTTGTTATGACGGCGATGACGGGGCTTTGCTGTTTGTCCGCCTGAAGTTGGAGGATGACGCCCTGGTGGCGGAATATTCGCCTTATCCGCGCCTGCCGTGGCTGGAGGACGGCGAGCAGAAATACAGTCGCGAAGTGCTGACCGGGCAGGTGAAATCAGTCGCGTTTCTTTACGCCGAACAGGGATCCGGCGATGAGATCGAGTGGCTTGATGCATGGGAGGAGGAGGATCATGAAGCGATCCCGATGGCCATTCAACTGACCGTCGAGTGGCAGGATGGTCGGAAAGAGTGTTGGCTCCGTCGCACCGCCGGCAGCAGCACGCACAGCGTTTTCGGCTATCGCCAGACGGCGCAGACGATTACCGGAGCCGGCAATTGAAAGGAGGCGTTGAACTGATGAATTCCGACTGCCGGCAATCCGGTTCCGCCTTGATTGCAGTGCTTTGTCTGATCTTTACTGCCGGGATGCTGATTACCGCTGTAGCGGCGATGTCCCAGTACAATACGGTCAGCCTGGCTGCTCACACCGCTTTGCAGCGTTCTTTTTATATCAACGAAGGCTGTGCCAGCCGGATTCAGTGGCTGATCGAAGCGGACCGCACTCTGTATGCGACGGCGATTCTGGGCGATATGGATTACAGTGACTATGCCGAGGATCGTTATCTGGCCGACGGCGTGATTCATCAACTGGATTATTATGGTACGCCGGTGGAGTTCGTCATCTACGATGCGGCGAGCGGTTATGATTTCAGTGCCCAGAATTATCTGAACAGTCTGGAATGGATGAAAGTCGGTTTTGAACGGGACACCGAGTGGACGGACCGCTTGACGCAGTTCGGCAACCGGATTGGCGATTATATCGATTCGGATGACGACCTGGCGGTCGACGGCATGGAATACGGCGAGTATGAAGAACTCGGCAGGGAGCCGCTGCCGCGCAATGCGGCGATTCAGTTCCGGGAGGAACTGTTCTATCTGCCGGATGCGGTGGAGCTGTTGCCGCCGGACAGCGATGGCCGCTTGACGCTTTACCGGTTGATTCCGCCGGAAAATACTTCCGACTTGAGCGGCACGCCCAGCCTTTTCAGTGCTTCGCCACTGTTGTTGATGAATTATTGCAATCTGACCGAAGAGGAAGCCGGCAAAGTCATGGAGGCGCTGGAACTGTGGCGGCGGGAGCGAATTCAGCTTTCGGATCAGTTGGATACTCTGCTGCTGAACAGTTTGAACAGCCTGTCACGACAGGAGAGCGGCAGTTATACGGTGGTGATCCGTCCGCCGCAGGAAAGCAAACGGCCGTCGCGCCGGTTGGTGTTTTCGTTCACCGCATCCGGAATCGGCGGCCCGGCGGACGGCACGATGCATTATCTGGAATGGTTGTGGTTCTGACGCGCCCGAGGCCGTCATATGCGCTCATTGAAATTGACGCCTGACGTATTCGAAGATGAAGATTGTCGCCGCCTGCGCCGCATTGAGTGATTCGAATTTTCCCGGCATGGGTATGGTGACCGGAATCCCGCCGGGCAACGGTGTCACACCATTGCCTTCGCTGCCGATGACTACGACGCTGCGGCAATAGAGAGCGCTCTGCTGAAAGCAATTTTCGCCCCGATGCGGATCGGTCAGATAGACGGTCGGGAACCCAAACTGCGCCGCCTGGGCGCACAAAGCCGGCAGGTCGGAAAATTGTCGCAATTTCAGTAAAAATTGCGCGGCGAGGGCGGAACGGATCACCTTGTCGTTGTAAGGGTCGACCGCACCGGCGGTATACCATATTTCCGTCAGCCCGGCGGCTTTGGCCGTGCGGACGATGGTGCCGAAATTGCCGGGATCGCCAACCTGGTCCAACGCCAGAATGAAGGGATCGGCCGGCCGGTCGGTCGGGAGCGGCGGGGCAGGGGGACGGACGACGGCAAGCACGCCCTGGGCGTTGACCGTCGCGGCCAATGCCGCAAAGTCGGTTTCACTGACCAGAAAAAGCTCGCCGGGAATGGTGATTCTGGCGGCCGCCGCGGCCGTCGCCACCGAAAACTCCACCAGCTCGGGGCGGGATTGGTAGATTTCGCTGCAGCAGCGAATCCCCTCGCAAATGCAACGGCCGGATTTTTTCCGGCCGTGTCTGGTATAAAGCGCCCGAATCAGCGCGAGTTGTTTGCGGGACGGCTTCATAAAAGTCAATCGGTCGCGGCGGCGGCCAGCGTGCCGTAATGGCCGTTTTCCAGCAGGTTGTAGAGGAACTGTGCCTGCCCCTGCCAGAACATCAACGCCGGGTCGGTCATTTGCGGTGTCGTATCCGGAGGCGGAACGATCGATTGCAGCATGTTTTCCGCTTTCGCCAGATCCTTCAATTCGATATAGAGCCGGGCTGCGTTATAGTTCCCTTCGCAACGCAGCGCCTCCTGCATGCCGGTGTTGCCGCCGGCCAGTGCAAACGCTTCGGCCGCTTCCGGCAGTTTGCCGCCGAGCTCCAGCAGATAGCCCTGGTTGAGGCTCAAGCGGTGCCGGAGTTCATTTTCCGGCAGCAGGACCAGCGCGGCGGAAATTTCTTCCAGGGCCAGATCGTATTTCTTATCTTCCTGGTACAGCCGGGCCAGCCGCAGGCGGGCGTTGACCGCATTCGGATGGGTCCCGTATTCCTGCAGCGCTGCCGTCAGTTGCTCGACGGTCCTGGCATCGGCCAGAACGTTCATCGCCTTCTGGTTGACCTGTTCGCGGTGGAACCACCAGGCGCCGGCGACGGTGACGGCGACCAGCAGGACGATTGCGCCGGCGAGAATGATCTTCCAATGCGCCATCACCAGCGTTTCAAAACGATCGAAATCGTCCATCAACTCACTGGACAACGCGGCATTGATCTTCTTGCGGGAATTCTTGCTTTTTTTGTTGTCGTTGATCATCTTATTATCCTTAAAATTATGACTTAGTGGTGGGAAAAAATCCGTTCCGGCGCGTGGTAAAGCGCCACGCCCAGCTCGTTGGCCCGCTTGATGACGTCGGCATCTTTCAACGAGCCGGACGGCGCCAGAATGGCGGTAATTCCGGATGCCGCCGCCGTTTCGACTCCATCGGCGAACGGGAAGAAACCGTCGCTGGCCATCACGGCGCCGGCGAGCGTGTTCTCGCCCTGGTATTTCTGCCGGTATTTGGCAATCGCCTGTTCAATGGCGCCGACCCGGTCCTGTTCGCCGGTGCCGACCGACAGCGTCTGACCGTTCTTGGCGATAACGACTCCGTTGGATCGGACGCTCAAATTGACGTACCAGGCAAACAATAGATCCTGCAGTTGCCGGGACGTCGCCCGGCAGACCGCCTCCTGGTGTCCGAGTTTGCTGCTGTCGGCGGCGGCCGGTTTGAGATCGGCGACGCTGCGCAGCGCGGTGAGCAACGGCGCGGCGACGACCAGCGAACCGTCGGCCAATACTTTCAACGTATTGTTGACCGAAGCGGCTTCGCCGACGAACTTCGGCAGCCTGGTCAAGTCGCCGCATTGCAGAATGCGGACATGGCGGTTCAGTTTGTAAGTTTCCTGGTCGCGGAAGATATCCAGCACCCCGTCGGCATAGGCCGGCGCCACCACACACTCGACAAATGTGCTCATGATGGCCCGGGCGGTATCGGCGTCGACCTCGGTGTTGAAGGCGATGACGCTGCCGAACGCCGCCCGCGCATCGGCGTCCCGGGCTTTCAAATATACATTGCACAAACTTTCCTCGTCGCAGGCCACCGCTGCGCCGCTGGGATTGACGTGTTTCATCACGGCGCAAGCCGGGCGGCCGAAAAATTTGACGATGTTGAGCGCGTAGGAAATATCCTCGAGATTGGTTTGCGACAGGCCGCTTTTGCCGTCCTTGAGCACCTTCATGTCGCCGATGACGCAATCGCCGCCGGCCGGTTTGTAATAGGCGGCCGGCTGGTGCGGATTGGTGCCGTAGCGCAGATCGTCGACTTTGACGTATTCCCGGTCACCGATTCTGATGGTCGGTTGAAAGTCGCCGACATTCCTGGACAAATAACTGTTGCGGTTGAGTTCTGTCGATCCCATTTATCAAAGTTTCCTTGGTTTCTCCTGAAAGTATCAATAATTTTGCTGATTTGAAATGTACAACGATTTGCACAACTTGGCAAATGAAGCTATTGTGCATCCGGTAAAAAAACCTCAAAAAAATCGGGAGATGAATCGGGAGATATGTCGCGAGGATCGTTTATTACCTTCGAAGGACCGGAGGGCGCGGGAAAAACGTTGCAAATTCAACTGTTGCAGCAAAGCTTGATGAAACGGAACATCGATTGTCTGGTTACCCGGGAGCCGGGCGGGACTCCGCTGGCGGAAGAGATGCGCCGCATCCTGAAGTTCCACCAGGGGGAGGAGCCGGTGTTCGACACGACGGAATTGTTGTTATTTTCGGCCAGCCGTTCGCAGCATGTGCGGTTTCGTATCGAACCGGCGCTGGCGGCGGGGCGGGTGGTGCTTTGCGATCGTTTCACCGATTCCACGCTGGCTTACCAGGGCTACGGCCGGGGGTTGGATTTGCAATGGTTGAGATGTTTGAATGACTTTGCCACCGGCGGATTGCGGCCTGATTTGACGCTGCTGCTGGATATTGCGCCGGAAGTGAGTCTGGAGCGGACCGGGCATCGGGCCGCGGCGGAAGCCGGCCGGGATCGGATCGAAAATGCCGGACAGGCGTTCCACCGCCGGGTGCGGGATGGATTTCTCGCCTTGGCGGCGGCGGAGCCCGGGCGGATCAGGCGAGTCGACGGCGCGCGGCCCGTTGAGTCGGTCCGGCAGGAAATCGAGGAACTGGTGCATGCAATTGTTTGAGAAATATCTGGCGGCTTTTCCGCTGCCGGTCGAATGTTTGTGCCGCGCCAGGCGGCATGGCCGGATGGCGCACGGTTACCTGGTTCACAGCGATTCCGCGTTGATTCGGGAGGAGTTCGCCATCGTGCTGGGGATGATTGCCGCCTGCCCGGAACAGCGGCAGGGGCGTCCCTGCGGCAGTTGTTCGGTTTGCCGTCGGTTGCAGAACGGCAGTTATCCGGAACTGTATCAATTGTCGCCGGTCGGCAAAATGAGGCAGATTCAAGTCGGCGATCCCAAAAATCCGGAGCCGAACAGTGTCCGTTATTTTGAAGAACAGTTTTACATGACCAGCACGGCGGCGGTCAGTACCAAAATCGGCATCATCCACGATGCCGACCGGTTGGGGCAGGAAGCGCAGAATGCCCTGTTGAAAACGCTGGAAGAGCCGCCGCCCGGGGCGTTGTTCCTCCTGGCGACCGGCAATCCTTCAGCATTGCTGCCGACCACCCGGTCGCGCTGTCAGACGATCATGCTGTTGGAGAATCGCTGCCGTTTTGAGTTCGACGGCGCGGCGGAGTTGTTTCAGGCGTTGCATGAACTGGTTTTCCGGATGGAGAACAATCTGGCGGGCGCGGCCGGTTGCGCCGACCGCCTGGCGGCGGTTGCCGGCAAGTTGGAGTCGGCGGCCGAGGCGGAGCTGGCTGGTTTGTGGCAGCCGCGGATCGCCCAGGCGAAAGAGTTCGATGCGGCGTTGGCCAAACGCTTGGAGAAACAGTTCGAATCCGCGGTGGCCGGAAGGTATTTGACCCGGCGGGCTGAATTCCTGGAGGCGATCCGGACTTTTTATGCACAGCTTTCTCAATTGGCCGCTGGGGTGCCGATCGAGGTATTGGCCAATCCGGAAATTTTCGAACCGCTGTTGCCGCTGCCGTCGCCTCTGCCGGAAAAGCGGCTGGCGGCGGTGGCGGGGGAAACGGAAAAGCTGTTGTACAATTTATTGTTCAATGTCAATGAAACGCTGGCGTTGCAGAGTTTTTGTCTGCAGGTGGCGATCGATTGTAAAAATCAATGAAGGAAAGAAAGGTGAAGATGAAAAGAGCGATTACAGTTTGGTTGGCGGGAACGTTGGCGGTGCTGGGACTGGCCGGTTGCCGGTCGGCGGTCGATTACGGCAAATTGGTCGAAGGGACCCATCCGGAGCGGGTGCCGGAAGAGTATCGTTATACGATCCGGGTGGCCGATCCGGATGTCTTGCCGGATTTGAGCAATTTCAACGCCGCCGGCTGGAACAATGCGGAGACCGGCGTGATCAGCAATTTCCGGTTCGATAAAAACCTGCAGTCGCTTTACATGCCGGAAACGAAATTCCGGATGCTCTACGGTCAGGAAGGTATCTATGTCATTTTTCTGGTGCACGACAAATATGTGCGCGCCGTTGCCGACAACCAGGGGGCGACCTGGGCAGACAGTTGTGTCGAACTGTTCCTTCAGCCGCCGAATTCCCGTTTTTACTGGAATTTTGAGGTAAACGCCGGGGGGAACGTCTTGTGCACCTATCGTTCTTCCAACGAGCTGGAGTCGCGTTGGCTGACGGACGATGAACTGGCTTCGCTGAATATCACGACCAATCTGCCCAATAAAATTGAAGAACCGCTGGATTATCCGGTCAGTTGGACGCTGGGATTTTTCATTCCGTACGACTTGCTGTCCGAATATTACGGCGAAGACATTTCCGCCGGGTCCCTGGCCGGGGCGACCTGGCGCGGCAATTTGTATAATTGCGGTTATACGCCGGGAAATCCGCATTGGGCCGCCTGGGCGTGGGTGCCGGAAATCGCTTTCCATGTACCGACTTACTTCGGTTATCTGCAATTCGAATAAATTGCGCCGTTTCGTGAAGTTGAAAAGTTTGAAAGCCTTTGAAACAGCCTGTTTCAAAGGCTTTTAGGTCGGGCAGGAGTGGTCAGCGCGCTTGAAGAGCGTTCTGCAAATGGTTGGCCGCCTCGACGTCGGCGGCTTTGACTCTGGTCAACAAAGCGGCCAGTTGCCGGCGTTTGTTCCGGTCCCGCAACTCTTTGTATAAGTCCGGCCCTGCCTGAGCGCCCAATACTTCCCACAATTGCCAGCAGAGCTCATGGATGGTTTTGAAACATTCGGCCGCCGCCAGGATTTCCGGGTGTTTACTCTGTTTGAGCAGAAAACGCTGCGCCCACCAGCGGGCTTCCGCCAGCGAGCCGATCAGACCGTGATGCAATTCGTGGCGTTCTTTCAATTGCGGGTCCGGCCAGTGCTTCACCGCTGGATTTTCGAGGAAGGCGATCCAGGGATCATAGGCGGCGATTCCGGCCGCGAATGGACCGCTGGCCGGCTGCAGCATGACGGTCAGCGCCCGCTCAACGACAGCGGGAAAACTGTCGCGGCGTTCCGTCTTTTCGCCTGGAATGACGATTTTCAGCCAACTTTTTTCCCAATCGCCGTCCCGGAACATACCGTTTTCTTCCTGCGCCCAACTGACGTCAAGCTGGAAATAACTCCAGCCGATCAACACCTCACCACTCCGGTCGTAGCCGCAGATCAAAGAACACTCCGGAAAGCCCATGCAGCCGAAGCCGAGCACCGGAATTCCGGCGTCGATGGCGGCAAGAATTTTTTGGCGCGCTTCCGGCGTGTTGTCCGGCGCTGTATCATGGGGAAGGATTTCGCAGGCATAGCCGGCCCATTCAAAGGCCGCCCGGATGGTTTGATCATGGCGGTTGACCAGCGTGAAATCCAGACAGCTTCCATCGAATTCCGGACTCCAGAGCAGACCGAACGCCATGCCGGAAGCGGCCAGAAATTCGATATTGCCGCAGCGCTCCAGGATCGTCTCGCCGTTGTTGACGTGCGGGATGACAGGAAAGGCGGGATCGTGAAAATACTCGACGACGGAGGAGAGCGCCGCCGGAAAAGGAAAATCCTCCGGAAAGCGGTTGTCGCCGGTCAAACCATGAAAACCAATACGTCTGACTTCGGGTAAAACTGCGTAAGTGTTCATCCATGAATCCTTCGGTTGAGTGTCGGAACGCGTTAGCGCACCAGTTCCCGTTCGAAACGGCAACGCCGCCGCCAGAGCGGTTCTCCGGCAACGGAAAACAGGAATGCCGCCTGTTCCGCCGGGCTGATCAATAGAATATAATGCTGCGGCTCCGGCGGCAAAAAGCCGAGATCGGCCATTTGCCGCTGTTGGCCGTCAAACCAGGATAACGTGGTACTGCCATCCGGCACCGGCCGAAACGGGACAGTTTGCGGTTGGTCCGGCGGCAGGGCTTCAATGGTGGTCAGCCGTCCGCCGTCGAGGCTGCGCAACTGCAGTTGCCGCAGGTCGGCCGAACCGGCATTGACGACGGTCAGGACAGCCGTCGCCGGTCGGCTGCAGCAGCCGGCAGCGACCAGGATCAACAACGGCAGCAGCAGTGCTGCGCCGACGATCGATTTGAATTTCATCACGACAGAATGCCTTTCAAGGTTCGGAGGCGGTGCTCCAGATATAATCCCAGAATATTTTCAGCATGCTGAACAACTCTTCGCTTTCAATTACCATCGCATAATTCTCCCGGGCGGTCGAAGTGATGGCAATTTTGCGGTCGAAAAGGGTCAGATGCGCCATCGGTGTGACGCCGGGGCAGGAAATATAGCGGACCCGCCGGTAATTTTCTTCGCCCGGCAAAGTCTCCGGATCGGGAATCTCGCTTTCCCGGATTCGAATGCCGTTGGACCAGATTTTCTTTCTGATCCGGCGTCGGATAAAATTGGACATGTACTCGCGGCCGACGCTTTGGGCGAAATCGATCATACCGCCGAAATAGAAATATTCCTTCGATTCCACTTTCAGCGTTTCTTCGTAAACCTGGATGATCCCCTCCGGGCCCTCGTAATAACGGATGCGCGGAAGTTGTTCCTGATGAAAAAATAATGCCTGTAAACTCGGCAGCAGCAGTTCCAACTGGTTGAGTTGATGCATCAGCCGGTTCTGCATTTCTTCCGGCGGATTGGCATGATAAATCCGCTTGCTGCCGGCGAAGCTCATCACCGCCAGGTTTTCGTCGCACAATTCCCGCAGAATGTCATAGGCGGTCGTCCGCTGGATGCCGGCGGCCTGCGCCAGTTCGCTGGCGCTGCCGCTGCGGCGCTTCAGCAACGCGCAATAAAGCTCCGCCTTATTGGCGGTGAAACCGTAATTCCGTAAAAAATCCTGTACTTTCAAAGCAAGTCCGTTTTAACGATTGTCGAAAAAAATCCACACCAAAATAGTGCTTTATCCTATTTGTCAATGTTTAAAATTACTGTATTATAGTCCAATAGTCAATGAAAATTGACAAAATAAATCATAAAATGAAAGGGAAAAATCATGCTGAAAGCCGAACACGCCTTTTTCGATCTGACGCCGCGGGTCGTTCCGGCCGACCGGCCGAGCCGAATCACCATCAAGCCGCTCTATGGCCATGTCGCTTTTCCGGCCGACTCCAGGCAACTCCGGGTACAGTACAACCGTCGGGACGGCGGTCCGGCCCAGCGGCTGGATTTCGCCGATCAGCCTTACCGGATCGTCGATGGCGCGTTGTCTCTGGAACTCAATTTCCGGGGGGAAGGGGAGCATATGATTCTGGTCAGCTATCTGAATGAAGATGGCAGTACGCGTGAATTTTTCCGGTTTCGCGTGTATTCCCTGTTTGAAGACTATTTTGTTCTGCGTCCTTTCAAGGGAGATTTCCATCTCCACAGCATGCGTTCCGACGGCCAGGGAACGCCGGGGTACACGGCCGCCCGTTGCCGTCAGATCGGCTTTGATTTCATGGCATTGACCGATCATCATCGTTACCAGCCGTCGCTGGAAGCGATTGCCGAGATGGGCAAGTTCGATCTGGATTTCCGCTGTTATCCGGGCGAAGAGGTGCATCCGCCGGACAATTGCACCCATATTATCAATTTCGGCAGTTCTTTCAGTGTCAACGATATTTTCCGGGAAGAGCCGGACCGCTATCGGCGGGAAGTCAAGGCGTATGCCGAGGCTTTATCGGAAGTGCCGGAGGCGATTCGCCAGCCGCTGGCTTCCAGCCATTGGGTTTTCGACCAGATTCGTTCCGGCGGCGGATTGGCGGTTTTCTGCCATCCCTATTGGGAATATGCCGGCGGTTATTACATTTCCGAAGAATTGACTACCGAAACATTCAAATACCGCAAGTTCGATGCGCTGGAACTGATCGGCGGCTATAATCCGTTCGAATACGAGTCGAATATGATGCAGGTTGCTCGGTATGAGCATGAATTGGCGGCCGGAAACCGTTTCCCGGTGGTCGGATTGAGCGATTCGCACGGCCCCGACGGTAATTTGTTCGGCTGGTACTATACGGTGATGCTGGCTCCTTCGGTTGAGTTGCCGGATCTGGCGACTGCAGTCCGGGAATTTCGGGCGGTCGCGGTCGATGCGCCGAACGGCGAACGGTTCGGCATTCACGGCGATTTCCGGCTGGTGAAATTTGTCTCTTACCTGCTGCGGGAATTCTATCCGCTGCACGACCAGCTCTGTGCGCTGGAAGGCGCTCTGCTGATCCGGGCGCTGGCCGGCGATACCAAAGCGGCGGCGGAAGTCGACGCGCTTAAAGGCAGTGTGCCGGATTTTGTCGAACGCTGCTGGGGACGTGCCGCACAGGCAATCTGAGGCAGTGGCCTGGAGCAATCATGAGG
Source organism: Victivallis sp. Marseille-Q1083 (assembly GCF_903645315.1). Taxonomy (NCBI): domain Bacteria; kingdom Pseudomonadati; phylum Lentisphaerota; class Lentisphaeria; order Victivallales; family Victivallaceae; genus Victivallis; species Victivallis sp. Marseille-Q1083. Next base: position 899,353 of record NZ_CAHJXL010000002.1, read on the forward strand.
AGTTGATTTTTATGAACGACAAGCATTCGATGCCGCGGCAATTGACGATGGTCGGCACCGGGGCCAGTGAAGGGATTCCCGGTATGTTCTGCTGTTGCGAACTTTGCAATGCCGCCCGCCGGCTGCAGGGAAAAAATATCCGCGCCCGGACCAGTTACCTGCTGGGAGAACATATTTTTATCGATTTGGGACCGGATACCTTGATGCAAGGCCGGAAATTTCATTTGCCGCTGGAAAAACTGCGTCATGTTTTTATCTCCCACAGCCACACCGACCATCTGCTGCCGCTGGAATTCTGGTGTCACGGCGTTTCACAATGTCCGGACGGCATACCGCTGAAAGTTTACGGCAGCCAGACCGTACGCGAAGCGATTTCGGCTGAAATTCACGGCGATTGGACCAAGTTTGGATTGGAGTTTATTCAATTGGGCGTCGGAACCGTCGTCGAATTGCCGGAACTCGACTTGAAGGTAACCGCTCTGGAAGCCAATCACAAGACCGATCCGGAGCAGTCGCTGCTGTATTTGTTCGAATCTTCCGTTTATCGGCTGTTGATCGCCACCGATACCGGCGAATTTCCGGAATCGCTCTGGCGGATGCTGGCCGGAAAGCGTCTGGATGTCGTGGCCATCGACGCCACCTGGGGCAAAGATCATTTCGACAACAGCAGTCATCTCGGTTTGCCGGATGTCGTCGAACATGTCGAAAAACTCAAAGCGATCGGTGCCGCCGATGATCGAACGCTGGTGTTGCCGACCCACTTCGCTCACATCGGCGGTTTGCTCCATCACCAGATGGAGGAATACCTCAAGCCCTATGGAAACATCACACCGGCCTATGACGGCCAGGTGATCAAGTTGTCCGATTGACGGGCAAAACACTCGGCACCGGCAAATATCGCTGCCGTTGCCGAGTGTTTTCTGGCGGCGATCAAGCCTTGAAATCGAAATCGATCGCTTCCAGGAAAGCGCGGGCCAGCAGCGTGTGACCGACATTGTTCGGATGAACGCGGTCCCAGGCGATGAAATTCGGGTGGCGCGACGCAAGCAGCCGATCGAAATGAGCCTGGGTATCGATAAAGAGCGTTTCATGCTTCTGGGCCATCGCCCGGGCGATGGCGGCGTACTGCAGCGTCAATGCCAGCATGGCGTCGGCACGGTTCAATTCCAGATAAAACGGCGCCATGACGATGATGCCGCCTTGCACTTTGGACTTCGCTGCCGCCAGCATGGCATCGAGATTCGCTTCATATTCAGTTGGATGGATGTGCAGTTCCGGTTGGGCCGGACTGTCGAATTGCCGCCAGATGTCATTGATGCCGATCATGATCGAAAGCCAGTCCGGACGGACGGAGAGAATTTCATTGTCCCAGCGTTGCCGCAGGTCCCGCGACGTATTGCCGCCGGTGCCGGCGTTGATGACGTTGATGCCCAGAGCCGGATAAACGGCGTTGATCCAGCCGGAAACGATATTGGGATAGCCTTTGCCGAGTGGATCGAAAAGCGTTCCTGCCGCCACCGGATGATTGCGCCCGGCGTCGGTGACCGAATCCCCGGCAAATACCAGCCGTTCCCCTTGCTTCAGTTTCATGATGTTTCACTCCTTGTCTTTGGCTGAAAAAGGTTGGATTTAACCTAATCGCTCCGGTCGAAAATACAATCGGCATTCCGGTTTCGGCCGGAAAAAATATCGGCGGCATTTGTACTGTGGAGGTTTACGGGTTAAATTTTTCCTATGGAAGAGAAGGATTGTTTGAATTGACTGGCTGCGATGAAAAAATATTTCCTATGAGGAGGAATCAGCGATGTTGAAAAAAGATTTTTTGATTGGGGGGATGCATTGTGCTTCATGCGCCCGGGCCATTGAGAAAGCTTTTGACGGAGTCGATGGCGTCGGAAGCGCTTTCGTCAATTTGGCGACGGATCGTTTGACCATCGAGTTCGAGCCGGAACGATTAACGCCGCAGAAGATCATCGATACCGTCGTGGCGGCCGGTTATCAGGCGCGGGAAATTCAAGCCGGCGAAGGGTTGGTTCCGGTCGAAGAACCCGGCGATGACCATTGGCGGCGGTTCTGCATCGCTGTGGTATTTGCCGTCCTGTTGTTTTATACGGCGATGCACGGGATGCTCAAACTGCCGTTTCCGCCGCTGCCGCCGGTTTGGGATGGATATTTGCAGCCGGTGCTGCTGGCGCCGATCGTCTGGGCCGGCTGGCGTTTTTATCCGGACGGTTTGAAAGCGTTATTTCGCCGGCATCCGAATATGGACTCTTTGATCGCGGTCGGTACACTGGCGGCGATCCTGTACAGTATCTGGCAATTGCTGCGGGGCGAAAATCATGAGCTGTATTTCGATACGGCCGGCATGATTATCGCCCTGATCCTGCTCGGTAAAAATCTGGAACACAGTTCCCGGCGCAAAACTTCGGCGGCGATCCGGCAGTTGATGTCGTTGACGCCGAAGACCGCTGCCGTGGTGCGGGACGGCACCGAAGTGCAAGTGCCGGTCGAACAGTTGCAGAGCGGCGATTTGATCCGGGTCCGGCCCGGCGAGCGCATTCCGGTCGACGGCGTGATCGTCGAAGGTTCGACGGCGGTGGACGAGTCGATGTTGACCGGGGAGAGCATTCCGGTTGACAAGCGCTCCGGCGATCCGGTCACCGGCGCGTCATTGAATGCCAACGGTTCGATCGTGTTCCGGGCAACCCAGGTCGGCGAACAGACGGTGCTGGCCCAGATCATCAAATTGATTGCCGATGCCCAGGGTTCGCGGCCGCCGATTGCCCGGATTGCCGATTTGATCTCCGGTTATTTCGTGCAGGTGGTGCTCGGTATGGCCCTGGTGACTTTTCTGGTCTGGTATTTTGCCGGCGTCGGGGTGGCCGCTGCCTTGACTTTCGCTCTGGCGGTTCTGGTGATTGCCTGCCCCTGCGCGTTGGGACTGGCGACGCCGACGGCTCTGATGGTCGGTATCGGCCGGGGAGCCTCGAACGGTATTCTGATCAAAAGCGGTACGGCATTGGAAACTGCCGGCGCGCTGACGATGGCGGTGCTGGACAAGACGGGAACCATCACCAGCGGCAAGCCGGAGGTGACCGGTGTTTTCCCGGTTGGAAGCCATACCGAAGACGAGGTGCTGGGGTGGGCTGCCGCGGTGGAGAAGAATTCCGAGCACCCGCTGGGCAAGGCGATTCTCCGGGCGGCGGAAGCGCGGCAACTGCCGGTGGTCGAGCCGGATGATTTCGCCGCATTGCCGGGCAATGGGATTGCCGCGACGTTGAACGGCCGCAATTTGATGGTCGGCAGTGCGCGGTTGATGCGGGATTGTCAGGTCAAATTGGAAGTGGACCGGCGGTTGCCGAAAGGACAGAGTCTGATTTACCTGGCCGAGGATGAGACGCTGTTGGCGGTGATTGCGTTGGCCGATACCGTCAAACCGGCGGCGAAACAGGCGATCCATAAATTGCAGGAGATGGGGTTGCGGGTGGCGATGTTGACCGGCGACAACCAGGATGCCGCCAGTGAAGCGGCCGGTCAGGTCGGCATCAAGGACGTGTACGCCGAGGTTTTGCCGCAGGACAAGGCCGGAGTGGTCAGGAAGCTGCAGGAAGCCGGCGAAAAGGTAACGATGGTCGGCGACGGCATCAACGACGCGCCGGCCCTGGCCCAGGCCGATGTCGGCATGGCCATCGGTTCCGGGACGGATGTGGCGATGGAATCGGCTGATATCGTGCTGATGCAGGGCAATTTGCTGGAAGTGAGCAAAGCGATTGGCTTGAGCCGGGCGACGATGCGGGTGATCCGGCAGAACTTGTTCTGGGCATTTTTCTACAATGCCATCGGCATTCCGCTGGCGGCCGGAGTGTTTTACGCCTTCGGCGGTCCGCGCCTGAACCCGGTGTTCGGTGCGTTGGCGATGGCGTTGAGTTCGGTTTCCGTCGTCGGCAACGCATTGCGGCTGCGCTATCTCAAATTCGATCGATAGGGCGGATGGGCCGGTCGACGCGCCGCCGCATTATGAAGCGCCGGATTTTCTTTCCGACAGAATCAAACCGAGAAGAATCAGCGCGATGCCGCCCAGAGCCGGATAGGTCAACGGTTCGTGCAGCAGCAGTACCGAGGCGGTTACCGTCACGGCCGGGACCAGGTAGATGTAGACGCTGGTTTTGATCGCGCCGAGAATCTTGACCGCCCAATTCCAGGTGGCAAAGCAGACGGCGGAAGCGCCGAGGCCGAGGAACAGCAGGTTGAAGGCATTGACCGGTTCCAGAAATTTTTCCCATGACGGTGCGAAACCGAACCAGCCCAATGCCGGCAGCATGAACAACAGGCCGTAAAAAAACGTCCGCCGGGTACAGAGCGCCATCGGTTTGCCCAGTTGGCCGATCCGTTTCATCAAAATGGGATAGACCGACCAGGTGGCGGCGGCCAGGATGGCCAGAATGTCGCCGAGCGGATTGAGTTGCAGGGCGACACTGCCGTTGTAGGAGATCAGGACGATGCCGAATAACGCAGTGACGAAGCCGAGGAAAAAACGTCCGGTCAAATGCTCATTTTTCAGCAGGAAGCAGGACAACAGTGCGGTGAAAAATGGTGATACGGTGACCAGAATGCCGACATTGGATGCCAGCGTGTATTGCAGCGCGATATTTTCGAAGAGAAAATACAGTGTGACGCCGCAGAGCCCGACGGCGGCAAACAACATTTCCTGCCGGAAGGAATTGTACGGCAGGCGGCCCGGCAGGCCGCAGAGAACCGCGAAGCCGAGGGCGAAACGCAAAAACAGGATTTCGATCGGCGAAAAACTTTGCAGTAAAAACTTGGTGGCAATAAAGGTGGTTCCCCAAATCAGGATGGTGATGACGGCAGCGAAATGGGCGAAGCCGGCTTGAGATAATTTCATGAACAGATATTTCCGCGAAAAAGTTTGGATTTGCTTTCAATAGAGTGTAATATAGCAGAATCCGGCTGATTTGCCTTGAGGAATCCGCCGATTCATCGGAAAAAGTCTGGCGTGGATTGTCGCAGTTGGCACCATATTGGTTTCTAGCATCGGATACCGGAGGGCTCAAGCGGAAAGGGGAAAAAATGTGGAAATGGGTGATGGTTCTATTGTTGTCCGGTCAAATTGGCCGTGCGGTGGAAGCGTGGGAGGACAACGGGAAAACGGATTCTCCAATGTCCGTTCCGGAGGGCGATTCTCCTTGGGAAATTTCCATCGCCTGGCAGCCGGCGGCCGGGGCAGAGCCGGCCGATTCAGAACGATTGGAAGCGATCGACTCGCTATTGAAGGACGAATTACGGCGTTACCGGGAAATGGAAATACGTTATCACTCCGGTAACGCCGACTTGAATGATTTGGAGGACAGCCGGTCGCGGATGATTTTGCTGGCAATTGAACGGCTGTTATTGTTTCCAGCGGAAGCGAAAAGCCGGAAATTGATTGCCGGGCTGCGTCAGGAGTTATATCACGTGCAGGAGCGACAGCTTCAGGAACTGGAACTGGCGTGTCAGACCGGTGCGGGACCGCTGGAAGATATTTGGAAATTGCGCGCCCGGCAATTGCGGCTGCTGCTGGAAGCCGATGACCGGATTCTGTACGATACCGTGGCTGAAGTGCCGGAACGGCGGCGGATTTTGCTGATGGAACTGGCGGAAATCCTGCGGAAACAATGCGAAAGTGCCCAAAATTATTATCAGGCCGGCCATATTCCGCTCTCCGAAGTGTTGGCGGTCCAGGAGCAGGAGTTGATTCTCCAATTGGAAAATCCGGCGGTGCTGCTAGCCGGGGTTTCGGACGAGGAACGGCAGCGCTTGGGAAAGAGACTGGCGGAAACAATCAAAATGCAGTCGGAGCTCCTGCAGGCGGAATATGAGGCCGGCGGAAGAGGTTTGGCGGAAATCCTGCTGGAGCAGGACCGGCAACTGGAACAGAAGTTGAAGTATCCGGAAGCATTTCTCGGGAAAGTTTCCGCTGCCGAATGCCGGAGTGCGACGGAGAAATGGCAGCAGGAGCGGGAGGCGGTCCGGGCGGAAATCGCCGAACTGGAACAATACAATCCGGCGCCTGCCGGACCAGCCGATTGAAACAACCGGCCGCCGTCACGGACCGGCGGCTGATTTTTTACAATGGTTTTACATTTCAATGCCGGATTCCGGTACCAAAACTGTATTCCTGTGCTATATTTCCGAAGTTTCAACCTTAGCAATCATAAGGAGTAAAAGAAAATGCGTAAATTTTTCTGGTCGACAGCGGCTTTGCTGCTGGGTGTGAGCGGTACGATGGCCTGGGAAAAGGCCTCCGGCAACATTGAACGGATCGACGTATTCAAAAACGGCATCGGCGTTGTCACCAAGCAGATCACGGCGAAAACGGCCGAAGATGGCATTTATCATTATGAGGAAGTGCCTTATGCGATCCACGGGACCTTTTTCGTCGAGAATGGCGGTAAACTGCAGATCAAAGTGCGGCAGGAATTGCGTCAGGTCGATTTCACCACCGATTACGTCAGTTATGCCAAGCGGTTTGCCAATTGTCAGGCGACCGTATTTCTCAAAGCGGAGAAGACCCTGGCCGTAACCGGAACAATATTGCCGCCGGTTGAACCGAAATTGCCGACCGCGCCGCCGCAACCCTATGACAACAGCTATATTCCGCCGATGGAAGAGTTGAAGCTGCCGTTGCTGCTGAAAAAGGAGAACGGCGATACGGTCAGTATTCCGGTCGATGAAATCCGCTCGATTCAGGCGAATGGCTGCAATTTTACCGGTCGGGAAATCCAGAATGTAATGATTCTGAATGGAGAACTTCCCGCCGATTTGAAATTGCATTATCTGGCCAACGGCATTGCCTGGGCGCCATCGTATAATATCAGTTTGTTGACTGCCGACCAGATGCAGTTGACCCAGCAGACGGTGCTGCGCAATGAGTTGGAAGCGTTCAAGGATGCTGAAATCCGGTTGATTTCCGGTTTCCCGAATGTCACTTTTTCCCAAGTCGGTTCGCTGATGGATCCGGGCATGACGCTGCAGAAATTTTTCGCCCAGTTGAACGGCGGTCAACCGCGGCCGATGTATGAAATGAAGATGGCGGCGGTGATGAGCAATGCCCGCATGGCGGATGCGGCGGCCGATACCGGAAGCGGCGTACCGGATCTGCCGCCGGACGGCGTCGATCTCTATTTCCAGCCGGTCGGCAAACTGTCGATGGAATATGGCGAATCCCTTTATTTGCCGCTGGCGGAAAAAGAAACGACTTACCGCAAACTGCTGGAGTGGAATATTCCGGCTCAATCCGTCAACAACATCAACAATCCCGGCACCGACCAGGCGAACAACGACATTTGGGAGTGTCTGGTGTTCAGTAATCCGTTTGATTTCCCGATGACTACGGCGCCGGTCAATGTCTACACTCTCGGCGATTTCAACGGGCAAAGCACAGTGGATTGGGTGGCGCCCGGCAAGGAAGCGACCGTCAAAATCACCCGGGCGCTCAGCGTCAAAACCGAAGTCAATGAACGGCAGAGCGGTAAAAGTTCGGGCAGTTTCCTGCAGTTGAAATCGATGGAGACGCTTGATTTTACCGCGACGTTGACGATCACCAACTACCGTCAGACGCCGGTCGATGTGAAGATCAAAAAGCAATTCTACGGGGAATTCCTCAAAGCGGACCGGAAGCCGGATTCCGTCAATGTGATGACGGATCAGTGGCGTTGGAACAGTCCGTTGAGTGAAGCGATCTGGAATGTCACTTTGCAGCCGGAGGAGAAATGCGTTATCGAATTCAGCTATAAGATGACTCGCTGACGATCCGTCGTCCAGAAGCCGCCGTTTTTGAACGGCGGCTTTTTTCCTTTCCGGGAAAAGACGGTCAAGGTTCCTGCCGTTCCGGCGGTTTGAGCCATTCGCTGGAATCGAAGTGTCGATTCCACTTGAAATCGGAAGGGGTACAGCCGAATCGCTTTTTGAAAATCCGGGCGAAATAATTGGCATCGGTAAATCCGCATTGCCGGGCGATTTGTTTGATTTCCCGATAGGGGGAACGCAACAGATTGGCCGCATAGTTCAGCCGCCGCCGGGTCAGGTATTCGAGCGGGGACTGCCCGAACGCCCGTTTGAACCCGACGGCGAAGTGATTTCGGCTGACGCCGCATTCCTCTGCCACTTCTTCGATCGAACGGATTGTCATAAAGCGGTTGTCCAGCAGGAAACGGGCTTGCTGCAGCCATTGTTCCGGCGCTGCCGGCTCCGGGGTGCCGCTCAGCCGGGCGGTCAGCGCGTGCAGCAGTCCCTGGCAGATGCGTTCGTAATGGGACGGCCGCAAGTTCCAGATTTCAAACAGTGCTGAAAACCAGGCGCCGACCAGATGATCATGACCGAAAAATTCGATTCGCAGCGACGGATCGAACAAGTCGCGGTTGTTCAGGAAACTGATATAAATAGTCTGCGGTTGCCGGGAAAGTGAAATTTGCCGGTGCGCGGTGTGCGGCGGTATGACCAGCAGCCAGCCGCAGTCGGTGGTCCACTCCCAGTCGACGATCTGATGCCGGCAGCGGCCTGCCGCCTGCCAGACCAGTTCCACGCCGCGGTGCGAATGATAGTCCACGGCGGCATCCGAATGGAACAGGCCGCAAAATTCCAACTCGAAATCAAGCATATCCAACAAAAATCCTGTTCGCCATATAAAAAATCCAGTTCCAGACGGTTGTTTGATCCGGTAAAATTTGCTATACTTATAGGTACTATAAAGCCGGTTTGTGAAAAACAAAATAAAAAGGAGAATCGGATATGCCGAAAGATTGCTTGCCTGATCGAATCGATATCGTCATCGATTCCGATGCCGCCAACGAGACGGATGACCAGTTTGCCATTGCGTTGGCCTTGATGGCGGCGGAACGGTTTCAGATTCGGGCCATGTATGCCGCCCAGTTTTTGCATGTCAACGTCTATTCCCGCGGCGAAGGAATGCAGGCCAGTTACCGGGAGCTGCTCCGGCTGCTGACTTTTTTTCCGGGCCGGGATATTCCGTGCCTGCCGGGCGCGGCGGCGACGGCGGAGCAGGGGGGCGTGTCCGCTGCGGCGTGGCATCTGGTCGAGTTGTCCCGGCAATACGACGCATTGCACCGGTTGAAGGTCGTCGCCATCGCTGCCCTGACCAACATCGCCGGGGCGATTTTACTGGATCCGACAATTTGCGAACGAATTGAACTCTGGTGGCTCGGCGGCCAGCTTTATGAAAACCCGCCGGAAGAATTCAATTTATGCGGCGACCTGGCCGCGGTGAAAATCGTTTTCGATTCGATGGTGCCGATTGTGATGTTTCCGTGCGCCGGAGTAGCGCAGCAGTTGATTTTAACCCGCGAAGCGGCGGAAACGTATTTGGCGGCCAGAGGTGTTCTCGGCGCTTTTCTGTTCCAGCGCTTTCGGCGTGCCATCGAAAGCTGGCGGCAATCGCAGGCCTCTCTGTGGGATATCGCTCCGTTTGCAACTCTGCTGGAGCCCGCCTGGGCGGAACTGGTTGAACTGCCGCGCCGGAAGTTTTGTCCGAAACCGCTGGGGTGGCGCCATGAAACTGCCGGTACGATCCGGATGTGCCGACGGTTGGCCGCTGATCAAATTCTGGCGGATTTCTTCCGGCGCCTCGCGGCATATCATGCCGCATATCCCGGCTTGACCGGTCCGGATTTTTAAAACATCAATCGACGGCCCAGTGACGCGCCCGTTCGACGGCCCGTTTCCAGTCGCGGTAGAGGCGTTCGCGCTTTTCCGGCGGCATTTGAGGAGTAAAAATCTTCGCCGTCTTGCCGATCTCGGCGGCCGGGGCAAAGCCGACCGCTTCCGCCGCCAGCAGTGCCGCTCCCAGCGCGGTGCTTTCCACGCAGACGGGCCGTTCGACCGGAATACCGAGCAGGTCGGCCTGAAATTGCAGCAGAAAATCATCGCCGACCGCACCGCCGTCGGCACGCAATGCGGTGAGTGGATGCGGATAATCCTGGCGCATCGCTTCGGCCAGGTCCCGGCATTGGTAGGCGATGGCTTCGTCGGCGGCCCGGATGAGCTGTTCCCGCGTCGTGCCGCGCGTCAAACCGACAAGGGTGCCGCGCGCGTACATATCCCAGTACGGCGCTCCCAGCCCGGCGAAAGCCGGCACCAGATAAACGCCGCCGTTGTCCGGAACCGTCGCGGCTATTTTGCCGGAATCGGCGGCGTTTTCGAGGATGCGCAGGCCGTCCCGCAGCCATTGAATCAACGCTCCGCCGATGAATACCGATCCTTCCAGCGCATAGGACGGCTGCCCCGGCCGGGTCTGGGCATTCAGGGTCGTCAATAAACCGTTGTTCGAACGAACCCGATGACCGCCGGTATTCATCAGCATGAAACAACCGGTGCCGTAGGTATTCTTCAAGGTTCCCGGCTGCCGGCAATTCTGCCCGAACAGCGCCGCCTGCTGATCGCCGGCCAGGCCGGCGATTGGGATTGGACAATGATTCAGCAGCGGAGTGGCGCAGCGGGCGGCGATTCCGCTGCTCGGCACCACTTCCGGCAGCATGGCGCGCGGAATGGCGAATTCCCGCAGCAGCCGCTCGTCCCATTGCAGGGTTTGAAGGTTGAACAACATCGTACGGGCGGCATTGGTGTAGTCGGTAACATGGCGCCGGCCGCCGGACAGTTGCCAGATCAGAAAACTGTCGATGGTCCCGAACCGGAGGTCGCCGCGTTCCGCCCGTTCGCGGGCGCCGGGAATTTGTTCGAGCAGCCATTGAATTTTGGTGGCGGAGAAGTAAGCGTCGACAATCAGGCCGGTCGTCGTTTGGAGGTATTCGGCCAGGCCGCGTTGCTTCAGTTGTTCGCAGTAATCGGCGGTGCGGCGGCATTGCCAGACGATGGCGTTGTGAATTGCCTCTCCGGTGGTACGGTCCCAGATTACCGTCGTTTCCCGCTGGTTGGCAATGCCGATGGCGGCAATCTGTTCCGGTTGGAGGCCGGCCGAACGGAGCGCCTGCTCCATTGACAGAAATTGCGATTCCAGCAGTTCCAGTACGTCATGCTCCACCCAGCCGGGGTGGGGATAGTATTGCGGCAATTCCTGCTGCGCCTGACCGACGATGCGCAATTGCCGGTCGAAAATCAGTGTGCGCGAACTGGTAGTCCCCTGGTCCAAAGCCATCAGAAAGTTTTGTTTCATCATGCCAGCCTCTCCGGATTGTTTGTTGCTACCTTATCACGGCAAAAGGGGTTTTGCCAGATCGGGAAAGCGTTTTTTCCGCTTGCCCGGAAGAGAGCGCGTTCAATTGCTGCCGCGCAGCCGCGGATCGAGCAAGTCGCGCAGTTTGTCGCCGAGGATGTGCAGAAAAAGCACCAGAAAAAACATAACGCCGGTGGCGGCGGCGACTTCCCACCAGATGCCGCGCCAGAGGCGTTCCTGGCCATCGGCGATCATCAGTCCCCAACTGGGGACGGATTGCACCCCCAGCCCCAGGTAACTGACGATCACTTCGGTCATGATCGCCGAAGCGAACAACAGGGTGAAATAGATGATGACCAGATGCATCAGATTGGGCAGGATATGCCGGAAGATGATGATCAGCGAATGCTGCCCGGCCACTCTGGCGGCCAGGACGTAACCCTGGTTGCGCAATTTCAACGTTTCCGCCCGGACGACCCGGCACAATGTGACCCAGCCGGTGAGGCCGATGCCGAAATAGATGGCCAACATGCCCGGGTCAGTATTCAGCCAGGCGCCGCAGGTCCGGACGAAGCGGCCGATGCCCGGCGACAGGAATCCTTTGCTGACCAGCAACGCGAAGGCCAGAATGAACAGCAACGTCGGCATTGCCGCAAAGGTGCTGTAAAGCCAGACGGTCGCTTCGTCGAGTTTGCCGCCGTAGTAACCGGCCAACGCGCCGAGCAGTACCCCGATCAGAGATGCGATGCAGGCGGCGATGACGCCGACTTTGACGGCGGTAGCCGTGCCGGCCAGCGAACGCCAGAACACGTCGCGTCCCATGTAATCGGTGCCGAACCAATGGCGGGAGGAGGGGGGCTCGAAGCGTTCCGCCATATTTTCCCGGTTGTAAATCGGCGTAAGCCGTTGATGACGGCAATACGCCGTGTAGCTTTCGAACCCGACGGCCACCAGCAGATAACCGATCAGGCCGAGCAGACAGCACAGCGCCAGGCGATCCCGGGAAAGCCGGATCAGGAAGTCTCGGAAAAAATGAAAACGGTCAGGATTGGTGGTCTGCATTGATTGTCGCCGGGGTTTGCTTGTAGAGACGGGAGAGGTGAATCTGCAACAGGGCGACTTCCGGCGGCGTTACGCCGTCAATCCGTTCCGCCTGCGCCAGCGTGGAGGGAACGATTTTCTTGAGTTTCAACCTTGATTCGTTGCTCAAGCCGTCGATGGCATCGTAATCGAAATCCGGCGGAATCCGCCAGCTTTCCAGTTTTTTCAGTTTATCGATCGATATGCTTTCCCGCTGCAGATAACCTTCATAATGGGCCTGGATCAGCAATTGACGGAACAAACGCCGGTCGGCGGCCGCGGCCAAATCCAATGGCAGCCGGTCGGCGGCAAAGGGCAGGGGCGTGTCGGGCCGGTAAACCCCTTCCAGCGTTTTCAGATGTTGCCACAAGGATTTCCGATCGATTTTGGTCTGTTTCAGGAACGCCGCGACGGTGTTGAGGCGATCGCGATAACCGGCGAAGCGGCGGTAATTTTCGAGCGGCAGCAAGCCGGTTTGGAACGCGAATTCCGACAGCCGCAAATCGGCGTTGTCCTGGCGCAGATGCAGCCGGTATTCCGCCCGGCTGGTGAACAGGCGGTACGGTTCGATGATATCCTTGGTTACCAGGTCGTCGACCATGACGCCGATGTAACTGGTGTCGCGCGACAGCTCCAGCAAAGAACGGCCGGCCGCATAACGGGCAGCATTGGCGCCAGCCAGCAAGCCCTGTCCGGCCGCCTCCTCGTAACCGCTGGTTCCGTTGATTTGTCCGGCGGAAAAGAAATTCGGCCAACGTTTGAGCGCCAGCGTCCGGTTGAGCTGGTCCGGAAAGATAAAATCGTATTCGATCGCATAGGCGTAACGGGTAATGACGGCGTTTGCCATGCCAGGAATGGAATGGATCATCCGCTGCTGAATGGCCGGCGGCAGGCTGGTTGAGATACCGTTGATGTAATACTCCCGGGTATATTCGCCTTCCGGCTCCAGATAGAGCAGGTGGCAGGGATGATGCGGGAAGCGGACGACTTTGTCCTCAAACGAGGGACAATACCGGGTACCGATTCCTTCAATTTTGCCCTGGTACAACGGCGCCTGCATCAAATTGTCCCGGACAATGTCGGCCGTTTCCTCCGTCGAATAGACCATATAGCAAGGCAGATCACGCTTCCGCGCTTTCGGCAGCGGCTGCGTCGTCGGCCAGAAACTGAACTCTTCTTCGAAACAATCGGCAACTTGTTGAGTCATCGCCGAAAAGTCGATCGTTTTGGCCAGAATACGGGGAGGGGTGCCGGTTTTCAATCGCCCCAGTCTGATTTGCATCTGGTTGCGCAACGCATCCGCCAACGCATAGGAGGGCGGGTCTCCTGCCCGGCCGCCCGGGAAATGCTGCAAACCGTAATGCAGTTTGCCGGATAAAAAAGTTCCGGTCGTCACCACCACGGCTCGACAACGAATGATTTCGCCCAGGTGAGTGACGATTCCGCGTAATTCGCCGTCCTCCAGACAAAATGCGGTAACTTCAGCCTGCAGGATATCCAGATTGGATTGCAGTTCCAAATATAATTTTGCGGCTCTCTGATAGCAGACCTTATCGCATTGCGATCTGGGCGACCAGACCGCCGGCCCTTTGGTTTGATTAAGCAGCCGGAATTGAATTGCCGCGCAATCGGTGATGATACCCTGCATGCCGCCCAGCGCATCGATTTCCCGCACCACCTGACCTTTGGCGATGCCGCCGACGGCCGGATTGCAGCTCATTTGGGCGATATGATCCGCATTCAACGTGATTAGCAGCGTTGCCGCTCCCAATCTGCTGGCGGCGGCGGCGGCTTCACAACCGGCATGGCCGGCGCCGATGACGATAACATCGTATTCTTTCATTCTATCTCTTATCGATTCAAAACCGGAGGATCTGTCAATGCATAAAAAAAACAGCAAGAGATAACATACGGTATTTTTGACAGATTTCAATATCGTTTCGAAGTAATCACTCCCCTGCCCGAAAGAAATCATCTTTTGATTAACATAACATATATTATGCGACGTTATATCCGTGCCGCTCAAAAGGCCCCTTCCCATTAAGACGATCGCTTCTGGAAAGTGTTCTGGAAAAAAGAATAGTTCGGCTTTTGCAAAAAAGCAATTGTTCCACTATGGTATTCGCGGAATTTTTCAACAACAGGAGTGAATGTTGACTGATTGGTGGTTGCCGGTTGCCGGTGTTGTTGTTTTTTTGTTGGTCATCGGGCTGTGGCTGGGATGCCGGCGGCCGCGAAATGTCTATGAGCGGGCATGGCTGCTCAGTGAAAATGAACTGGCATTCTATCGGGTGTTGGAGCGGGTGGTCGATCATCGTCAATACGTTATTTTCTGTAAAACCCGGCTGGAAGACATCGTCCGGGTCAAAAACGGCGTGAAGAATTATCATGCCTTGCGCAATCGCATCAAATCACGTCATATCGATTTTCTGATCTGCCGCCGGAGGGATTTGACCGTCTGGCGCGCCGTTGAACTGGACGACCGTTCTCATGAAACGCCGAACGCGATGCGTTCGGATGCGCTGAAGGATCGGGTTTGCGCCCAGGCCGGTATTGTACTGGTCCGGGCGCAGAGCAAAACAGTGTACCGGGATGAGGATATACGAACGCTGTTGACTGGCTAGACCAACTTTGAGCCGGTCAATTCCAGTACCAATACCAGAGGAGCAGCCCGATGCCCAGTAAAATGCCGCCCCAGATCCACAACAGCTTCCAGTTGTAAGCCGGCGCGTATTGGGAACAGATGTCCCGACGGTTCAATTCGGCCCCGGGCGGATAAGGGGCCCGGTAGGTGAAGATCCGGGAAACCTGATAACTCAAGCGCATCGGCAGATTCACCGCCCAGCCGGCGGCATCCAGGAATAAGCCCAAATCGCGCTTCTGCAATTTGATCAGAGCGGAAACGACCAGCGGAACGATGATGGCCAGCAAAATGATACCGAATCCGTAAGCCAATTGAAGCCAGGTGACTTTTTCCAGTGCCTTGATCAAAAACGCGGCGCTGCTGCCGACTGCCGCCAGACTGACGCCGCCGAACATGATTAGTGCCGGACTGCTGGTGAAAATGCTTTTCAGGTTGGACGGTTTGTCGTTTTTGATCGCTTCCGCCGCCTGAGTTTCCACCGGCGAAAAATCCGTCAGCTTCTGGAACCGGCTGCCCACCAGGCCGCCGAGCCGCCGGAACGGCTGCCAGAACGATTGTCCGAATGAAATCGGGCCGTTGAGGAAATCGGTCACTCTGACATTGTAGCACCGTTTGTCCTTGTCGATGAAGACACCCCCCTTGCCTGGATAAATCCGGCCGGTGCTGCCGCCGGTGATCACCGCCGCCAGATATTGCGGCGGCTGGCCGGGCGGCATTTGGATTTCCAGATACATCAGACACAGATTGGAGTTGACGACGATTTTTTTATGGGCGGCGACATCCCGCAGCCGGATGATCAAATCGAAGTGCCGGCCGTCCATGATCAATGTACCGCTTTGGATCATCGAGTCGAGCGTCGGGTCGAACAGCGCCCGGAAATTGACGAAGTTGTTGACCAGGTCGAACAAATATTGTTTATAGAGCAGTAATTTTTCAAAATCGCGCAATAGGTTCAAACGGGCGCCCAAGGTTTTATCTTCGTCGAACCGGTCTCGCAGCGCCTGAACCGCCTGGTCGTCCAGATAGCCGGTCAATGTTTTCCGTTCCAGTTTTCCGGCGACATCGCCGCTCAATTTGGCTATATATTGCTCATAAGGCGCCAAGGCCTGTTTGATTTCCTGCCAGCGTGCCAATGTCAGTTCCGGCAATTGAAAGTTTCGGGAGAATTCCTTCAGGGTGTTCGCATAGAAAGGGTTGAGCCGGGCGGAGAAATCCAGCCGCAAATCGGCGGCCGGTTCCGCCAGCGGCGCCTCCTGCAGGGTTTCGGCCACGGCGGCCGGATCGTTCAATGCCAGTGGCGGCAACGCCTTGGGATCAAGCCGGAAACGGTCGAGATTGACCGGATTGAGCGCTACCAATTGACAATAGCGGAAAAATTCGTCCAATTTGTTGCGCAATGCTTGATAGGGGGCGAAAAATGGTGCCGGATCCTGTCCTTCATACAACGGTTTGGCCGCGTTGCTCTCCCAGTTGACGTATTCGGCGATGGCCTTGATGAACTGTTCAAGTCCATCGAGCGTGATGCCGGTGCCGCCTTCAGGGGCGGCGGTGCCGTAACCGGCCTTCAGGATATCGAGATAAAGCGTTTCTCCGGCCGAACCGGCAACCGCCTGCGCGGTCAAAATTCCGTCACCGTGCAATGCGCTGCCGTTCAGCTCTCGAATTGCCGCGGTGACTTTGGCCAGAATCAACCGGCCCTGTTCATCGGTCAAGTCCGGATTGGCTTGAATAAATTCCACATAATGCGCCGCGGCCGGCGTATCGGCAATCGCCGACAACTCCAGAGCAGGAGCAACATCATTCAGGGCTGAAAAATCTTTCAAACGATCCGACAACCAGCGGACTGCCGCATAAAGGTCATCCACCCGGATGACCCGATTGGCGTCGCTGTCGAGGTAGTTCAGAAAATCCCGGTTGGTATTCAACGCTTCCAGCGGGGCGCTCAGTACCGCCCACAGCGCCGGATCCAAATCCGACAGCAATCGCAACTCCTCCGGTTGGGTGATGAGACATTGCAGGCTGCCGCCGACTTTTTGAAATTTCAACTTCGTTGCCATCGCTTTTTTCTCCTCTGTTTCCTCGTCCGGCGCAGTGTCAGGCCAGCAGTGCAGCCTGCCGTTTGCACATGTCGATCAATACGATAGCGCTCATCGCTTCCAGTACGACGCCCAAACGGGGACACAGACATGGATCGTGCCGGCCGCGAATTTCACAAGCAACCGGGGTTCCGTCAAGGGCGATCGTCGCCTGGCGCCGGGCGATCGAAGCGGTCGGCTTGACCGCGACGCGGAAGACGATTTCCGCTCCGGAGGAAATGCCGCCGAGAATACCGCCGGCATGATTGCTCTGCCAGCCGTCCGGACCGAATTGATCATTGTGCTGGCTGCCGGACATGGCGGCAGCCTGGAAGCCGGCGCCGAATTCCACGCCTTTGACGCCGCCGATGGACAGCGCCCCTTTGCCCAATTCGGCATCCAGCCGGTCGAATACCGGTTCGCCCCAACCGGCCGGCACCCCCGCAATCCGGCACTCGACGATACCGCCGACACTGTCGCGGTTGGCCTGGGCCGTTTCGATGGCCCGGATCATCTGTTCCGCGGCGGCGGCGTCACCGCAGCGCACCGGGTTATTTTCCACCTCTTCCCGGTTGAAGGTTGTACATTTGACCGCGCCGATCTGCAGTGTATGGGAAAAGAGCGTGACGCCTTTGGCGGCCAGCAATTGCTTGGCGACCGCGCCGGCGGCGACCCGCGCCGCCGTTTCCCGGCCGGAAGAACGGCCGCCGCCGCGATAATCGCGGTTGGCATATTTTTTGAAATAAGTATAATCCGCATGGCCGGGCCGGAACAACCCGGCCAGATTGCGGTAATCGCTACTGCGGGCGTCGTGATTGCGGATCAGCATGGCCAGCGGCGTTCCGGTGGTTTTGCCTTCGAACAGGCCGGACAGAATCTCTACCAAGTCCCCTTCCCGCCGTTGGGTGGTCAGTTTGGATTGTCCCGGCTTGCGCCGGTCCAATTCGCGCTGAATGGCCGTGACATCCAGCCGGATATCGGGGGTCACTCCGTCGATGACCACCCCGAGCGCCGGACCGTGCGACTCCCCGAAGGTACTGATCTGAAAAAAATTGCCGTAAATACTGCCGCTCATAATCGATCCTTCAATAATGCCAGCAAACGCTGGGTTAACTGCTCCGGCGGAGCTTCCTGCTGAACCGGCACCCGGCAGGCGGCGACGGCCCGGTAACGTTCGGCCCGCTGCCGGTACAGTCGGGCAAAGCTTTCCCGAGGCGCCGCCGCGTCTAGGAATGGCGGCAAGCCGTTGGCGACGATGCGCGGATAGATGACTTCCGGCGCCACTTCCAGATAAACCAGACAACCGAGTTTCGTCAACGCCGCCGCCGCGTACGGATTGCCCGGCGTGCCGCCACCCAGTGCGATGACGGCATTGTCGGGAACATCGGCCGCCAAGCGGTCCAGCAGTTCGCCTTCCAGCCGGCGGAAGCCCTCCCGTCCGAGTTTTTGAAAAATCTGCCGGGTCGGCAGCGATTCGTGATGCTTCTCGGCATATAGGCGTTCCAGCGCTTCGTCGCTGTCGATGAAGCGCCGCTGCAGAATGGCGGCCAGCGCCCTGCCCTGGGTGCTTTTGCCGCAATGCTTCATGCCGATCAGGACCAGGTTCATCAGATGGAATCCGGTTTGACGATTTCCGTGCCGATGCCACTGTCGGTGAAAATTTCCAACAGCAGCGAATGCACCACCCGGCCGTCAATGAGGTGCACTTTATTGGTGCCGGCCTGCAGCGCCCGCAGACAGCTCTGAATCTTTGGCAGCATGCCGCCGGAGATGACCTTATCCTGAATCAGGGCATTGATTTCCGTCGTGCAGATCGTCGGGATTACCGTCGATTCGTCACCTGGGTCGCGCATGATGCCGGGAACATCACTTAAGAAAACCAGTTTGCGGGCGTGAATGGCTTCCGCCACTTTACAGGCGGCGATATCGGCGTTGATATTGTAAATCTGGCCGTCGATGCCGGTTCCAAGCGGAGTGATGACCGGAATCTGGCCGGCGTTCAACGCTTCGAGGATGCGGGAACCGTCCACCGCAACGATATCGCCGACGAAGCCGACATCGACCCGCTCGCCGTTTTCAGGGTTGGTGGCGAACATCTTTTCCGCCGACAGCACCGATTTGCCGGAAATGCCGATCGCCTGTCCGCCGGCATTGCGGGCCAGCTCGACCAGTTCCCGGTTGATTTGGTTGTGAAGCACGTCATCGACGACTTGAATGGTTTCCCCGCAGGTATGCCGCAAGCCGAAGATGAAATTGACCGGAATCTCCCGCTTTTTCAACGCGGCCGAGATTGCTTTGCCGCCGCCGTGGACGACGACCGGACGAATGCCGATGCACTCCAGCAGAACGATATCGCGCATCGTTTTGCGAACCAAGTCGGGATTTTCCATCGCGCTGCCGCCGAATTTGATGACCATGACGGCATTGCGGAATTTCTGTATATAAGGCAATGCTTCGAGCAGAACTTCCGCCTTATCGATCAATGTTTTCATTTTTTTCCTTCAATTTTGCTGATCAAGGTGATTCAAAATTCCATAAATATACCGTAAAGTGCCGGAATCGACAAGTCCGGACCGAAAAAATTCGCCAAAGAGTTGGTTCCTGCGGTGATAAAATCTTGAAAAAAAACAGAATGGTGATATTAGTAACGAACTTGGAATCGGTCGGGAACTGACCTGTGACGGCATTCAAGACCTGCTCTGGCGCCAAAAGCTCTGCCTGGTATTCTCTTGATTCTGTACGACTCCAAAGGGTTTGTCGGATTTTGACGGGTCGTCTGCCGCCAAAAATACTGTATGTTTGCCGTGAAAAGTGTGAGAGAAAGGTTGTATCTTGTTAACATCATTGAAGAATAGAATCCGCAGTTGGCTCGGCATTGCCCAGCCGGCGGTGCCTACTGTCGGAACAGCGCGTCCCGCTGTCAAAAATCGTCCTGCCGCCGGAAAATCATCGAAGAACAAACGGACGGAGGAACCGGCGACCCGCCCTCCCCGGCGTTCAGTGCGCAGCGGCGAAAAAAAGCCAAGGCAATTGCCGGCGCTCGGCCAGAAAACCAGAATATTGCCGGTGAAACCGGCCGCGTTGCTGGAGGTGCCGGAAGTGGAAGGCAAGACCAGATTTCTGGATTTGCCGATCCATCAGGATATTCTGTTCGGCTTGCAGGAGATGGGGTTTCAATATTGCACGCCGATCCAGGCGCAGTCGCTGCCGGTTCTGCTGGCCGGCCGGGATCTGGCCGGCAAGGCTCAGACCGGCACCGGCAAGACCGCCGCCTTCCTGATTGCCGCCTTTACCCGGCTGCTCAACCAGCCGCTGCCGGAGCGTGCCGCCGGTTATTGCCGGGTACTGGTCATGGCGCCGACCCGGGAATTGGCGATCCAGATTCATAAGGATGCCGAAAAAATTGCCGCTTTCGCCAATTTGAACAATGTCGTCGTGTTCGGCGGCATGGATCACGAGAAGCAGCGCCGCTCGCTGGACCAGCCGGTGGACGTGCTGATCGGGACGCCGGGACGCATCATCGATTTTGCCCGTGGCCGCAGTTTGAATTTGAGCAAGACCGAAATCCTGATCATCGATGAAGCGGACCGGATGTTGGATATGGGCTTTATTCCGGACGTCCGGCGGATCATCGCTCAACTGCCGGGACGGGAAAAGCGCCAGACGATGTTTTTCAGCGCGACGCTGGACGACAGCATTCTGCGCCTGGCTCAGAGCTGGCTGCGCGAACAGACTTTCATCGAAAGTGAACCGGAAGAAGTGGTCGGCAAGACGATTGAACAAATTTTTTATACGGCGGCGATCCGGGAAAAATTACCGCTGCTGCTGTATTTTATCCGCACCCAGCATTTCGACCGGATGCTGGTATTCGGCAACCGTAAAGACAGCAATTTGTCATTGCAGCACCAGTTGAGCCGTTACGGCGTCAAGGCGGCGCTGCTTTCCGGCGACATTCCGCAGGAAAAACGGCTGCGGATTCTCGAAGATTTCCGTTCCGGCAAGGAAAAAATCGTCATCGCCACCGATGTGGCGGCGCGCGGTATCCATGTCGACGATGTGTCGGTGGTGATCAACTATGATTTGCCGGAACATCCGGAGGATTACGTGCATCGCATCGGCCGTACCGGCCGGGCCGGCCACCTGGGCAAATCGATCAGTTTCGTTTGCGAATACGGCGCTTATGTATTGCCGGAGATCGAGAAGTTCATCGATATGCAATTCCATTGCGTCTGGCCGGAAGACGAGATGCTGGTGTTGCCGGAGGGGCAGGAGAACTGGGATCGGCCGGAACCGGCTGCTCCCCGGAAACGTTCCAGCCGTTCTCCGCGGCGGTCCAGAGCACGTCGCTGAAAACCATTTTTACCAAGCAGGTCGGCATAGTCTACCTGTTTGGGAGCTTGTTCGGGTGATGACTGGCCGCCCCAAGCTCAAGGCTGCATGCGACCGTCAATGCCGATGATTTTTACAAAGACTTCGAGTTTTTTCCCGGCTTTGTCCAGCGCCTTTTCGACGATGGAGACGGTGCCGCCGCAACAGGGAACTTCCATGCGGGCTACGGTAACTGAACGAATTGGATGCTGCCGGAAAATTTCAGCCAGCTTTTCGACGTATCCTTCCGGATCGCTGTCGAGTTTCGGACAGAAGACAATCAGAATTTTGCCGGCCAATAGCTCGCGGTGGAAACTCCCGCAGGCGTGCGCCACGCAATCGGCCGAAACCAGTAAATTGGCGTTGGCGAAATATTCCGCTGTCGGATTGAGGAGTTTCAACTGTATCGGCCACTGTCGCAAGGCGGAATTTCCTCCTTCCGGAGTTTCACGGGAGACGACTGCCAGCTTTTTGCCCAGGGTGCCCGGACAACCGCAAGGCAATTCTTCCGGAGCGCCCAATTCCGGAACCGGCAAACCGTTCTCCTTTAGGAAAGCCGTTGCAATTTCGAGCAACTTCCCCTCCCCGTGGTCTTTCAAATGTTTCAAATGCGCCCGCACCGTATTTTCGCCCTGTTTGACGATGTTGACCATTACGTTACGTTCCTCGTAAGGTTCGGCTTCCCGCTCAACCGCCCGGATTGCCCCGCGCGGACATTCTCCGATACAGGCTCCCAGTCCGTCACAGAACAAGTCGCCCACCAGCCGTACCTTGCCGTCGATCAAACGCAAGGCGCCCTCCGGACAATTCGGAATGCAGATGCCGCAGCCGTTGCATTTTTCTTCATCAATTTCGATAATTTTCCGTTTCATAACATCTCTCCTCAAGTTTGTTAAAATTCACTAACTTATCGGTCAAAAAAATTATTTCAATAATTTCCGCAATGTTTCCAACAGCTCATCTCCTTTGAACCGCAGATCGAAAGCACCGCCGACCATCCCCCACTGTTTGATCAGCAGCCGCACCGGCCCGAATACCAACCGAAAGAGCAGTTCGGGGGCAAGATCCCGGCGTATTTCTCCATTTTCCTGCGCTTCCAGAAAATAGCCCAGGAGCGCGGCTTTGTGTCGGTGCATCATTTGCAGCATCATTTCGGAACCGTTCGGTTCATCCATAAACAGTTCTTCGGCAAACATCACCCGCGCCAGCGGCGGCTCGGCGATCACCTGCTCGAAACGACTTCTGACGAAAGCGGCCACGCCGTCAAAACCGCGCAATGCCGGATTCCCGGCCGGAACTGCCAGGTCGAAGCGTTCGATCAAGGCCTTGATGATTTCGGCTTTGTTTTTAAAATGGCGATAAATCGCCGGTTCAGTGATTCTGAGCATCCCGGCCAGATTTTTGATCGTCAGTTTTTGAATCCCGCCTTGGGCAATCAGCATCAGCGCCGCATCGATGATTTCATTCTGTCGTTTGGTCAAATTCATAAAACACCGTGTTAATTATATTTTACTAACAATATATGACCGGAAAAAGAGAGGTCAAGTTGCATCATTTTTTATTTCCGTTGAAATTTCCGGATCGAATCCCACCGCCGGATTGCGATGGCGGATATCCATTTTTTATCATTGGCGGCAGCGATATGTTTTTCACGTCCGCCGATGCAGTCCGGTATTTTATGATGCCAGAAGAGGATGACTGGGGAGATATCGAGTGCTTATTTTCGTTTGACAAGATCGGCGGCAGCGATATATTGATTGCAATCGGGTGATTTTACCCTCCGGTCTGTCGTTTCAGGCCGAACCCGATAACCGATATTCAAACAGAAAGTAACGACGATGAAAAAGATGCTGGTTCTCTACGGTTCCGGCCGTGCCAACGGCAACACCGCGACCCTGACCAAACTGGTGCTTTCCCAATTGCCCGCCGGCAGTGTGGAAGTCGAAGAGATCGACCTGCGTAAACTCGAAAACAAATTCGGCGGCTGCTCCTCCTGTTACGGCTGTCAGAAAGTCGGCAACTATCGATGCGTCCAGAAAGACGAAACCGCCGCCCTGATCAACCGGCTGCCGGAATTCGATCTGGTGTTGTTTGCCTCGCCGGTTTATTTCTTCAATTTTTCCGCCCAGACCAAAGCGTTCATGGACCGGCTGATGGCGCTGTTGAAGCATGAAGCGGACGGCTCAATGTCCACGCCGTTGGCCCGAATGAAGTTTGCCTATGTGATGACTTCCGGAGGCGACGAGAATGACAGTGGGGTCGAAACCGCCAAGGTATGTGCCGGATATCTGGCGGAATTTGCCGCCATGCCGCCGCCGCAATTTTTCTATCGCGGCAACTGCGTCGATATCGCCAGGGAGATTGCCGGCGATCCTTCTCTGGCTGCCGCCGCCGCGCAGTTTGCCGAAGAACTGGTCAAGTAAGAAGATACGCCGGCCGCTCCGGTTTTTCCGGAGCGGCGCCGCAGGCTTTAGGTTCCCGCCTCGTAAGCGAAGGCCGGATGACCGGCCGGCCGGTAACGGCGGTAGCGCAAATTCGCATAACGCCGCATGGCGATCATATAAGTGATGATCAACAGCGTTGCCGCGCCGATCCAGGCTGCCGGCGAGGCCAGGCAAACGCCCGGATAACCGTAATATCTGGCGAACACGAACGCCGCAATCACCCGCAGAATCAGTTCACTGACGCCGGCCATCAGCGGAATGAAGGCAAACCCCATCCCCTGCAGCGTATTCCTGAAAATGAACAGCAAACCGAGAATCAAATAAAACGAACCGTTCAGGATCAGATAGGTCTGGGATGCGTCGATGACCTCCGTTTCCCCTGCCCCGACGAACAGTGCCGTCAGCGGTCGTCCCAGCAACAGCACGAACAAACCGGCGACAATGCTGCAGACCACACAGACTGCCGTCGCTTTGTTGACGCCGGAACGGATGCGGCCGATCTTGCCGGCGCCGAAGTTCTGGGCGGCATAAGTGGCCATGGTCAGACCGAGCGAAGCGAGCGTCTGCACGGCCAGTTGATCGATTTTGGAGCCGGCGGTGAAACCGGCGACCGCGGTCGAACCGAACAGATTCAGGACCGATTGGAGAATGATGCAGCCGACCGCCGTAATCGAAAATTGGAACGCCATCGGCAAGCCGACCCGCAAGTGTTCCCAGGCAAAGGCGAAATCCCATTTCCAATCCGCTTTTTTCAATTTGAGAATCGGAAATTTGCATGACACATACCAGAGACAGAGAAAACCGGAAACTGCCTGGGAGACGACCGTTGCCCAGGCTGCGCCGGCGACCCCCATGCCGAAGGTCAGAATGAACAGGAAATCCAACCCGATGTTCAGCAACGACGCGACCACCAGAAAGATCAGCGGCGTAACGCTGTCGCCGAGGGCGCGGATGATGCTTGAAATCATATTGTAGAATACCGTCGCCCAGATGCCGTAATAAATCGCCGACATGTAGATGACGGTATCTTCCATCAGATCGTCCGGCGTATTCATCACTTCAAACAGCGGCCGGACCGTCAAAACACACAGTAACGTGATTGCCAGCGTGGTCACGATACACAACAGCGTGGAGGTTGCCACCGAGCGCCGCACGCCGTCATAGTCCTTGGCGCCGAAACATTGGCCGGTAATCACCGCGAAACCGCCGGTCAGCCCGAAAAAGAAGCCGAGCACCAGGAAACTGACGCCGCCGGTGACGCCGACCGCCGCCAACGCCTGCACGCTGATGGTCCGTCCGACGATGATCGTGTCGGCCATGCTGTAAAACTGTTGAAACAGACACCCGAGAAAGACCGGCAATGAAAACCGGATAATCACTTTCAGCGGGTTCCCCGTTGTCATATCCTGTGTCATGAGATGTCCTTCTGAGAACGTTACCGTAATTTTTTCTTTCGCCTCCAGACAGTATTGAAGGCGCAATTGATCGTTGCTTACTGAACAAAAGAGGGAATTATCGAAGATTTTCTGAAATTCCAGAGAGCCTGAAAAAAGCGATATGCCGGTCAAAACGATACCGGTCAATCATTCCGCATCGACCAAAATTTCCGTTCCGCTTTTTTCGCGCCGCTTTATCCTTCACCCATATTGAGTTGCGCTTTCTTCAAAGCGTTCTCCTCTTCGGATGGCACGCTTTGCCGTGCCGTCCCGCCTTGAACCGATTCTTATTTTTGGCAATGCTTCTTACTATACAATTGAAAAAGCGAATTTCAAATGGCGGAAATTCAGCGGTCATAAATTTTTACCGTTTGGCATTGCCGGCGGGAAAGGCTATATTATTCCGTCAGCGAGCCATCATACACCGGAGGTAGACATCTATGCGAATTCGGGCAGTCAAAGCCGATATCACCACCCTGCCGGTCGATGCCATCGTCAATGCGGCAAATTGTTCTTTGCTGGGCGGCGGCGGCGTTGACGGCGCCATCCACCGGGCCGCCGGACCGGAATTGCTGGAAGTTTGTCGAAAGTTCGGCGGCTGCAAAACCGGCGAAGCGCGCCTGACGCCGGGCTTCCGGCTGCCGGCCCGTTACATCATTCATACGCCGGGTCCGGTCTGGCGCGGCGGCTCTTGCCGGGAAGCGGCGCTGCTGCGCAATTGCTACCTCAACTCGCTGGCGCTGGCGGCGGCGGAACGTTGCCGGTCGGTTGCCTTCCCGGGTATTTCGATCGGCGTTTACGGTTATCCCAAACGGGAAGCTGCCGGAATTGCCGTCCGGACCGTCCGGTCCTGGACGGACGGCTGGCCGCAGGAGGTGATATTCTGCTGCTTTTCCGATGAAATTCTGGAGCTGTACCAAACCGTCCTGGCCGAAATGCCGGAGGCGTCGGAGCCGTTTTAAGTCATTCGGCTCCAGCGCCGCCGGGGAACAACGCCGAATGCCGGGTGATTCTTACGGTTCCCGCGCCGATTGATCAAGCGCTTTGATCAGCGGATGCAGAATGTATTCGATGATTCGCCGTTTGCCGACCCGCATGTCCACTTGCGCTTCCATGCCCGGCCGCAGATGGAAGTTTTCCGGCACGTATTCCAGCCGCCCGCTGACTTCCAGCCGGGCCCGATAGAAGGTTTTCGCCTCGCCTTTGCTGCCGGCCTGTTCCAGCGTATTGTCCGAGATCGTCCGGATACGGCCTTCCAAAGTGCCGTACTTCTGGAATGGATAGGCATTCAGCTTGATCCTGGCGGTGCTGCCGACCTCCACTTTGCCGATATCCCGCGGCTGGAGCTCCACCTCCAGTTCCGGCTTTTCGGTGACCGGCACCAGCGTAATCAGCGCTTCCGCTTCCCGTACCGCCGAATTGGCCGAAAAAGAGGCGATTTCCAGCACCGTGGCATCGGCCGGCGACCGCAGCAGGTCGTAGGTGGCCAGCCGCTGCGCTTTCTCATACTGTTTTTCGATGTTGGACATATCGCGTTCGGTGGTCACCAACTGCTCGGAAATGGTCTGATTCCACTCTTCGATGAACGATTCCCGCTGGGCGACCGCCGATTGATGTTCATGTTCCAGTTCGGTCAGCGAATTGCGCAGGTTGGCGACGTCGCCTTCCACCTGAAGCTGCTTGAATTTCCACTCCAGCATTTCCCGCCGGGTGACCGATCCGCCGCCTTCCTCCACCTGTTTGTAGATGCCGATGATGTCGCCGAGCACCTGAAGACTTTCGTATTGTTTCTCGAAATTTTCCTTCTGGCTCTTTTGCGCCGCCTCAATCCGCTTGATATTCTCTTCATAATAATCGATTTTGGCCCGATAGGAACTCTGCCGCTGCCGGTAGATCGCCTCCTGGTACCGTTCGGCGATCGATTCCGGATCGGTCGCCCGGTAGGGCTGACCGGTGAATTCGGCCCGCACCCGGTTGAATTCGGCCCGCAGGCTCTCCAGCTGACTGCCGAACCGCTGCGCTTCCGCCTGGCTGATCGTCGTGTCGAAGGTGATCAGCACCTGGTCTTTCTTGACGAAATCGCCGACCTTGACATTGATCTCCTTGATCACCGAACGTTCATACGGTTTCAACACGATATCGTGATCGGTCACCACTTTGCCGGTGGCGGTGACGATGACGTCCACTTCGGAAACGCAGGCCCAAACTACGACACCGGCAAAAAATAACGCGGCCCAGAGCAGCCCGACGCGGCCCCACCAGGGCAGCCGCCGGCTGGCGAGTTCCAGTGCATCGCTTTGAAAAGCGACGGCATCCGATGAAATATGCTGTTTTTTCATGATATTGTAATTGATCCGAGTTGGTTGGCGACCTGGAGCGAAGCGGCGGAATTGCCGGACAGTTGATGGCGGCCGAGCTGCTGCATCCAGAAGTCATGGTAAGTTCCAGGCATTTTCATCAATTCCCGGTGCGGTGCGAAAGCGGCTCTCTCGCCATTTTCCAGCACCAGGATGCGGTCGGCGCCGCTGACGATCGACAGGCGGTGCGAAATGATCAGCACCGTCCGGCCGCGCGAAATGGCGTTCAGATTGTTCTGGATGACTTCTTCGCTCTCCGGGTCCAGCGCGCTGGTCGCTTCGTCGAAAATCAGGATCGGCGGATTGGTCAGCAGCGCCCGGGCGATCGCCAGCCGCTGTTTCTGGCCGCCGGACAAATTGGAAGCGTTTTCCTCCAGATAGGTGTCGTACCCCTTCTGCAGTCGCTGGATGAATTCGTCGGCGCCGGCCAGCTTGGCCGCATAGATGATCTCCTCCAGCGAAGCGCTTTTTTTGGTCAGGCAGATATTTTCCCGGACCGTGCCGCTGAAAAAGTAATTCTCCTGCAGTACGACACCAATGCTGCTGCGCAAATGCGCCTTGTCGATTTCCCGCAGGTCGATGCCGTCCAGCTTGACCAAGCCCTGCTGTACCGGATACAGGCCCTGCAGCAGCTTGGTCAGCGTCGTTTTGCCGGACCCGGAGCGGCCGACGATGCCGATGACCGTGCCGGGATTGATTTCGAGACTGAAATTCCGGATCACCTGCGGTCCATCCGGCGTATATTGGAAGGTGACGTTGTCGAATTCGACCTTGCCTTTCAGCGCGTTGCGCACGCCGCCGCCGGCCGGCTCCGGCCGGGAGTTCATCACCACCCCGAGCATCCGGACCGACAGCGCCACCTGCTGGTATTCGTGAATCAGCGAGACCAGTTTGACCAAAGGCCCGGTAACCCGGCCGGAAAGCATTTGAAAGGCGATCAAGGCACCGATGCTCATCGTATGGTTGAATACCGACAGCGCTCCGAGCCAGATGACCGTGACCGTCATCGTCGTCTCCAGAAACTGGCTGATCGCCCGGGCGGTAATCGAAATCTTGCCGACACTGAAATAAGCGTTGATCGAATAAGCGGTCGTGTCGTCCCAGGCTTTTTCCTCGACCGGTTCCAGCGCCAGCGATTTTACCGTCCGGATGCCGTGGATCGATTCGACCAGCCGGCTCTGGCGTTTGCCCTCCGCCTGATACAGCTCATGCAGCCGGTGTTGAAACGGTTTGATCAGCAGAGCGATCACCAGCGCCATGACCAACGCGAAACCGAGCACCACCCCGGTCAGCGGCGGACTGTACAGCCAGAGGAATGGAACGAATACCACCAGCGACAGCAATTCCAGCACCGTGAAAAACAGGTTGCCGGAAAGAAAGCCGCGAATTTTTTCGGTCTGCTGCATGTGTTTGAGCAAGACTCCGGAAGGAACCTTTTCAAAAAAATCGATCGGCAGCCGCATCAGGTGCCGGAAGGTCTTGGTCGCGGTGCTGATGTCGATCTTGTTTGTGGCGAAGAGCAACAGATAACTGCGCAGAAATTCCATGCCGCAGTTGAAGGCCAGCGCCAGAATGATCGCGACTCCCAGCACGTTCAACGTATCGTAGGTTTCGTTGACCAGCACTTTGTCGACGACGATCTGGAAAAACAGCGGCGTCACCAGGGCGATCGCGTTAATCATCAGCACCGCCAGGATGATCTGTCCGAAGACTCCTTTCAGTTTGAGGAATTCCGGAATGAACCAGCGCAGCCCGAACGGCTGTTCTTCGCTCGACAGCGAATAGACCCGTTTGATCAGCCAGCCGCGGCCGGCGCAATTCTCTTCGTATTGCTCCCGGTCCCAGAATTGGAAATGCGTCCCTCCCTGCTCCGCCTTGTTTGCCGGATCGACGACGACCAGCTGGTCGCCGTCCTTTTCCGACCGGCGCACGCCGCAGACGATCAGGCTTCCGCCGTTCTTTTTGAGTGCGATCAACGGGAAAGCGTCGCCGAGGTGGAACAATTTTTTCCAGGGCAGTTTCACTGCCTTGCATTTCATCTGCTGGTCGTTCAGGATTCGCGCCATCAGCCGGTCGCCGATATCCGCTTCGCCGATCGCATAATCGTGCATCAGCCGCCGCAGATCCAACGGCAACCCGTGATGTTTGCCGATCGAAACCAGGCAGAACAACCGGGAATATTTGACGATGTCGATGTTCTGCAAAGATCGGAAACCGATGACGGTTTCCAGTGGTTTCCGCTTGAATTGCTCCACCGGACAATTGACCATATGCGGCGCCGGCGACAACGGGTCGAAATAGACGACTGCATTGAGCTTTTCCAGTTGCCCCGGGTCAATCAGGCAGATCCAGTGATTGTCCGCCAGTTGCACCAGCGTCGGCCCGACGGCGGTGGCCAGCCCGGCCAGGCCGGCTTCCTTCAATTCCGGCCCCAACTGCAACTGTTCTGCCAGCGCCAGGACGGTACCGGTCTGATCGGTACGGTAATTTTCCTTCAATTCCCCGGTCAGCAATGCGTCGAAATTCACCTGCCGCCGCAAATTCTGCACGATGCTTTGCAGGCAGACCAGACCGGAAAGGCAATCATTTATCGCCATTTAACACTTATCCCTTCTCAACCGCGAATTATGCCGCCGTCCATCAAGTGCGGCAATCGTTAATTGTATCACCATTCCACAACCCTGTCAATCCCTTCGCCAATTCTTTTGCCGCTCTTCAATTCAACTCAACTGCGCCAGCAGCGCCCGGAAGGCCGCGGATTCCCGGAGCAACGTCTCATAGGTGCCGTCGGCCGCGACCCGGCCATCCTGCAGCATCACCACCCGTTGCGCCATCTGCATCAACGACTGGCGGTGGGTGATGATAATGACGGTGCGGCCGGCCAGTTCCCGGTGCAGCAATTGCGCGATCTGCTGTTCCAGCCGGCCGTCCAGTGTCGCCGACGGCTCGTCCAGGATCATCATGTCGACGTTCCGCAGCAATTCCCGGATGATCGTGATCCGCAGCCGCTGGCCGGCCGACAACCGGCTGCCGGCCTCGCCCAGCTTGCCGTCCAGGCCGCCGAGAGCCGTCAGGATGTCTTCGCTGCCGGTGCGTTGAAACAACTCCAGCATCGCCGCATCGCCGACCGACGGATTGCCGAATTGCAGATTGGCCCGCAAAGTGTCGTCCAACAGCTGCGGTTTGGTGCTGACATAACCGATCTTGTCGCGCAGCGACTGCAGCTTGATTTCCGCCAGGTCATTGCCGTCCAGCCGGATTCGGCCGGATTCCGGCCGGTAAAGCCGCAACAGCAGCGCCGCCAGGGTGCTTTTGCCGACTCCGCTGGGACCGACCACCGCCACCATTTCACCCGGGTTGATTTCCAGCGTCAGTTCCCTCAGGACCGGCTGGCCGGGACGGTACCCGAAGGTGACCTGCTCGAATTTGACATCGCCGGACAGATGTTCCAAGATCCGGCCGCTTTCCAGATTGACTTCCGGCAACTGCTTTTCCAGCGCCCGCAGCCGGGCGGCCGCGGCACGCGATTGCTGCAGGTTGCACTCCAGATAACCGAGATTGACCGCCGGCCGCAGCAGCATGTTGAAATAGGCTTGCAGCGCCAGCAGCGCGCCGGGCGACAGTATGCCTTTGACGACATACCAGGCGCCGACCGCCAGCAGGATTCCCCGGCAGCCGAGCGGGATGGCCCGGATGATTTCCCGCCGGATCACGGTCAGATTGAGCGCCGAAAGGTTCAGTTTGTAAATTTCGGAAAATTGGTCGAGCAACTTTCCCTGGGTTTCCGCTTCCCGGGCGGAAGTTTTCACCAGTTTGATATTGCTGAACGATTCCTGCAGCTTGCCGTGGGTGACCGCCGATGCCTCCTGCTGCTTCCAGGCCAGCTCGAACTGTTTGCGGACGAAGCGGCGGTTGAGGCAGTACAGCAGGATGGCGGCGGTCGCCGCCAGGACGAACAGGCGCCATTCGAAATAACAGAGCAGCACGCCGCCGCCGATGAACTGCAGCGCGATCGACAACAGATTGAACACCGCGCCGGAATACAGCGGCCGCAGTTCGGCCAAATCGCGGGTAAAACGGCCGCTCAAATAAGCACTGCCGGCCGAATCGAAAAAATCGCTCGGCAAACGCAACAGGTGTCCGGTGAAAAATCGCTGCAGATCCAGCGAAACGGAAACCCCCAGCCGGCTGTTGCCGTAAAATTGCAGCGACTGTGCAGCCATGCCGGCCAGCGTCAGGCCGACCAGGATCAGCAATGTCGGCCAGAATTGCGGATAGGAACGTTCAATCAAGACTTTGTCGACGAAATAGCGCTGGACCAGCGGCGAGATGTAGTTGCAGAGAAGTGCGGCGAGCAGCAGCAACAGCAGCCCCGCCAGAATGCGCCAGCGGCGGCGCAGCGAAGGCAATAACAGCCGGAGGACTTCCGTCCACGGCAACAAATCCGGAGGCTGCACTTCCGCCACAGGTTAAACTTCTCCTGTTCCCGTTTTTTCACCATTGCCGCTCCCCCTGCCCTTTTCCGGCCGGGACGGCGGAGCAAAAACAATTCCGGCTGCCGCAGATTCGGCAGCCGGAATTCGAATCCCAATCAATAACGATGCTGTTTGCTGCGGGCCAGCACCCGCAGCCGCAAAGCATTCAACCGGATGAATCCTTCGGCATCCTTGTGGTTGTAGGCATCCGCACCTTCGAAGCTGGCGATCGCGTCGTCATACAAACTGTATTCCGAACGGCGGCCGGTCACATGGCAGGCGCCCTTGAACAGCTTGACTCGCACTTCGCCAGTGACGAACCGCTGGCTTTCGGTGATTGCCGCCTGCAGCATTTCCCGCTCCGGCGCATACCAGAAACCGTTGTAGACCATGTCGGCATAACGCGGAATGAAACTGTCGCGCAGGTGCATCACTTCGCGGTCCATCGTGATCGATTCCATCGCCCGGTGGGCATGGTGCAGAATCGTACCGCCGGGCGTTTCATAGACGCCGCGCGATTTCATCCCGACGAAACGGTTTTCGACGATATCGACCCGGCCGACCGCATGTTTTTTACCGAGTGCGTTCAGTTTGCGCATCAGGCACGCCGGCGACAGTTCCTCGCCGTTGACCTTGACCGGCACCCCTTTTTCAAAGGTGATGACGACGTCTTCCGGCGCGTCGGCCGCCTTGCTCAGCGGACTGGTCATCACGGCGATGTCCTCCGGAAATTCATTCCACGGATTTTCCAGCACGCCGCCCTCGAAACTGATGTGCAACAGGTTGCGGTCCATGCTGTAGGGCTTGGCTGCCGTCGTCGACACCGGAATGCCGTTTTTCCTGGCGTATTCGACCAGATCCATCCGGCCGGTGAAATTCCATTCCCGCCATGGAGCGATAACCTTGATATTCGGCTCCATCGCGTAGGCGGTCAACTCGAAACGCACCTGGTCGTTGCCTTTGCCGGTGGCGCCGTGGCAGATCGCATCGGCGCCTTCGGCCCGGGCTATTTCGATCAGGCGCTTGCCGATCAACGGCCGGGCGATCGAAGTACCCAGCAGGTAGGTCCCTTCATAAATCGCATTGGCCTGCATCATCGGGAAGATGAAGTCACGGGCGAACTCTTCGGTCAGGTCCTCGACATAGCATTTCGTCGCGCCGGTACGGATCGCCTTGGCTTCGACGCCGTTGAGTTCCTCCTCCTGGCCGACATCGGCGCAGAAGCCGATCACTTCGGCATGATACGTTTCCTTGACCCATTTGACGATGACGGAAGTGTCCAGACCGCCGGAATACGCGACGATTACTTTCATTTTACGATACGCTTTCCAATTGAATTTTATGTTTGTGCGATTATTATAAAGCAATGTTCTATAACATATCATTCAATCCGGCAATTCGCAAGCGCAAGTCGCGGAAAGCCGGCGGAGAAATCATGGCCAAAGTTTTTTTTGACGAGCTGCTCGAAAGCATCGCCCATGAGCAGCGCAAATACCAGGCAGTCGACGTCGACGATGCTGTCCTGAAAGAATTTTTCACCGACCGCCAAGCCGTTCCCGCCCGTCCGGAGGCGGCCCTGCCCCGCCGTGTCGACAGGATGGCGCCGGCGCCGCAGTCTTCCACCCCGGCTCCGCCCTCGCCCCGCCCGGAACCGCCGGGGGCCCGTCCGTTCCGCCAGGCGCAGCCGGAGCCGACCCGTCCGTCCACATTGCCGCCCGATCAGGAAATTCCGTTGCGGCAAGCTGCCTCGCTGGAGGAGCTGGCGGCGATTACCGCGCAGTGCGCCCGTTGCCGGCTGGCTCCGACGCGCAACCATGTGGTATTCGGCGAAGGCAATCCGCAAGCGGATTTGATGTTCATCGGCGAAGGTCCCGGCCGTGATGAAGATTTGCAGGGGCGGCCGTTTGTCGGCGCTGCCGGTCAGTTGCTCAACAAGATGATTGCCGCCATGCAGTTCACCCGCGAAAGCGTCTACATCGCCAACGTCGTCAAATGCCGGCCACCGGGCAATCGCAATCCGGAACCGGATGAAGCGGCGTCCTGCATCGGCTACCTCAACCGGCAGATCGAGTTGATCCAGCCGAAGGTGATCGTATTGCTCGGCGCCGTTGCATTGCGCTTTCTATTGAAACTGGAAGGCATTCGCAGCAAGCGCGGCCACTGGTACGAATATCGCGGGATTCCGGTGATGCCGACTTATCACCCGGCCTATCTGTTGCGCACGCCCGGCGGCAAAGCGGATGCCTGGGATGATTTGCAGCAGGTGATGAAGGTGTTCGGCAAAGTCTACCAGAAGCCGGTTCGCCGGTAGTGGAAGCTGGAGAGAACGCTTGGAAGCGCCTTATCGCATCATCGATCAAAGCAGTTGGCCGCGGCGGCGCAGTTTCGAATATTATCGAACGTTTGAAAATCAACTTTTCAATCTGACCGTTGAAATCGAAGCGGCGGCGGTTCACCGGCTGGCCGGACAACGCCGGTGTTCGTTTTTTCTGGCCATGCTCTATCCGATTCTGACGGCGGTCAACTGCGTTCCGTCGTTTCGCCAACGGATCATTGAACCGGAAACCGTGATTGAATTCGAGCGCGTCGCCGTGCTGACGCCGATTCTCGGCGCTGACGATTTGTTCACGATGGCGCTGATCGAGCGGGCCGACTCTTTCGGAACTTTTCTGGTTGCGGCGACTGCTGCCGTCGAGCGGGCCAGAAATGGTATTTTCGATCCGGCGGTGCGTCAGCGGCGGGATTACTTCTGCGCCAGTTGCATTCCCTGGTTTTCCTTTACCGCGCTCTCCAATGCCGCTTTGAGCCGGCGGCAGAGCATCGCCATTTTTAGCTGGGGCAAGATGAATGCCGGCGGACGCATTCCGCTGGCGCTGCAGTTGAATCATGCGCTGATCGACGCCCGGCAGGGCGCCTGTTTTCTCGATGCGCTGACGGAATTGCTCAACACGCCGGAAAGCTGGCTGGCCCCATTACCGGCCGCTCCGCGGTTGCGCCGCTGAAATCGACGGCATCCTTCGAGATCCGGCAAGAGCGTTTGGCAATCGTTTTCAGCCGCGGATGCCGTTCCCGCCGGTCCGGCGCCCGTGCCATTCAAACGACAGCGCCGCATCGAACACCAATGCGATAATCCAACTGACGTCCCACGGATTGTAACCGCCCCGCCACAATTGACGATCATCGCCGTCGAACCGGAAGCCGGCCTGCTTGAAATAGCTCCGGAACGGCTCGGGGTAATGGGCGATCGCCTCACACAGCGGAAAAGTCCAGTTGGTTTGAAAAAATTGTTCGCCCTGATGGCCGGGAGTCTGGAACATCCAGTCGCCGCCGCCTTGGGAGATGCCGTGACTCCAGGCGGCAAACGCGATCGAACCGGCCTGCTGCAGGTAGTCATTGCCGGTCTCCAGACCGAATTCAAACAGTTCCCAGGCCGGGAAGAAAACGTCGAGATGCTGGTTTTCCACGCTGACCGTCGACCAGCCGAGGCTCTTGAACCCGTTGCGCCGGCAGAAACTCTCCGGCGCAAACGGCACGTTCCAGCAATACATCCAGCTCAACAGCCAATCGGCAGTCACTTCCGCCCAATGGCGGTATTCCGTTTCTCCGGTCAAGCGCCAGGCCAGTGCGGCGGCAGTAAAAAACGGAATGCCGGCCTCCTTGTCCTCGCAGCCGGAATCCAGCGTAGCATGGGAAAACGGCCGGTCGAACCGGTCGCCGCCGATCATCCAATAGTTCCGCAACAGCCATTCGGCGGCGGAACGGTACTTCGGATCGTCGGTCAATGACCAGCAATGCCACAATCCGGTCAGATAAGCGGTGCCGGCAGCCGAAATTTCTTCGGCAGCCGCACTGCCGTCCGGTCGCCACATTACCGGCGGAATGCCGCAGGGCAGCAGGTGCGACAGCATGAAATCCATCCCTTCGCACAGGCACTCCAGGTAATGGTTCGGCATTGATAGCCGATGCTCCCGGGCGAACACCAGAATCCGCCCGAGGTCCGAATAGGTTTCGCCGAGCGCCCGGACGGAAAATCCTTCCGGTTCGGCTTCCCAGCGTTCCTCCTGCAACCGGTAATACGTATGGCGCAAGCCGGGCAGGCCCGTTCCGCTGTACGCCAGAAAGAAATCAAGATGCCGCCGGGCACGATCGATGTATTCCGGCGCGTCAAACAGCACGCCGTATTTGATATCGCAGAACGCCAACCGGAACGATTGACCGGTCCAGCCGTACAGATAATAGACCGGCGCCCGGTAAATGTTGCCGGGCGGCACGCAGATATAACCATCCGGCATACTGCGTTCGTCGAGTGCCGACCGTTTCAGGGCGATCATTGCCGTCCGGGAAAGAACCGGCTCCGCCTGCGGCGAGAACAGCTTGAACGCACTCTGCGGCAAATCCCGAAAACCGTGACCGGGCGACTCCAGCGTCCCCCAGTGAATGGCAAAATTTTTTCGCAGGGTATCGTCTGGCCGGAGTTCACGGTAACAACTGGAAAACGGGACCAGTCGGCATTTCAGGCCGTAAATATGATCCTTGCGGCCGTTGACGGCCACCGCCCCGGATGTGAACAGCAAAGCGGTCTCTCCGCCGGAGCGGCGTTCCAGCCCCAGCGACCACTCGTCGGCTTCGGACGGCTCCAGCAGCAATGAAAAGAAGTGGCCGTCAAATTCGACATTGCCGCCGGGAACCGGCAAACGCGTCTCTTCCAGCAGCAGGCAGTCCGCGCAATCCGTTCTGAAATGCGGCGCGCCGGACGCGCCGGTCGACGGATTGCCGTTGTAGAGCGACATCGGCAGCGTTGGATGCTCCACTGCCGGAAAAGGCAGCGCAAAGGCAAAAACCGCTGAAGACAACGGCACCGCCGCTTTCCAGCGGACCGAGCTGCGCAACCGGCCATTTTTATCGAAACGGAACGCCAGGTCGGCTGTAAAGTCGTCAAACTCCGCCGCAATTTGCAACTCCGGCGCCCGGACCGCGCCATCGCAACGGTGCAAGTTGCCCGGCCGCAGCCGCCAAGGCTGTTCTTCCCGGGAATACGACAAAACCGCTTCCAATTTGACAACATGTGTCCAGTCTCCATCCCGGAAATGCACTGAATGCGTCGCGTCATCGAACGCCAAACTTTTTTCACCCGCCGTTATCTGCCACATCATGTGTTTTCATCCCTCCCCAGTTTCATTGTTCCGGGAGAACTATAGAGCCAGGCGGTAAAAAATCAAAAGAAATCGGATAATTCAAGTGATAAAAAGTATTCCGAGTTGCGACTTGTGTCCCCGCCGGCGTCGGAAGTCGCCGGCAGAATCAACCGTGACGATAACTCCGGCGGACAAAATTTGAAGACGGTCGTTTTTTTCGGCAATTCGAATAACACATCTTTCAATTCAGACTGCAAATCCACCTCGGTATAAGGATGACGCTCATCAATTTGCCGCTCCTGATTGTAAATTTCCGTCCTTCGGTTATATAGATTCGGCAATTAACATACGTGCAATATTTGCTTGAAGGTGTATATTATCATCATGGAACCTCAAGATGCACGAAAACTCGATAAGGTCGCTCTTGAAGAGCGGCGCAAGCAGGCCGTGAGATTGTATCAAAGCGGCAAATGTAATAATTGTACGGAAATCGGAAAAATCGTCGGAGCACACCGCAATACGGTAGGCAAGTGGATAAGCAGGTGGAAAAAAAGCGGCTTGCCTGCTTTGAAAGTAAAGAAATGCGGTCGTCCAGTCGGCTTTGGACGCCGTCTGCTTCCGCATGAGGAGACCAAGATACGGAAAGATTTGGTCGATCATTGTCCGGATCAGTTAAGATTGCCATTTGCGCTCTGGACTCGTCAGGCGGTACGATTGCACATCAAGATTTCGTTTGGAATCGAAATACCAGTTCGAACCATGGGGGAGTACTTGAAACGCTGGGGATTTACCCCACAAAAACCAGTTAAGAAAGCTTATCAGCGCAATGAGGCGCACGTTCAAAAATGGCTGATTGAGGAGTATCCCCGAATCAAAAAGCTGGCAAAATCAGAAGACGCGGATATCTTTTGGGGGATGAAACAGGAATTCGCAATGACGAGGCCAAGGGCCGCAGTTATGCGCCGAAAGGCAACACCCCGGTGCAAGCAGTCAATCCGGTACGCGAAAAAGTTAATATGATCAGCGCGATTACCAACCAGGGGAAAACTCATTTCATGTTTTACAGCGAAACGATGACGGCTCAACTCCTGATCCAATTTATGGAACGTCTGATTCGTCAAAATGATCGGAAAGTGTATTTGATTCTGGATAACCTGCGGGTTCACCACAACAAAACGTTGACTGGTTTTCTGCAGGAAAACGCGGCTTTCATTAACCTGAATGTTGCATGAAACTTTCGAATCGTCGAGAAATGTTCAGAAGATTCGGAAGTTTTTATTTTCAGAGTCGGATATTGTCGTTTTTTTGCAAATTGAGCATATTCCCCCTTTCCCCCGTTG